>CAJMQV010000149.1 GCA_905215575.1 uncultured bacterium | reverse complement strand
TCTTTGCAGAGGTATTATAAAAAGAAACTGTTATGGAAGGCGAAGCAATGAAAGGAGAAAAGCAGAAACACTCTTGTGTGGACTGCGGAACACAAAATTGTAAGTTTCAGAACCGTACTTATCCCGAGTTCTGTCCTACCACTCATCTGCGTGATGAAGATATGCAATGGGCGTTGGAGCGTTATGAGGAGGGACGAAACCACGATATTATGGTGGCCAGTGCCGAAGTGGAATACGAAGGTTACTGCCAGTGGACTCGTGTGCAGGAGATTATGGAGTTTGCCCGTAAGATCGGAGCACGGCGCATCGGCATTGCGAATTGCATCGGATTGATTCGCGAGGCTCGCATCTTTGCCCGTATTCTTCAGGCCAACGGTTTCGAAGCTTATGCTGTGATTTGTAAGGTGGCCGGTAAACCCAAGTCATCGCTCGGCATTCCAAAGGAGTGCGAATCTATCGGGGCGGCTATGTGTAACCCGATTCTTCAGGCACGCTTGCTGAACGAAGCGCATACGGATCTGAATGTGGTGATCGGTTTGTGCGTGGGACACGACAGCCTGTTCTATAAATATTCCGAAGCATACGCCACTACTTTGGTGACGAAAGACCGCGTCACCGGAAACAATCCGGCGGCGGCTCTCTATACAGCCGAGTCCTATTACAAAAAGAAATTCCATCTGGACCGCTGATTATTGCTGCAAGGCATCGGCATAGGTTCTGCCCACGGGAAGGATTTTTCCCTGGGGCAGGACTACTTCTGTGCGTGAAAAGCTGACAATAAACGCCCTGTTTACCACAAACGATTTGTGCACCCGCAAAAACTGTTGTTCGGGAAGGCTTTCGATGAGGCTTTTTAGGGTGCATTGGGTCAGTATCGGATGATTGCCGTTCAGGTGTATCTTTACATAATTATTGATGGCTTCCAGGTAAAGAATCTCCGAGCAGATTATTTTTATATTCTTATAATCCGCCTTGACCACGAGCGACTGCTCATCGCTTTGCTGTGCCCTCGTTTGCAAGGATTTCAGATGAATCGCCTTTTTGACCGCCGTTTCAAAGCGGCCGAATGAGTAGGGCTTGTGCAGAAAGTCGATGGCATTCAGCTCAAAGCCGTCCAGAGCAAACTGTGCATAAGCCGTAGTAAAGATCAGCATGACGCCGGCAGGCATTTTGCGGGCCAGGTCCAGTCCGTGTATTCCCTTCATTTCTATATCCAGAAAAACCAGGTCGGGCAGAGTGCGGTTGATGGCCTCCAGCCCTGTCAATGGGTTGCTGAAAGTTTCGATTTCCAGTCCGCCCATCTGGTTGCAGAACTTCTTGATAATTTCCAGGGCTATCGGTTCGTCGTCAATGGCAATACATTTCATGGTTCTATCAGTTTAATGGTGAGCAATACTTTGAATTCGTGTTCCGTTTCTTTGATTTCCAGCGTGTGGCGTTCCGGGTATGCCAGTTCCAGACGCTTGCGGCAGTTGGCGATGCCGATTCCCTTCGGGCGGTTGTGCGGTTCGGAGGCCTTCCGGTTGTCGGTGCTGAAGTTCAGAATGCCGTTCCGGACTTCTATTCGAATGTCTACCGGATCATCGTGTACCGAGGACAGCCCGTATTTCAGCGCGTTTTCGATGAACGTAATCAGGAGCATCGGTACGATTTGCAGTCCGGGGTAAGCACCGTCGTTCGTGTAGCTGAAGTGAATCAGTTCTTTCTTCTCTGTCCGGTACTTCTGAATCTCGATAAATTCCCGGATGTATTCCACCTCTTCTTCTATCGGTATCATCTCTTTGGTGGGATTGGTATACATATATTTCATCAGGTTGATGAACTGTATGAAAGCCGTTTCAGTCTGTTCCGATTTGAGAACCACCATTCCATATAGTGTGTTGAGCGTGTTGAACAGAAAGTGCGGGTTGATCTGCGCCTTGTACAGGGCCAGTTCCGCTTTCTTCTTTTCGTACTCCAATGTATGTCCCCGTACAATCTGGCGGGTGAGCTCTCGGAACAGTCCTGTGGCAATGCTGAACACCGAAGCGGTGGTAAACAGGAACCACACTGCCTGCTGGTGCAATCGGCTCTTGCCGACGCGGCGCACCCGGTTGGGATGGAACATGCGTTGCGGAAACTCCATCTGATATTGTGACAGCAGCCAGGTGACGAATATGGTGGCCAGCAGGATGCCTATGGCCAGCAGCACGTGCTTGCGCCCCTTGAAAAACAGCGGTATGGTGAATTTACGGTTCAGAAAATAAACGATGTAGAGCCAGCAGATCAGTGCGCAGACGAACCAGAAGTTGTTGGTCACCCAGCGGTCGATGGGAAGCATCAGGCAGAGAGCCGGCAGCACGATAACGATGAAAAGCACATCTATTAATAAAGGTATCTTTTGATTCATGGTTTCAGACTTTGTTGTTTCTGTTGCAAAGATACCGTTCTTTTTGCGAAAGGAAAAATATTCATTTTGTTGTTTACCCCTATTTTTCTGCTGTTCACCCGTAAGCGGTGCATTTTGCTTGTACAGGCCCTGCAGGCAGAATACATTTGCATCAGAAACCAATAAAAACGACAACAATTATGAAAAGACGAATCTCACTGTTTGCCTCATTCTGTTCTGCGGCTATGATGGCTCAGGCGCAGCTGGTAGTGTCCGGACAAGTGACCGACCGCACAAGCGGCGAAACCCTGCCGATGGCCACACTGACCCTTTTTCAGGCGGGCAAGGACACGCTCTATACCACTACCGATCTGGATGGAAACTATCGCTTTGACTGTTTGCCGCTGGGCAACTATCAGCTCGAGGCTCATTATATGGGCTATAAAACAGCTCTGGTCAAACTGGCGCTGACTGCCGACAAAAAGTATGTGTTTGATGTGCAGATGGAAGAAGATGTGCAGAAGATCGGCAAGGTGGATGTCGAAGCCCGCGCCACCCGAGCTCAGCAGCGGGGAGATACGCTGGCCTATAACGCATCGGCCTTTAAAGTGCTCGAGGGAAGCACCACCGAAGACCTGCTGGCCAAGATGCCGGGCATCGTGGTGGAAGGTGGCGAGGTTCAGGCACAAGGCGAAGCGGTGCAGAAGATACTCGTAGACGGTAAGGAGTTCTTCGATGGCGATGTCAATCTGGCTCTGAAGAATCTGCCGTCGGACATCGTGGCCAGTATCGAGGTGTTCGACAAGAAAAGCGACCAGGCCGAGTTTACCGGATTTGATGACGGCGAGGAAATCAAGACCATCAATATCGTGACCAAACCCGAATATCGAGAGGGACTGTTCGGAAAGGTCTATGGAGGCTACGGACTGGACAACCGCTACAATGCCGGCGGAAACGTGAACTGGTTTGATGACACGCAGCGCGTTTCGGTGCTGGGCATGAGCAACAACGTGAACCAGCAGAACTTCTCGCAGGAAGACCTGGCCGGTGTGATGTCGTCACAAAGTTCCAAGCGTGGCGGACGCCGAGGCGGTCGCAGCGGGGGAGGAGGCCGTGGCGGCAGCGCGTCTACCGACAATTTTATGGTAGGATCGCTCGGCGGACTGACACAAACCAACGGATTGGGCGTGAACTATGTGAATGAATGGGACAAGCGCCTGAAGCTGACCGCCAGCTATTTCCTGAACCAAACCAACAACGACTATGAAGAAAATCTGGTTCGAAAATATTTCGACTCCGTACTGCCGGGAATGAGTTACGAGCAGGACAGCGAGTCGGAGATGAACAACTGGAACCACCGCATCAACATGAATCTGGACTATCAGATTGACGACCGAAACTCGTTGCAGATACGTCCTAAATTCAGCTTCCAGAGAAATGACACATACAGTCTGTATGACGGACAGAATCTGCTCAACGGAATCTTTTCCGAGGGCGTGAACAGTGTGACCGACAATCTGGTCAAAGCCTGGCAGATAGGCGGCGACGCTACTTACCGCCACCGTTTCAATACCGAAGGACGAACCCTGTCGCTCTCTTTCCGAGGCCAGTATTCCGACCGCAACGGCGACACTTATACCGATTATCTGGAACGGAAAATGCAGGAGGAGCAGCTCAGCGAGGAAGCCTATTCCCAGTATAAGGAGATGCTGCAACGGCAGATGATGTTCCGCACCAACCTGATGTTCACCGAAAAACTGGGCGATCAGGTGCAGTTGCAGGCCAACTACAAGATGTCGTACACCAACACCGATGCGGAGCAGAAAACCTATGAATCGAACGGTACGGACGACTTGTACGAGCAGTTGGTGGAAGACCTTTCCAACGTATATCAGACGGATTACATCACTCAAGCCGGTGGTCTCGGTCTGCGCTGGAACGTCGGCAAGCTCCGTCTGATGGCAGGAGCCGAGATACAGTGGTCCACCTTGCAGGGTGAGGAAACCTATCCCTATGCCGAGCAGCTGAAGCATACTTACTTTTCGGTGTTGCCCTCATTCACTGCCCGCTATATGGCCGACCGCAGCAACTCCTTCCAGTTGCGCTATCGTAGCAGTTCCACAGCACCGTCGCTTCAGGACCTGCAGCATGTGATCAACAACACAAACCCGCTGTTCCTCTCAACCGGTAATCCGAATTTGGACCAGCAAATCAATCATACATTGAATCTGCGCTATCTGCATACCACCTTGTCCGGACAGACCTTCATCGCCATGATAGGTGCTACCTTCCGTACAGACTATGTGGCCGACAGTACTTTTGTGGCCACAGAAGACCAGATGCTGCCGGGCGGCATACAGCTCGACAAGGGAGCGCAGTTTACCAAACCGGTGAATATGGACGGTTACTATAGTCTGCAGTCCATGCTGACCT
>CAJMQV010000148.1 GCA_905215575.1 uncultured bacterium | reverse complement strand
TGGAAGACCGTTCTACCGGAGGAGTCGTTTCCTGGAAGTGGGAAGTTTCCGGCGCTGCAGAAAAGATTTTGGAAACAGAGAATCCTGTGTTACTGTTCACCGAAGCCGGCAGACAGACCATAAAACTGACTGCTACAGATGCAGTGGGACGAATCCGCAGCACCAGCAAGACCATTACCGTATTGGAACAGCCGGCACCAGAAGCTAACTTTAAGTTAAGTTCCGAAACTGTTCCGGCTGGCAGTCCTGTGAGTCTGATTAATGAATCGGATGGTGGTGACGGTTGTCAATATACCTGGAGCATGCCGGGAGCACAGAAGGAATCTGCAAATACTCGTAACGCTTCTGCCACCTATCTCGAGCCGGGAGATTATGAGATTACTCTTACAGTTACGAATGCAGCCGGAAGCAGTGTCTTGACCAAGAGCGTACATGTTGCTGAAGTTGCTCCACAGGTGGATTTCACAATTACTCCACAAGTCGTAGTGAAGGGAGAAAAAGTGAATTTGGAAGACAAGAGCTTGCATCACCCGTTGGCATGGAGATGGGAAATCGAGAATGACGCGCATTATATTTTGGTACATGATCAGAACCGTACTATTGACATGAAGTATCCGGGTATTTACAAGGCCCGCCTGACAGCATACAATGAACAAGGTGAGAATGTGCAGGAACAGGAGCGCGCTGTAATTGTATGTAATGCGGATGGAAAGACTGGATTGAACTTTGGCGGTGGCAATGAATATGTGCAACTTCAGAATGATCCGATCGCAGCCAATACAAGAAACTTCTCAATTGACTGGTGGATGTATGCCAAGAGTAACGGAGCCCGCACCCATCGGATTGGAAATGACGAAAACGGAGTGCTGATCGAAACTGGCGCAGATGGAACGCTTACCGTAACGATCAATAATGAAAAGGTTTCTTCGCCGGCAGGAGTTGTTGTAACCGGCCAATGGCATCATTATGCTGTTGTGTTCAAGACAGGTAGTGTCTATATCTATAAGGATGCTCAGCTGGTAACCGCTACCAGTATATCAGGATTTGAATATAAGGGCTCTGAGACTCCTTTCTGTCTTGGAGGTGGAGATGCTCCTATGAATGCCGTTGTCGATGAATTCCGGGTATGGAACTCTGCTCTGACAGATGAGAAGATTTTGCAATACGCCAACGATGTAATTTCCGATATCCCGGCTGCCATGCAGAATGATAAGCTGAGCGTATACTATCAGTTTAACCAGAACTCTGGAGATGTACAGGATGCTACTACCAATGCAAACACCGGTGCACGTGTAAACTTTGGTCCTTCTGGTGACTCATGGAGTTCGTCTACGGGTATATTCTGTCTGAACACTTTGGAGCGTATCGACTGCACGGATCAGTATCTGACCAATTATGCAATGCCGTTCCTGTGTACGAACAATACGGTAAATCCAACAAATGCATCCCGTTTTGTAGAACTACAGCAAGGAACAGCACAATCATCTTGGGTTTTGGAGAATGCAACAAAGAATTCACAGGTGACAACAGGTTTCCATGTAGACAAGAACAAGAGTTCTGCGATGACGCTGACTACATCTTGGGACGGTTTTGCTGAAGAAATTAAAGACCATAAGGCTTATCAGACTGTAACACTTCCAGTCGGTTACTATGTTTTGGCTGTAAAGGGATATCAGGAGTTTGCTGCTGACGGCTCTTATCTGGTCGCAGCTTCTGGTAAGGGACTTCCAGAAACAGATAATGTATCCCGTGGTTCTATCGCTTATGCTCCTCTGAATAATAAGGAAGTGGGCTTTGTGATAAAAGATCAGGAACAGGAGGTTTCTTTGGGAATTTTGGCCAACATGAGCGGAAAGAGCTGTCTGACGCTTGAACGTGTATCTCTGTTGAAGAAACTGTTTGAAGAGTATGGTAGCCCGGCAACAGATGTAGAAAGTGCAGAATTGCCGGAAGCAGAATCTCGTTTGCATATATTAGTACGCAATGGTTCTTTGGACATAACATCTGATGAATTGCAACGAGTTCGAGTGGTTTCTGTGACCGGAATGACCTGCTATGACCGAAAGGTTCAGGGAACTGTCCGTTTATCTTTGTCTAAAGGCATTTACATTGTCAATGGAAAGAAGGTAATGGTTTTCTAACCAGATTTTTATTATTGTAATCAGAATTAATAATTCTGCTTGACCAAGGATGTGAATCGCTTTCTGCATCAGATGATGCGGAAAGCGATTCTTTTTTATGGATTTTCGGTATATCCTTTTAAAAGATGCTTTATTTGTTGCAAATGTTTATCAAAAAGGGTAGATTTGCACATTACATGATACAAAACTAAAGAAACATGAAACGCACATTTTTATTGCTCCTTGCCATGTTACCCGGGCTTAGTTGGGCAAAACCACTTTTTGAACAGGGTAAAAAGTATCGCTTGATGTGTACTTATTGGATGCAGGGAAGTGTCGTAGATGGTCAGATCTCCGGACAGAAGATCCCGATATTTTATGACACGAACGATGAAGAGTCTTTGTCTGCTTACTGGTATGTAGCAGAAACCTCGGATGGAAAATTTACAATACAAAATGCCAGTTCACTAAAATATCTTACTTATGACGGAGAGCGTACGGATACAAAACGCTATGCGGATTTGACTGTCGAAACGAATGGCAATGCTTCTTTGTGGACATTCGAGCAGGAAGGAGATTATTATGTAATTCGAAATATGGAGGACCAGTCTCATATTTTGAATGTACGTAAAGACTCTTATATCGTTGGAACATATCAGGAATATGCAGCCTATGCAGGAAATGAGCTATTCTGTGTTTATGATGAGAATGGAAATCCTGTATTGGATCAGGATGAGAGTGGAAAGTTTGATATTACACAACTGGTTGATTCCCTTGTGATCAATGGTAAACGAGCCGTGTTTGATGCTGAAGGCAATTGCTATCTTCAGAGTGTTTCGGAGAAATATATGGAGCAGCAGGACTATGAAGTCAGTTGTACGGCTTATCTGAAAGATTCCGAAAATATGGAATTTCGCATTCAGGAAAAACCTTTGTCTGAAACTACCAATTTTGAAAACTTTCAGAGTGGAACGCTTTACCCAATCACAGTAAATAACCGACAGACAGGAGAGGTCGTGGCTCAGGCTGATCTTACATTTACTTTCCTGCCGATTGTGGAATTTACAGGCTCGGGCTTTAACAGGTATGATTATGTGCCGGGAACTATTCGGGTGACAGATCCTGATACAGAAGGAAATGATACTTTGTATCATGCCAAGTTCCGTTATCGTGGCGCTACGGCTTCGGGCATGAATAAGAAAGCATATGCCGTAAAGATCACTGATGAACTCGGGGAGTCAATGGATGCAAGTTTCTTTGGACTGCGCGAAGACAATAATTGGATTCTTGATGCGATGGCTATTGATCCGGGACGTATGCGCAACCGTGTATCTACGGATTTGTGGAATGATTTTTCCATGCCGCCATATCACTTTGCCGAAGAACCGGAAGCGCATAATGGAACTCGTGGGCGTTTTGTGGAAACTTTCGTGAACGGCAAGTATAATGGAGTGTATTGCATGACAGAGAAACTTGACCGCAAGCAACTTAAATTGAAGAAAATTAAGGAAAGTACGGTTGTTGGAGAGCCGGCAACAATTCGTGGTGCTTTATATAAATCCGATCAGTGGAGTTACTCTGTATTCATGGGACATGATCAGGATAGCAGATATTATCCTATGACTCCTGTGACATCTTATGATAACAATTGGGATACATGGGACAATTGGGAAATGCAATATCCTGACCTGGGAGATGGTGAACCGATAGATTGGGGACCATTAGCTGAAGGTATCAATGTAGTAGCAGCCGGAAACAGACAAACCTTTATGTCGCAAGTAGGTGAACAGTTTGACTTGCCTGTATTTTTGGATTACTATCTGTTTATTGAGCTGATGATGGCCACCGACAACCACGGAAAGAATATATTCCTGCATCATTATAATGTTCAGGAATCCAAAATGATGAGTATGTCGCCTTGGGATTTGGATGGAACATGGGGACGTCGTTGGAATGGTAGTGACAATACCCGGAACTATGCAGCCTCAGATTTTATATCATATCTTTGGACTTATGAGCATGGAGAACATACGCTTTACAAACGTCTGATGGAATACGATTATGAAAACTGGAATGAACAACTGGCTGCACGTTATGCCGCCTTGCGACCAAACTATTTCGATCCGGACAGCCTGTATCAGCGTTTTGAACATTATGTGAAACTGTTCCAGGCCAGTGGAGCTGATCAGCGGGAAATTGATCGCTGGAATGGTAGTAACGGAATCTATATGGACTTTGATTCTGAGTTGGACTATCTGAAGGAATGGATTGACAAACGTGTGGCTTATCTGGATGAGCAGTATGGTTATGATCCTGAACCAACAGAACCTACTGACCCGACTGATCCGACAGATCCTACTGATCCGACTGACCCTCCTGTTACAGGAGTATATTCGGCACAGAATACTTCTTCTTTGGCTGTGAGCGGAGGAAATGGTTATATTTTGATTCGTAGCAACAGTGCCCGAACCTTGCCGATATATAACATAGCAGGAGTACGGATACAAGATGCTAAAGTACATGCAGGAGTGAACCGTATCGAGATTTCTGTTCCTGGTGTTTATCTGGTTCACGGACGCAAGGTTGTGGTTCGCTAATCATTGGATTATTGTTTGTATCTGAGATATTTGGAAGAAGGTGTGTCAAAACTCATTTTTTGAAAAGATGAACTTATAATTTGAATTT
>CAJMQV010000147.1 GCA_905215575.1 uncultured bacterium | reverse complement strand
CATAAGTAACGCCCTCGGCAGTCTGGATGGTGGCATACTTCTCGATAACCCAACCGATCAGTACAGGAACCATAGACAGACCGATGTTCTGAATGTAGAAAATGATGGCATAGGCAGAACCTAACTGCTTCATCGGAATGATTTTCGGAACAGAAGGCCACATGGCTGACGGAACCAATGAGAAGGCAATACCCAACAGAATCATCACGATGATGGCAAACCACCATTCGTTCAGAATCGGCAGGGCGAAGAGTACGTGTACCAGAGTCAGCAGGGCAGAACCGATAATCATCAGAGTGGCACCCTTACCGATACGGTCGTAGATAGAACCGAAAAGCGGAGTGAGCAGGATGGTTCCGAATGGCAGCATGGCAGGAATCATACCGGCCAGTTGAGGTTCTACGTTGTATTTGAAAATCATCAGTTTTGTGGCAAACTTCAGGAATGGGAATACTCCGGCATAGAACATCAGGCAAAGGATAGTAATGAGCCAGAAACCTTTGTTGGTAAAGATACGTTTCAGGTCGCTCATTTGGAAGCCTTCTTCTGCTTCTGTGTTTTCGGCAGTCTGTGCAGACTTGTCGAGTTTGCGGTCCATGACGCAGTAAACCAGATAGGCGATCAGACCGATGCACAGACAGATGACACCGAAAAGAATCGGAGCTGAAATGTCGCCCATGGCATTGGCGATAGGAAGACTGCAAGCCAATGCGGCAGCGGTTCCGATACGGGCCATAGCTACCTGCAGACCCATAGCCAGTGCCAGTTCATGTCCGGTAAACCATTTTACAATAACCTTGGAAACAGTGATACCGGTAATCTCGGCTCCCATACCGAATATGGCGAAACCTAAGGCTGCTAAGGCTACCTGAGTCGGAAAACCGAATACTGTTGCGTCTCCAAAGGTATGGGAAATGGCATACCATTTTATGGAGGCACCGACAAACATGAAGATACAGCTCATCACACCGGTGAAGCGCACGCCCATCTTATCCAAAATGATACCCCCGAAGAAGAGCATCAGCAGGAATACGTTGATATAACCGTAGGCTCCGGAGAAGAAACCGTATTCGGCACTGGTCCAGCCCAGTCCGCCTTCTGCAACAGATTGGGTAAGCAGAGTTTCCAAAGGAGCCATTACGTCGGTAATGAAATAACCGCACATCATGGTGAACGAAACAATCGCCATGGCGGTCCAGCGGGCAGCCTTGCTGTCGCTGAGTTTTTGCTGAATGTTTTGTGTTACTGTTGTCATTTTTATTTGTTAAGATAGTAATTGATATTTATTTCTTTAACCAGCGGTCCAACCAACGGAAGAAGGTGCGCTGCCACAGGATTCCGTTCTGTGGTTTCAGCACCCAGTGGTTCTCATCCGGGAAGATGAGCAGTTCGGCAGGAATGCCGCGCATGCGGGCTGCTTTGAAGGCTGATTCTCCCTGAGCGCTCAGAATGCGGTAGTCCTTCTCGCCGTGGATGCACAGAATCGGAGTGTCCCACTTGTCAACATACAGATGCGGACTGGTGGTGTATGGATTTACTTTCTGTCCGTCGTTTACAGTTTCCGGAGAGTTGGCCTGGTTGGTGATGCCCTTACGCCACGGGCCGGCACCCAGATCCCAGTTCGGGAACCACATCTCTTCAGTTTCGTAATACTGCTGTTGGGTATTGAAGATTCCGTCGTGTGCGATGAAGCACTTGAAACGTTTGTCGTGGTGTCCGGCCAGATAATATACGCTGTAGCCTCCGAAGCTGGCACCGACACAACCCATACGGTCTTTGTCGGCATAAGGCTCCTGAGCAACATTGTCGATGGCATCCAGATAATCCTGCATGCACTGGCCGCTGTAGTCACCGCTGATGTCTTCCAGCCATTCCATGCCGAAGCCCGACAGACCGCGACGGTTAGGAGCCACGATGATATAGTCGTTGGCCGCCATGAGCTGCAAGTTCCAACGATAGCTCCAGAACTGGCTTACGGGCGACTGCGGACCGCCCTGGCAGAAGAGCAGTACCGGGTATTTCTTGCTGGCATCGAAGTGTGGCGGATAAACCACCCAGCAGAGTTCCTGCTTGCCGTCAGAAGTCGGTACCCAGCGTTCTTTTACCTCACCCAAAGTAAGCTGTTTGAGGATATGCTCGTTTTCCTGAGTCAGTTGGGTAATCTTGGCTTTCTTGCCTTTGGAGATGCTGTAGATGTCGTCCGGAGCGCTGAGGCTGTGACGCATCACCAACAGTTGGTCACCATTGTCGGCCACACCACTATAGTCATAATCTCCTTCGGTCAGCGCACGTACATTGCCTTTCAGGTCGGTCTGGTATACCATGCTGCGGGCGTGCCATACTCCGGTAAAGTAAAGTAGCTTGCCGTCCTTGCTCCAGTTGAATCCGTCAACACCCGATTCAAAAGACTCGGTCACATAGGTTTTCTTTCCGGTCTTCAGGTCGAGGACACACAGACGGGTGCGGTCGCTTTCATAACCGTCGCGCTCCATGCTCTGCCAGGCCACTTTCGTACCGTCGGGAGAGTATTGCGGATTGGTGTCGTAACCCATGTTGCAGTCCTGGGCATTCTGGTTCACGGCCTGGTGCTGCAGCGAACGGCTCGGATCTGTTTTCGGAGCCTGATAACCGGCGGGCTTGCACAGGTTGGTAGTCTTGCCGGTGTTCACTTCATAGGCGAAGATGTCGCTGTCGGTACTGATGGCATAGTCCACGCCTGTTTTCTTACGGCAGGTATATACGATTGTTTTGCTATCGGGACTCCAGTTGAACTGCTCGCTTCCGCCGAACGGAAGCATCGGGCATTCGTAAGGCTCTCCGTTCAGAATGTCGGTAGTCTGGTCCGAGATGCGTGTTCCGTCGAAATTGGCCAGGAAGATATGTGGAATGGTGCGCACATAATGATCCCAGTGCTTGTAGTTCAGGTCTGTGATGACCATACCGCTGGTCAGAGGCAGATCGTCGTAAGTCTTCTCAATGGAAGCTGTGGTTTCTACTTCCTGTACCAGGATTACCAGTTTGTTGTCGGGTGAGAATTTGAAACCCTGTACACCCTGCTCGGTGAACGACAGCTGCTTGCGGTCGCTTCCGTCGAGAGCGGCCTGCCATACTTCCGGTTTGCCGCTGGCAGTGCTCAGGAAAGCCAGATTCTTGCCGTCGGCCAGGAACTGCGGTTCCATCTCGCTGGCATTTCCCTGAGTAAAGAGCTGTTTGTCCGATCCGTCGGCATTCATCAGATAGATCAGGGTGCGGCCCTTGTTCTGCTGCACACTGTAGTAAGTCACGGTGTAGGCAATCTTCTTGCCGTCCGGTGAGGTAGTCATGCCGCCGATGCGTCCCATGGCCCAAAGCGCCTCGGGAGTCATCCGGTCGTTTTTCAGTTGAATTTCATTCTTGCCGATCACCGGAGTTTCGGCAGGGCTTTGCTGCGGCGCGGCGGCCGTCAGTGCCAAAGTGGTGGTCATAATGTGTAGAAAGTTCATAGGATAAATATGAAAAAGCCGGACGCGAAAAGACACGTCCGGCATAAA
The DNA here is from genome assembly GCA_905215575.1 of uncultured bacterium. GTDB lineage: Bacteria > Bacteroidota > Bacteroidia > Bacteroidales > Bacteroidaceae > Paraprevotella. The sequence goes on along the minus strand of CAJMQV010000147.1, from coordinate 1,313 downwards.
ATGATTACTTTTTATTTTTGTCCCTGTCTTCTTTTCTGTTCTTCCAGAATAGCCTGTTGCTTTTTCTGCATTTCCTCCAGACGAGCTGCAAAGCCGGAAGCCTTTTTCGGATTCTTTTTGTTGGCTTCATACTTGGCCTCCATCTTCTCGAGCAGTTTCTTTTCGTCGGTAGTCTTCTTGAGATACCACATGATCAGAATGCTGGTCAAGCTGGACAGGAAGTAGTAATAGTTCAGTCCTGAAGAGTAATTGTTGAACATGAAGAAGAAGAACACAGGCATGAAATACATCATGTACTGCATCATCTTCATCTGCTGGGCCTGTTCACCGCTCATGGCAGACTGCTGCTGCTTGGTGCTGATCCAGGTGTTGATGATATTGGTGGCACAGAACAGCAAGCAGAAGATGCTGATATGGTCACCGATGAGCCAGATGTGAGTGTCCCAACGGATCAGATCGTCGTATGCCGACAGGTCGTTGGCCCACAGGAAGCTCTCTCCGCGCAACTCAATGGCGTTCGGCACAAAGTTGAAGAGTGCGATCCAGAACGGCATCTGGATAAGCATCGGCAGACAGCCGCCCATCGGGTTGGCACCGTATTGGCTGTAGAGCTGCATCATCTCCTGCTGTTTCTTCAGTGCGTCGTTCGGGTCCGGATACTTCTCGTTCAAAGCATCGATTTTCGGCTTCAGAACGCGCATCTTGGCCGAAGCGATGTAAGACTTGCGTGTTGTCGGGTAAACCAGAACCTTGATGATAATGGTCAGCAACAGCAATACGATACCCATAGACAAGCCCAGACCGTTGAGCCAGTCGAACAGATAGATGATGAAGAAGCGGTTGATCCACTTGAAGAGCGGCCATCCCAAGTAAACCAGATCCTGCATTTCCAGATCCTTGTCACTGAGGCTCAGATCGTTGGTATTGCTCAGAATGTGGTAGTTGTTTGGACCGAAATAGAGCTGTAAGTCGGTTGTCTTGCTGCCCGACGGATCGAAGAAAGTCTTCATCTCCGCATTATACTCCTTCAGGTAACCGCTGTTCTTAGGTTGCGGTGTGCTGGAGAGAGTAGCGTCGGTAAAGTCCTGATGTGCGATGAATACACAGCTGAAGAACTGATTCTTGAAGGCGATCCAGTCCAGACGCTCTTTCACCTCCTCGGTCTTGTCTTCGCTGGCGTTCAGATAGTCCGTACCCTCATCCTTGATCTTGTAGGTCAGGGTAGAGTATTGGTTCTCAAAGTCGAAACCCTTTTCCTGCTGCATGGCTTTATCGTACCAGGACAGGTTGATGGTTTTCATAGACGGTGAGAA
>CAJMQV010000146.1 GCA_905215575.1 uncultured bacterium | reverse complement strand
CTCGTTTGGAAAAATGATGAACCGCTTGATCTCCCGCTGGTGGAATACAAATTACTGTGTCTGTTCATGCAAAATCCTAATCACCTTATGCCGCGAGAAATGATCCTGGATAGGATGTGGGATGGCAACGGAAACTTTGTGGATGACAATACCTTGTCTGTGTATATCCGGCGGCTAAGAAACAAAATTGAGGATACTCCCAATCAGCCTAAATACCTGCTGACAGAACGAGGGATTGGCTATAAATGGGTTGTTGAGTGAGGATAATGTATGGGTAAATTAGGAAAAGAAACAAAGAAGCTATTGTTGGCAATTACAATCATCTGCCTTGTTTCATTTTTACTTGCCGTAGGGATTTCATTTTTGCTGACAAAGAATTTTCAACATGAATTGTTGCTTCATGATTATGGAGTTTCCGGCTACCAACTGAACCATGAGGATGAATTGCAGATTTCAGCTTTTACTTCATTGCCAAACGAGAATGATATAGAACGCGGTAGGGAGGCTCTGGCTTCTATTGGATATGATGAAACGACCTCCATGCGTTTTCTTCCTGCTGTCCAGACATACCGAAATCAGACAGTGCTTTCTATATTTGCGCTGTTGGTTTTCCTGTTTGGGGCAATCTACTTATCGCTCTTTCTCTATCTTCAACGCCAACACAAGGCTTTCAGTAATGCTGAAAATACCATCCGTCAATTTCTGGACGGTAATACCACATCCCGTATCGAATGTTCACAAGCTGGCGACTGGTACAGCCTTTTTCATGCCATCAATGAAATGGCGACTATCCTCTCTGCTCATGCTGAGAACCAGAGGCAGACAAAAGAATTTTTGCAGGACATTATTTCGGATGTATCACATCAGATTAAAACGCCGCTGTCTGCCCTGAAAATGTACCATGAGATTATAGAGAGCCACAAAGATGATGCCGCAACCGTAAGTAGCTTTACCGAAAAATCTCAAAGAGAAATCAAGCGGATGGAAGATGTGATTTACACCTTGCTGAAACTGGCGCGTTTGGATGCAGGGATTATCCAGATGGAGAAAGCGGAAGAAAATGTTTCCATTCTTATGCAGGATGTTTTAGAACGCTTTGAAACTTGGGCAGAACGGGAGCATAAAACAATTACGCTTTCCGGCAAAGAAGATGTTATTTTATCATGTGATGCCTTATGGGTATCGGAAGCCATCGGCAATATTATAAAAAACGCTTTGGAGCATACAGAAACCGGTGGCCATATCGGAGTAGAATGGAGCCAGTCTCCTTTAATGACACAAATTGAAATTTCCGATGATGGAAAAGGAATACACCCGGAAGATCTGTATAATATTTTCAAACGGTTTTACCGAAGTCGTCTTTCTTCGGATGTTCATGGCATTGGTCTTGGTCTGCCATTGGCGAAATCCATTGTAGAAGCACACGGCGGAACAATCTCCGTGACCAGTACACCCGGAATGGGAACTACATTTACATTGAATTTCATCAACCTTACAAATGAGTAAGATGCAGGTCACTTGGAAGTAAGTCAAAGGGGGTATGATGGGTTCATAAAGGAGGTAACGAATATGAATATTCTTGAAGTACAAGACCTGTGCAAGACCTATGGTACAGGGGAAACCGAGGTTCATGCACTGAACCATGTTTCATTTTCCGTTCGCAAAGGCGAATTTATTGCCATCATTGGCGAGTCGGGTTCCGGAAAAAGTACCTTGCTGAATGTGATCGGCGCTCTGGACAGTGCCACTTCCGGCAAGGTATGGATTGATGGACAGGATATTTTTTCTATGCCGGAGAAAAAATTAACCGTGTTCCGGCGTCAGCACATTGGATTTATCTTTCAGTCGTTCAATTTGATCCCGGAACTGGATGTGGAACAGAATATCACTTTCCCGTTGCTGCTTGACTATAAGCGACCGGATCAGAAATTTGTCAATGAACTGCTGAATGTGTTGGGGCTGACTGAACGACGCCACCATCTGCCCAGCCAGCTTTCCGGTGGTCAGCAGCAGCGTGTGGCGATTGGCCGGGCATTAGTCACGCGCCCAGCCCTGATTATGGCAGATGAACCGACTGGAAATTTGGACAGCAAAAATAGTCAGGAAGTTTTGGCTTTATTGCAAACCATGTCGGACAGGTATCAACAGACCATTTTGATGATAACCCACAACAAAAATCACGCCAGCGCAGCAGACCGCGTGTTCCGTATGACCGATGGTGTGTTAAAGGATTTGGGGGTGTCGTCGCGTTGAAAAGCTATCTTGGATTGGTGCCGCAGTATGAAAAGGTACACCGTAAGAACAATCGAATTTCGGTTCTCTGCATTGTACTTTCGGTATTGCTGGTAACTGCTATTTTCAGCATGGCCGACATGGCGCTGCGCGCACAGAAAAATTATTTTATCAAAACAAATGGGGAATACCATATCAGTTTGACCGATATAGATGAACAGACGGCAGAACTCGTAAAAGCGCGGATAGATGTTGCCCTGTGCGGATGGGCCTATCAAGGAAGTGCTGGCTCTATCGGCTCCAAAGCGGTCAGCTTCGCAGGTGCGAATGAGGACACCTTTTCCATTTTGACAGAAATGGACATGGAAAGTGGCTCATATCCCATCCAGCCCGATGAAGCATTATTGAATAAATCGGCTTTGGAACAGTTGGGCCTTGTGGTTGGCGACACCGTGACCGTTACAGTGCCAGACGGTTCCAGCCGGGAATACCGCATTACCGGCGTCCTTGCCGATATGGGAAGTTTGCTTAAAGCGGATGTGTATGGCATGATATTGGACGAGGACGGTTTTCGACAAATTGCGGATGAAAATGCCAAAAACGGAACCACTTTCCGCGTCCAGTTCAAAGATGGTGTAAACATTCAGGAGGCCATGAATGAAATAAAAGTGCAATATGACCTTTCAGACAGCCAGGTAAGCGAAAATACGGCGCTCCTTGGATTGATGGGACAGAGTGAAAACAGCACAATGCAATCCCTATACCTCGTTGCAGGCTTTCTTGTCCTTTTGGTGCTGATTGCTGGTGCAGTAATGATTGCCGCCAGCTTTAACACAAATGTTCTGGAACGGGTTCAGTTCTATGGCCTTTTGCGATGCTTGGGTGCATCCAAAGCACAGGTAAAGCACTTCGTTATTCTTCAAGGGTTGCGCCAAAGTATGAAGGGTGTACCGATTGGGCTGGTTGCCGGACAAATTATTACATGGTGTGCCTGCCTTTTACTGAAATCCATCAGCGGAGAACGCTTTTCAGAGATACCTCTTTTTCAGTTCAGTGTAAGCGGTCTGATTGCTGGTGCGGTGATCGGTTTTCTGATTGTACTACTGGCATCCCTATCCCCGGCGAAAAAGGCTTCTAAAGTATCGCCGGTAACTGCAATCAGCGGCAGTACGCAGCTTACGCAAAACAAGAGGGCTGCAAATACAAAGCTGTTTCACATTGAAACCAGTATGGGGATTTTCCATGCACTATCTGGCAAAAAGAATGTATTTCTTATGACCTGCTCGTTTGCTATCAGTATTATGATGTTCCTGTCGTTTCAAGTAATGGTAGTCTTTCTCAATCAAGGGATGCCCGCACTCTCTCCATCGGCAGCAGATGTGTCTATTACAATGGGAAATACGCTTCTGGACAAGTCGCTGGTGGAACAGATCGGCAAAATGGAAGGTGTTGATAAGGTTTTTGGTCGTATGGAAATGGCTGGCCTTTCTGTTTCATCTAATACAGGAGAAGGAACCATCACGCTCATTTCTTATGATGATAACCAATTCGGATGGGCGAAAGAAGAATTGAATAAGGGCAGTATCACGCCTGCTATGGAAAATGCAGACAGTGTGTTGGTCACTTATCAGGATGGCGTAAACTGGAATGTTGGAGATACCGTAGTTCTTCATACATCTTCCGGCGATAAGCAGATAACGATTGCCGGAATACTGGCAACGACTACGGCCAGCGGGGTCAACGGTGCGGGCAGTAGCGGATATATGATTTGCTCGGAACAGACATTTGCCGCTTTGGTTGGCGATTTGGGTTATACGGCGATTGATGTTCAATTTTCCTCTGCTGGTGGGGATAATGCTGTTTCCACAATACGGAGCATGGTTCCATCCGACAGCACTGTTTCAGATAAGAGAATTACCAATTCTGAGTCCCAAAGCTCCTACTATACAGGCGCGGTGTTTATTTATGGCTTTCTCATTATAATTGCACTTATCACAGTGTTTAACATTTTTAACAGCATGAACGCCAGTGTAGCGTCCAGAACAAGACAGTACGGGATCATGCGTTCTATTGGAATGGGAGCAAATCAGCTTTACAAGATGATTGCGGCAGAAGCCTTTACCTATGCAATACTTGGCTGTGTTGTTGGATGCGTCTTGGGGTTGCCTTTGAACAAGCTGATGTTTCAGTTTTTGATTGCAGATAAATGGGGGATTGCATGGCAAATTCCTGTGGGTTCACTTCTTTTGATTGTATTCCTCTGCCTTGCGTCTGCGGCGGTTGCGATTAGACGCCCCATCCGGCAAATTAGCAGAATGGCAATCGTGGACACAATTAAGCTCCAGCAATAATTTTATCGAATAACAAACGCCAAAGGCTGGCCTTCTATTTCTTCGGAGGGCCAGTTTTTTGGTATCCATCTTACTAATGAGTAAGATGGATGTCACTTGGAAGTAAGATTGAATTTATAAAATAAAGGCAATAGAAGTGTTTCTGCCGGACGACGGCAAAGAAAAAAAGCCGTCGTAAAGCAGACACATTCACGCGCCCATGAAGCGGCGGCTTTGACTTTCAGAGCCGCCGTTTCTTTTCGTCTATCCTAAACCAACGACGACCTAACACCG
>CAJMQV010000145.1 GCA_905215575.1 uncultured bacterium | reverse complement strand
ACAACCACAACCGCATGACTTTCAGCCTGACCTATTTTACCAGTGAAAATTATATCCTGAAGTGCCTCGCAGACAGCGATGGAATCAACCATCAGTTTACGTCCCAACACTCCCGCAAGTTTATCAATGGTACGCACACTCGGGATGGTCAAATTTACGGGTGACTGGTTACCGCTGGCCAACTTACGATAGGTTACCAGTTGTCCTTCTTTCGGCTCGATGGCATAACGGCCGGGATGCACCTTCATTGGCTTTAGAGCCTCAATAAGTGAATATCCCCACAGAACAGACGGATGGGCTGCCGCTTTTATCTTTGTCCGGATAGAGTCGTTTGTATCATCATTATCTACATAAACATATACAGTTTCACTGATCTTGTAACAGGAACTGAAGAACAGGGCATACACCGCAACACAAGCGGCAACTAAAACAACGGCACCGGTAATAAGAAGTGCCTTTTTCTTTGTTTCCATATCTTTTCCGTAATTATTTATTCTGTCGGTCCTACCGGCTTTTGTTCCCCTCCGTCGGCAGGCTTATTTGATTTTTTGCGACGGTGACGACTTCTTTTTTTCTTAACCGGTTTATTTTCCGATTGTTCTGCTACGTCCTCTTTCTTTGCGTCGCAAGCTTCTTTTACCGCAGGCGCTTTGCCGTCTTGAGATTGTTTTCCTTTTGATGCCTTCGGGGCATTTGCCTTTTTGGTATCTGTTTTAGGCTTGGCCTCTCCGGAAGCGCTTTTGCTCTTCTTTTTCGGTTTTCTGCCTTTTTTCTTGAATGATTCCTCTTTCAATTCAGGTTTGGCAAAGTCCTCTGGAAGTGTTACAGCCGGAATCTCTATCTCCAACTGTCTTTCCATACGTTTGAAACCGGTATACTCTTTTTCACTGACCAGTGTCAGCGCGTTTCCATCGTTATTGGCACGGGCTGTTCTACCGATACGGTGTACATAATCTTCTGCATCGTGCGGCAAATCATAATTCACCACAAGTTGTATGTCATCAATGTCGATTCCACGGGCTACGATGTCGGTTGCCACCAATATGTCGATCTGCTGTGTCTTGAAGGAATACATCACAGCGTCACGTTCTTTCTGATCAAGATCCGAATGCATTTCTCCTACATTGAATCCTTTGCGTAACAATGCACGTGTGATATCCTTGACTTTGATTTTTGAAGACGCGAAGATGATGACACGCTGGGTAGGGTAGTGTGTAAAAAGCCATTTCACAGCTTTCAGTTTCTCCACCTCACAGCAGAATATCACGTCCTGTCGTATCTTCTCTGCCGGCTTAGATACCGCAATCTTTATCTCAACCGGATCCTTCAGGATGTTGCTGGCCAGTTGCTGAATTTTTGCCGGCATTGTTGCAGAAAACAGAATAGTCTGACGCTCGCGCGGAAGCATCTTCTCAATCTGCATGATGTCATCGCTGAATCCCATGTCGAGCATACGGTCAGCCTCGTCCAGAATGAAATATTTCACACCGGAGAGATCGATATTACTCAAACTCAAATGACTGATCAGACGTCCTGGGGTAGCAATGATGATATCTGCCCCCATGGTCAAACCGCGTTTCTCCTGCTCATAACGTATTCCATCGTTTCCACCGTAAACGGCGACACTGGAAATCGGAACATAATAGGAGAAGCCGGCCAAAGACTGATCGATCTGTTGGGCCAACTCACGTGTCGGTGACATGATAATGCAGCTGATCTTATTCTCCGGTCCGGGGTTGTCACACAAACGGCTCAGCACGGGCAACAGATATGCAGCGGTTTTTCCGGTTCCGGTTTGCGCCACACCAATCACGTCCCGCCCTTCCAGAATAGCCGGAATTGCATGTTCCTGAATCGGAGTGCAATCAATAAAGTTCATATCATCCAGGGCATCCAGCACCTGGTCGTTTAAATCTAATTCGTAAAAATCCACGTTCTTAAATCTTATCTAGGTGCTTTCTTATACAGGAAGAAAGCAATGATTGTAAATATAATATTCGGCATCCACACGGCTAAAGCAGAAGGCCAGTTGGCATTGATGGCAAATGTTGCGGATATGGTTTGAAACAGAATATAAGAGGCACTCAGGCCCAATCCTATACCTAAATACATACCCATTCCTCCCTTACGCTTGCGGGCCGATAATGACAGGCCGATTGTTGTCAGGATAAAAGAAGCGAACGGAGTGGCATACCGCTTGTAATATTCCACCTCGAAAGGTTTTATATTTCCCAGACCACGACGCTTTTGTTTCTCAATATACTCTTTCAATTCCGGATTTGTCAGAATCTCCTGCTGGTCGCGGATTTCCAAGAAATCTGCCGGCTCCATCATGATCAATGAATCCAAAGTTGATCCGGAAGTAATACGCTCGCGCATTCCTTTCATTTCACGGATGGTATAATTCCCTATCTTCCAATGATATTGTTCATTGGCAAGCGTATCGTATTTGATGGTACTGGCAGTCAGGTGCGAAACCAGTTTTTTATTCTCAAATTTATCCAACGAGAAGCGATAACCGATTTTTGTTTCGCCGTCAAAATGCTCAATGAAAGCAATCACACCGGTATCAACCTGCAACTGCACATTCTGGGCAAAGTTGGGCCGTTGCTTCTTTTTATATATGTTCTCAAAGTTGATTCTGGTTTCACTTCCTCTAGGAATGACATATGCTCCCAGCAGAAATGACATCATGGCAATGATGGCGGCAGACACCATATAAGGACGCATCAGACGCTCAAAGCTCATACCGGTGGACATCATGGCGATGATCTCTGAATTTTCTGCCAGCTTGGAAGTAAAGAAAATCACAGAGATGAACACAAACAACGGACTGAAAAGATTTGAATAGTAAGGAACGAAGTTCAGATAATAATCGAACACGATTCCTTTAAGCGGGGCATTGTTCGTGGTAAATTTATCGATGTTCTCATTATAATCGAAAACAATCGCTATGGAAATGATCAGAATGATCGAAAAGAAATAAGTTCCCAAAAACTGGGCAATCAGATAGCGATCCAACCGATTCAACGGATTGACAGAAGAAAGCCATCCGAAGAGCTTTCTTCTGTCATTATTATCCTTTTGTTTCTTTTTGAAGAGTTTCATGCAGGACTGTTTTTATAATCTTACAGATACTTTTCTCACCATTTCAGCTTTCCACGCAGAGAAATTGTCAGCCAGAATCTGCTTTCTGGCTTCCTGAACCAGCCAGATGTAGAAAGCCAGATTATGGATGGATGCAATCTGCAGGGCCAACAATTCCTGAGCTTTGAACAAATGATGCAGGTAAGCCTTGGAGTAGGCGGTATCTACATAAGAAGTTCCGTCCGGATCAACCGGTGAAAAATCATCAGCCCACTTACGGTTGCGCATATTCATAATACCGTTACGTGTAAACAGCATGGCATTACGTCCGTTTCGTGTAGGCATGACGCAGTCAAACATATCCACTCCACGCTCAATTCCTTCAAGCAGGTTTACCGGTGTTCCGACCCCCATCAGATAGCGTGGCTTGTCCTTAGGCAGAATTTCATTGACCACCTCTATCATTTCGTACATCACTTCTGCCGGTTCGCCCACAGCCAATCCGCCAATGGCGTTACCATCGGCATTCTTGCTGGCTACGAATTCAGCCGAACGGCGGCGCAAATCCGGATAGGTACATCCCTGAACAATAGGGAATAACGACTGTCCGTATCCGTATTTAGGAGCCGTTTCATTATAACGGTTGATACAACGGTCCAGCCAACGATGGGTAAGCTCCAGACTTTTGCGGGCATACTCATAATCAGAATCTCCCGGCGGGCATTCATCAAACGCCATCATAATATCGGCACCGATAGAGCGCTCGATATCCATCACCTTTTCCGGAGTGAAAAAATGCTTGGAGCCGTCAATATGAGAACGGAACTCACAGCCTTCTTCACGCAGTTTACGGATACCTGTAAGCGAGAACACCTGAAAACCTCCGCTGTCTGTCAGCATCGGCTTGTTGAAACCATTGAAACGGTGCAATCCGCCGGCTTTTTCCAGTATCTCGGTTCCGGGACGCAAATACAGATGGTAAGTATTGCCCAAAATAATCTGCGCCTTGATGTCTTCTGTCAGATCCTTAAGTTGCACACCCTTGACACTGCCTAAGGTGCCCACCGGCATAAAGATCGGAGTTTCTATATCTCCATGATCCGTTGTGAGGACACCGGCACGCGCGTTGGTCTTCGCGTCGGTATGCAACAGGGAAAATTTGGAGTTAGTCTGTTTATTTATGGTCACCATTGTTTTCTTCGAATTTAAAAATGATCGGACTCTCTACTTTCTCTTTCAGCAAAGCAAACTGAAGCACTTCCTTCACGTTCTCCACATAATGGAAGGAGAGTCCCTTAAGATACATGGCTGGAATCTCTTCTATATTCTTCTTGTTTTCCTTACAAAGAATAATATCCTTGATTCCCGCACGGCGTGCCGCCAGTATTTTCTCCTTGATACCGCCTACCGGCAATACCTTACCACGCAAAGTAATCTCGCCGGTCATGGCCAGATTGCTACGCACTTTTCTTTGAGTCAGCGCTGACGCCAGTGAAGTGGCCATGGTAATACCTGCCGACGGACCGTCTTTAGGTACAGCACCTTCGGGTACGTGAATATGAATGTTCCAGTTCTCAAAAATACGGTTGTCGATATCCAAATCATCAGCATGTGCCTTGATATACTCCAAGGCCAGCATAGCCGATTCCTTCATCACATCGCCAAGATTTCCGGTCAGCGTAAGTTTTCCCGGTTTTCCCTTGCTCAGACTGGTTTCGATAAAAAGGATCTCGCCGCCGACTGATGTCCAGGCCAGTCCGGTGCCGGAAACAACGAAATCCGGGAAGGAGCATGGAATTGGACTG
>CAJMQV010000144.1 GCA_905215575.1 uncultured bacterium | reverse complement strand
TGGCCACGGGACAGAAAACAAAGAACGGTGTACTAGGCATGCTCAAGGATCAGAAAACCCGCATTTCCTCTATTGCCGAACGGGCCAAGAAAAGTGGTCGGGCTGTCGGTGTCATGACTAGTGTATCAGTTGATCATGCCACTCCGGCATCATTCTATGCTCACGTTCCCGATCGGAATATGTATTATGAAATAGGGCAGGACATGCTGAAGGCAGCTTTCGATTTCTATGGCGGTTCGGATTTTCTCCAGCCTGTAGATAAGAAAAATCCACAAGGTCCTTCTTTATATGTTCAGTCAGAGCAGGCCGGTTATACCATAGCCCGCGGATATGATGATTATGAGAAAAAGAAGAATGATGCCGGGAAAATGATTCTGTTGCAGACGGAAGAAGCTTCGAAAAAAGACCGTAGTCGTATTCCTTATGCATTGGACCGAAGCAGCAGCGACCTGACATTAAGACAGATTACTCAGGCCGGCATTGATTTCCTGACGACACAAGGCGATCAGGGATTCTTCATGATGGTAGAGGGCGGTGCCATTGACTGGGCATGCCATGCCAATGATGCCGCTGCGGCTTTTCACGAAACAGAGGATCTGGATCAGGCGGTGAAAGTGGCCTATGATTTCTACAAGCAGCATCCGGATGAGACGTTGATTGTGGTAACGGCCGATCATGAGACTGGTGGCTTGTCATTGGGAGTTGGTCCTTATGAAATGCACACACAGGTGCTTCAGAATCAGAAAATGAGCATTTCAAACTATTCGGCAGAAATCCGTCGCTTGCGTGAAACGCTGAAGGATCAGTTTACCTGGGACGCTGTGAAACAGAGTCTGAAAGAGAATTTTGGTTTCTGGGATCAGGTACAGCTGAGCGAAAACCAGACTCAGAAACTGAAGAAGGCTTATGAGCATCTCCAGAAAGGTATTTCAGAAAACAGCAAGACGCTTTATCAGAATGATGATGAACTGGCTACTGTAGCTAAGGAAATTCTCAATAAAGTGGCTTGTGTCGGTTGGCAGAGTGGTGGCCATTCCAACGGTTATGTACCGGTGTTTGCCATTGGAGTAGGTGCGGAGCGCTTTACCGGACGAATGGATAATATTGACATACCGAAGAAGATCGCTGAAATAGCTGATTATGAAGAGATAAAATAAGGATTGTACAAAATAAAGAGAAAGAAAAAGACTGATGGCTGCTTTTATAAGGAAAGCACCGTCAGTCTTTTTCTTTTTTATAGATTTTCTTTTTTATAGATTTTGTTTTTTATTCATATTGTTTGTTTTCTGCAAAAAAAGATTTATTTTGCGGAATCTTAATTTGTTATGCAATTGCAATGGGGACCTTTTGTTATATTTTTTATTCTCATTGTGTTGATGTACCATTACTAAATTCACTAATTATATGGGAAAAACAAAACGAATACTTCCTGTCTGGTGCCTGATGGCCTGGTCTGGATTGGGAATTACTCCGGTTTCTGCCCAGAATCAGATTTCGGATTCTGTGAGAATCGGTGTGGAACCTCTGCCGCCGGTACAGCCTTTTAATCCGTATGAAGGATTGAGATGGGCCGGTCCTGTCGGAAGAGCGCAGATAAAAGCTACTGCCGCACAGCGGCCGGTGCGTGTAAATAATGCCGAGCGGATTTATTTTCCGCCTATATTTCAGCAGGAAAATGCTTCCTGCACGGCTGCTGCCCGCATAGCGTATATGTTTACTTATGAGATGAATGCCGCTCGCAGACTGGATGCCAGTGTAGAGAAAAATCAGTATCCTACACACTATAACTGGCTGCATTATTATCAGAATACTGACTATCCTTCTGTATTGAAAGATCATGGAGTGCCTGATGCGGTGACTTATGGCGGACGCACTTTCTCAAAAGATTTCGGATCGGATCAGAACTGGTATAGCAATGATTATGGCTGGATGCAGGGATATGACAAGTGGTATGCGGCCATGTTCAACCGTATTGAGCGTGCGGCCATGTTTCCTTTGAATGTGAAGACGGAAGAAGGTCGTGAGGCTGTAAAGCAATGGCTTTGGAATCATCAGGGAGACAATTCGTTTGATGCCGGAGGTGTCTGTACCATTGCCATCGGATTTGTAGAGGGATATAAAACATCTACGGTGCCTGATACGGAAACCAATCGGGAAATCGGTGCCGTGGGCGACGGTTATGTATCCAGTTGGGGAGTTCAGATTGATCATGAAATGGCTGTGGTAGGATATGACGACCGTGTGGAATTTGATTTGGACGGTAATGGCATTGCCGGAGAAAAGGATAAGGATGAGGTGGGAGCATGGATTGTGGCCAACTCATGGGGACCTACCTGGGATGGAAATGGGTTGATCTATTGTCCTTATAAGACAGCTGTATGTATCGGAACGAACGGTAATGGCAACCCGGATATGTATGGAGTGGGTTACTGGAACCCGGAAGTATATTATGTGAAGGCCGACTATAAACCATTGCGTACGATGAAGGTTTCTGTTGATTTCAGTAAGCGAAGCGAGATTTCATTGGTGGCCGGTATTGCTGCCGATACATCTGCAACCGAGCCGGAAAAGACGGTGGCCATGGAGTATTTCAAGTTTGGCGGTAATGGAATGAAGCTGGATGACAAGATTTATCCGGATGCGGAAACTCCGATGCTGGGACGCTGGGCCGACGGAAAACTGCATGATGAACCGATGGAATTCGGCTATGATCTTACAGCCTTGACCGCTGGCTATGATTTGCGCAAACCGTTGAAATACTTCTTTGTGATAGATTCGAAGAAGTCGGCCACGGGAGAGGGACATGTCAATGCGCTGTCTGTAATAGATTATGAGTTTGACGCTTACGGAATAGAAACGAAAGCCGAGCTTCCGTCCGATGGAGTGCTGATTGCAAATCAGGGTGGAAAAACCATTGTTTCGGTAGTTGTTGGCGGTGAGGCTTTCAATGCGCCGCGTAATGTTATGGCCGAAAGCAATGTGCTCACCTGGGATCAGCCTTCTTCATCAGGCTATGCTTTGCAGGGATATCGTCTTTATGCCAATGAAACGACAGTATCTTCTATTGATAAAAACCAAAAACAATTTGATTTGTCTGCTCTGACCGAAGAGCAAAAAAATGCCAAGCTTTATCTGGTGGCTTTGTATCAGCTTGCGGGTAAGGAGATTGAATCTTCCCGTATTCTGGTTGTTGTGGCACCGGATGTTGTAGAAGCAACAGAGAATAAAGTGCGCAATTTCTCCGGAGCCTCTTTTGCCGTACCAGACATCTTTTCAGATAAGTATAACACTCTGACTATGGAGTTCTGGCTCAATCCTTCTTCTTTGGAGAATTATAATCAGCAGATTGGTCCGGGATGGGGTAAGTTCTTGTTCCATAGCAGTGCCAATAAGGATGTTACGGCTGGATGGACTATCAATTCAAGAACAAGTACACCTGCGGGTTCATTGAAAGTGAATACTTGGCAGCATGTGGCATTGGTAATCAACGGAAACACGCTGACTATTTATATCAATGGAGAACAGGCTGCTTCGCTGACAAATAATCAGTCGGTAGGAATCGGAGGCTTTGGTGATCTTGTATTCGGATCCAACGGATATTTTATGAACGGACGTATGGATGAACTGCGTATTTGGAATACGGTACGCACACAGAAACAGATACAGGATTGTATGAATGTATCTTTTGCCCGTCCGGAGCTTCAGACTGGTTTGCTCGCCTGCTATAAGATGGATAGCTTTATTAAAGACAATGTAACTTACTTGTTTGATTCTGCCGGTGGCCATCACGCCCGCATAACGAAGGGGACTGCTCTTGTTCAGGAGGATGCCAGCCTGGCATTGAATCAGAATGATATAAAGGCAGATTTTAGTTTTTCTTTGCCGCAGGTTTATGTAGGACAGGAGGTTGTAGCCAAAGCTACCGCCGCGCCGGGTGCCGTACGTTGGCAATGGACCACTTCCGGAGCACAGACTGCCAATTTTAATCTTCCGGAAGCGAAACTGGTATTTGATAAGACCGGAGAACAGGAAGTGTCTCTGATTGTATCGGATGCAGCCGGAAATCAGAATCAGAGCAGCCGTAAGATCCAGGTACTGGACATTCCGAAACCGGATGCTACTTTCACCGCTTCAGAAACAGAGGTACCGGCTACAGACCGTGTCGTGTTTACTCCAAAACAGGATTTGGCAATGAATACTTATGAATGGTCTATTCCGGGAAGCTCTTCTGAAAAGATCTACACCCGTCAGGCCGCTGTATCTTTCCCGAAGGAAGGTAAATACACGGTTACACTGAAAGTAACCAATCCGCAGGGTACAGATACCTATTCCATAGAGGTGAATGCCATGTCTTCTGCGCCGAAGACCGCTTTTGCTGTAGCGCCTGATGTCGTTGTGAAAGGTGAGAAGGTGTATTTGGAAGACCGTACACAATATTCTCCTACCCAGTGGCAGTGGGAACTGGTGAACGGAGATTACCGTCTGTTGGTGCATGGACAGAATTCTTCGTTTGTTGCCAAGGAAACCGGTATTTATAACGTGACTTTGTCTACTTCGAATTCTAATGGAAGCGATCAGCTTACTAAGGTGGGCGCGCTGACAGTATGCAATGCCGACGGAAAGCAAGGTCTGCGTTTCTACGGTGATCAGGCCCGTGTGGTTTATCAGACACCGTTTACCGAGGCAGAGACATTTACAATAAGCTGGTGGATGTACCCAAACACTTTGCAGATCAAGGGTAACGGAATCGGAAATACGGAGGATGACTTTTTGATGTATACTGAGGCTGATGGATCCATACATCTTTATACTGCCGATGGCCATGTACAGTCGCCTGCCGGATATATGCTTTCTGGTTCATGGCATCACTATGCTGTCACCTTCCAATATGGTAG
>CAJMQV010000143.1 GCA_905215575.1 uncultured bacterium | reverse complement strand
CATTCAGAGAATTCCATACGGTGAGGTACTGCCACTGGCAGGGTGAAGGGGTAGACTCCTCAAAATAACGGTATTCCACATGGATCAGATTGGCCTGAAGAATCTCGGCCAACTCCTCTGTGTAGTTTTCGTTCTGGGCATAGCTGCCACCGTAGCCTTCGGTCACGATCACTGTCGGACGGTCGTATCCGGTGTGAGAAATGACAACACGCTGGTTAAAACGGCCGGCGCTACTGTCTTTGTAGTCTACCGGATGGTTGAAGTTCACGAGATACTTTTCTTTAAACTTGCTGCTTTTCAGCGGTCGGATGTTGTTAATGCTTTTGATCTGTTCCAGTTTCTCGGTCAGTGAGTCGGCATAAAGGCCTAAAGGCAATACCAACAGCAGGAACAGAGCGGTCAGTGTGGATTTGATTTGCGTTCCTTTCATACAAAAATTCAATCTATTACTGGTTAATAATCTTCTGCGTCTGATCGACTTTACTTCGTTTGCGTGTATCCTTCCTTTTTCAGGAGTTCAATCACTTTTTCCTTGAGTTCTCCCTGAATAATGATTTCACCGTCCTTACACGAACCGCCCACGCCGCATTTTGTTTTCAGCAGCTTGGCCAGATCCTTGCAGTCGTCTTCTTTGCCGACAAAGCCTTTCACTACTGTGGCAGTCTTTCCGCCCCGGTTTTTCTTCTCGATGAACACGCGCAGTTTCTGCT
Organism: uncultured bacterium; assembly: GCA_905215575.1. GTDB lineage: Bacteria > Bacteroidota > Bacteroidia > Bacteroidales > Bacteroidaceae > Paraprevotella. The sequence continues at coordinate 4,247 of CAJMQV010000143.1, read as the reverse complement.
GGTTTTTGTCCAATGTTTCCGGTTCGTCTTCTTCATCGGTCTCAAACTGAAAGTCGGGATTAGTGGAATACACCATGCCCAGACGGGCTTTCCAGTCATTGTCTTTTGCTCCCATAATGTTTTTCTCTTATTTACGGAAAAACAATTGTCACCTCATATCAGAGATGACAATTGTTTTTTAAGATGATATTTGAGTTTAGTCTTCCATCAGTTTGCGGTAGCGGATGCGTTTCGGCTCTTCCAGTCCCAAACGCTTCATCTTGTTGCTCTCATATTCAGAGTAGCTTCCTTCGAAGAAGAATACGTTGCCGTCTCCCTCGAATGCCAGAATGTGCGTACAGATACGGTCCAGGAACCAACGGTCGTGGCTGATGACAACGGCACAACCGGCAAAGGCTTCCAAACCTTCCTCCAAGGCACGGAGGGTATTTACGTCAATATCATTGGTCGGCTCGTCGAGCAGCAATACGTTGCCTTCCTCTTTCAGAGCCATGGCCAGATGCAGACGGTTACGCTCACCACCGGACAGCACACCGCACTTCTTTTCCTGATCGGCTCCGGCAAAATTGAAACGGCTCAGATAAGCACGGGCATTCACATCGCGGTTACCCATGCGGATCAGTTCGTTGCCCTGGCTGATCACCTGATAAACACTCTTGTTCGGATCAATATCCTTGTGGGTCTGGTCCACATAAGCGAGCTTCACGGTTTCGCCCACTTCAAAGGTTCCTGCATCCGGAGTATCCAGTCCCATAATCAGACGGAACAGGGTAGTCTTACCGGCACCGTTCGGACCGATGACACCTACGATACCGTTAGGCGGCAGCATGAAGTTCAGGTCGTTGAACAGAACCTTCTCGCCGAAAGCCTTCTTTACATTGATTGCTTCGATAACTTTGTTTCCAAGGCGTGGTCCGTTCGGAATATAGATTTCCAGCTTTTCCTCTTTCTCTTTCTGATCCTCGTTCAAGAGTTTGTCGTAAGAGTTCAAACGGGCTTTTCCCTTTGCCTGGCGTGCTTTTGGAGCCATGCGTACCCATTCCAACTCGCGCTCCAAAGTCTTGCGGCGCTTGCTGGCCACCTTCTCTTCCATTTCCATACGTTTGGTCTTCTGTTCCAACCAAGAAGAGTAGTTGCCCTTCCATGGAATACCCTCGCCACGGTCCAACTCCAGAATCCATCCGGCCACGTCGTCCAGGAAGTAACGGTCGTGCGTTACGGCGATAACCGTACCTTCGTACTGGTTCAGGTGCTGCTCCAACCAGTCGATACTTTCTGCATCCAAGTGGTTGGTCGGCTCATCGAGCAACAGTACGTCCGGCTTCTGCAGAAGCAGGCGGCACAGGGCCACACGGCGGCGCTCACCTCCCGACAGATTCTCTACGCTCTGGTCTGCCGGCGGACAACGCAAGGCATCCATCGCACGCTCCAGTTTGCTGTCCAGATTCCAGGCATCGTTAGCATCGATGATATCCTGCAATTCACCCTGACGGGCAAACAGCTCGTTCATCTTGTCTGCGTCCTCATAATATTCCGGCAAGCCGAATTTCTGGTTGATCTCTTCATATTCTGTCAGTGCATCCACAATAGGCTGCACGCCTTCCATAACTACTTCCTTCACCGTTTTGCTGTTATCCAGCTGCGGCTCCTGTGGCAGATAGCCTACACTGTATCCGGGTGAGAAAACCACCTCGCCCTGATAGTTCTTGTCCAAACCGGCGATAATTTTCATAAGCGTGGACTTACCGGAACCGTTGAGACCGATAATACCAATCTTAGCTCCGTAGAAGAAACTCAGGTAGATGTTCTTCAGAACTTGTTTGTTGGTCTGCTGTATGGTTTTGCTTACGCCAACCATAGAGAAAATAATTTTCTTGTCGTCAGTTGTTGCCATAAATTTATAATAATGTTAGAATAATAGTCCTATTGATATGAGTATTCCTAAAAAGAATATGTTGCGTGCTGTAGCTCCCAGCACTTCGTTCAGCTGTTTTCCCTGATTGATGCTTACCATCTTGCGCCAGGTCAGCACATGCGGAATCAGATAAACCAAAGAAAATATTAAAGCCATCCGTTTTCCCTCCATATATAATGGAATGCAGCAGAGGCAGGCAATAATGCCCAGAGCTAGATAAAGCCATTCGGTATTCCGTGCTCCGATCAGGATGACCAGCGTACGTTTTCCGGAAATCACATCCGTGTCACGGTCCCGGTAATTATTTACGATAAGCAGGGTGTCCGTAGCCAGTCCGATGGATAATGCCAGAAATATTGTTGCCGTGGTTATGGCTTGCATTTGGATGTAATAGGTGATACCCACCGGAACAATACCAAAAAACAAAAGAACCAGCACATCTCCTAATCCGCGGCGTGCCAATGTGGTTGTGTAGAGGAAACTGAACAGCACACAGGCTATACCGATGGCAATCATTTCCGTTCCTCCATACCAGATGAGCGGCATACCGATCAGACAGGCAATCAAAGTGGTCAGCGCTATGCCGGTACGCATGGCATTGGGTGTGATCCATCCTTCGGCACAAGCTCTTTTCGGTCCCAAACGGTCTTCACGATCCACTCCTTTGACAAAATCAAAATAGTCATTGATGAAATTTGCGTCAATTTGCATGATGAATGCAAAGAGCAGACATAGAATGGCCGGAATCCAGTTAAACGCTTCTCCGATGGCCCTTTGGTCGTGCCAGGCATTGGCTAACGCTACCAGAATGGGAGCTGCCGCACAGGTTAACGTAACGGGACGTGCAGCCAATAGCCAGGCTTTTGTTGAGTTTCTTTTAATGATGTTCTTTTCCATATTTCAATAAATCCGGGTGCAAATATTGCCCTTTGTTCTTTTTCGCAAAGAAATAGATTGCCCGTTGGGGACATACATGATAACAGGCCAGACAAGTGGTGCAATGACCTTGCCACACCGGTCGTTTGTTTTCTATCCTGATGTTGTTCGTAGGGCATATCTGTGCACATTTGCCGCAAGCGATACATTGGTCTGTTGTATGGAAATACTTGTCGTTGATTAAGAACTTCTTGAACAGCGGCAGTATCAGATAGCTTTTCAGCCGTGGCATACCTCCGGGATGTAGCCGGAAAGTATGTATCCTCTGGCAGATATCGTTTCCAATCCGCTCCAGCTCGGGAACCGCATCTTCCAATTTCCTTTTTTGTGCCTCTGCTGAGTCAACGTCAAATCCCGGCAGGGCAATATAAGTGTTCGGCATAATCAGGGAAAATCCTGCTTGCAGACTGATATTGATACCGGACAATACCTGTTCCAGAATCTGCCGGGTGCATCCCATATCATCCCCGCAGGTAGCTACAAAAAAGCAATAATGATTCTGATAATTGGCAAAACGAATCCGACGGATAAAGCGAAGTACAATTTCCGGAGGTCCCCACGAATGGATTGGAAAGACAAAACCAATTCGCTCATCAGTCGATAAGGCATATTCTTTGGGAAATGCCGGACTGCCCATTTCTTCGGGGATAGATATCAGTCTGTCTTGCGTAGCCTTAGCCAGATGGCGCGCGGCATACAACGAGTTTCCTGTTCCTGAAAAATAAAAAATCATAGAGATTCAATCTTTTGCGGCTGATAGTCTTTGGCTCTTATCTTCTGTTTCTTCTTGCCGGTGTACGTTCTGCCTGGCGTCGTTTGCCGGAACCGTTTCCGTTTTCCTGCTTCCGGTTGCGGGTGTTTTTGCTGTCTTCCCGTTTATAATTCCGATTGAAGGATTGTCCGAACAGTTTGTCTATCAGATCTGTTCTTTTCATGCGGATCAGTTCTTGGCGGATGCGCTGTTGCTCTTCAGGCTTGTACCAGAAGAAGAACATGCGTTGTGCCAGTTTTTCCTTAACAGAATGCGCGGAATATACTTCTTCCAGTGTATAAGGATGATACCCGGTGGCCCATGCTTCGGTACTTACGGTCATGGGGGTTGGAGTAAAGTCCTGCACTTGTTCCAACTGGAAATCCATCTGCTTGGTCAGAACGGCCAGTTCGGCCATATCCTCCTCCGTGCAACCCGGATGGCTGCTGATGAAGTAAGGAATGATCTGCTGGCGAAGTTTTTCTTCTGCGTTAATACGGTCGAAGATGCGTTTGAATTCTCCAAACAAGCTGAAAGATGGTTTGCGCATCAGGTACAAAACACGGTCGGAAGTATGTTCCGGGGCCACTTTCAGACGTCCGCTGACGTGGCGTGTAATCAGTTCGCGTGTATATTTTTCTGCAG
>CAJMQV010000142.1 GCA_905215575.1 uncultured bacterium | reverse complement strand
GGCTTGAGCAGATAGTCTATACTGTTGACGGTAAAGGCCTGAACGGCATATTCGTCAAAGGCGGTCGTAAAGACAATGGCACACTGAGGACGTGCCTTTTCTATGAACAGGAATGAGTTGCCGTCGGTAAGCTGTATGTCGAGAAACAGAATGTCGGGTTGTGGATGCGTCTGAAACCAAACGCAAGACTCTTCAATGGTTCCGGGCAGAAGCAGAACTTCCCAGTTGGGGCGAAGCTCCTGGAGCATATTCTTGAGCAGACGGGCTGCCGGAAACTCGTCTTCGATGATGGCAGCGGTAATGTTTGTTGTCATAATTATATAATTTAGGAGATAAGGGGGACTTTAACCGTAAAACTTTCCTGCGTTTGTGTAATCTCTATATTCTGCTGACAGGCCAGCTGGTAACGTACCGAAAGATTTTCCAGCCCTTTCCCGGTTTTGGTGACTCCCTGTTTGGGGCGTATCGGATTGGAAATGACGAGCCAGTGCTGCTCGCCTTGACGGAGAGCCGAAACGGTGATGGTCATCGGGCGGCCCATACTGATGACATTATGCTTGATGACATTTTCGGCCAGCAGTTGCAGGGTGAGGGGAGGAATGTAATCTTCCCGGATGTCGTCGGGGAGCTCTGCCTCAATATGGATGCAGTCACCTAAACGAGTACGGTGCAGGTTCATGTAAGTGTCCAAAAAGCGAAGTTCCTCGTCCAACGGTACCAGTTTCTTATCCTGGCTGATGAGAATATAGCGGTAGGTGTCCGACAGATTGCGGGTAAAGACAACGGCATTGGCCGGATTATATTCTATTTCTGCGATCAGTACATTCAGACTGTTGAACAGAAAGTGAGGATTCAGCTGATTCTGTAAGGCGGTGTAGCGGGCCTGAAGGTTGGCCTGTTCCAGATCCTTGGTCTTCTTGTAAAGACTCGCCATGTCCTTATAGAAATGATTGCTTGTAGACAAAGCAATAATGACCAGCTCGATCAGACCAACCAGAAGCAACATACTGATTCCGTTCTGCTGAATGTGGAAGGGACTCTGATGCCTGAGCATCAGTTTGGCTATGACCAGCAGAATATAATTGACCAGTGGTAGAGCCAGTACCGTAACCGTTACAGACCAGATGAACCAGCGACGGCTTTTTTGTGGGTGAGAGCTCCGAGCCTTCATGCGTTCGGTGGCATAACGGATGCTCATTCCCACTCCGTTGAACAAAAAGAGGAAAGCTATGAATACCTGCAGTTGCATGACTCCTTCATTCAGACGAATGGAAACATTGCTGAACTTGATCAGGATGAAATAGGAAATACATCCTAAGAAGGAGTAAAGCAAAAGATCACTCAAGTATTTATGCTTCAGTTTGGACAAAAGATTCATAGGCAAAATTACATGTTAAAACTGCCACTGGCCTTGAGATATTCGCTCCGGGCAATCTGGGCATTATATTTGGATGTAACAAAGTTCTTGCGAGCCTCGAGATAATAGATCTGTGCATCGAGCACTTCCGTGATAGACACCAGTCCTTCTTTGTATTGATCGAGGGAGAGCAGACTGTTTTCATGAGCTTTCTCTACCGAACTTTCTGTCAGGGTTACTTGCTTGACCGCTTCGTCCTGATTGTGTGTCGTAACCTGAATCTCCAGTATCAGCTGATCGCGTACCTTACTGGCCTGTTCCCGGGCCATTTCCGTGCGTGACTTGTCGGCGGTGTGCTGATGCTTGCGCTTGCCCCATTCGAAAACCGGAACACTGAGTTTGGCATAAAGCTGATAGTTGGGATCCATGTCCGAACGGAAATCATATCCCGGAGAACCGTATTGCCCGGTAGCTCCGACTGTGAGGCGTGGCAGGTACTTTGCACGATTGATTTGAGTCTGCTCGTTTTGGATGTCTATCTGACGGGTGGCAATACCATACTCCGGACGGAGTTGAAATAAGCTGTCGGTCTGCAATGTCTGTGTTTCGGCCAGGTAGAGCGGCTGGACGATGGAATCGGTCTGCAGACTGCTCTCTTCCGGAAGACCGATGAACGAAGCCAGGGTCATACAGGCTATATCCCATTGGCGCTCTGCCTCGCGCAGACGGTAAGCCGCGTCATTGCGTTTTACTTCGGCCATCAGCAGATCGCTGCGGTCGGTAAGTTGCGCTTCAACGCGCTCCGCTATGGCAAGGGTCAGAGAGTCGGTTGTGTGATAATACTGACGGGCTATCTGTAACAGCTCCTGACAAGCTACAAAGTTCCAATAGATCCGGTCGGTTTCGAGAATGACTTCGCTTCCGGTCAGATTGGCAGACAGGCGTGCCTGTTCCTGTTCGGCGGCCGATTTTCGTACCTGTGCCCGAAGAGCACCTCCCTGATAGAGCGGCTGCTCTACGTTGACTCCAACGCCATATTGGCTGTGTTTGCCTCTTATGGTCCAGGGTGTCTCGCTTTTGGAAAAGGTAAACTCACGCGGATTTCCGGTATAGGTGGCATCTCCGCTGGCTGAGATCTTGGGATAAAGATCGGACTTTGCCGAACGGTGCAATGCTTCGTAAGCGGTAACCTTGTGTGTAGCAGCCTTCAGGTCCTGATTGTAAGACAGTGCCATTTCACGGCATTGTTGCAAAGATAGAAAATCTTGTGCAAAAACAGGTAGGCATGTTGCTAAAGACAACACTCCAAAGAGATATTTTGTTTTTATCATAACTATACCTTATTATATATTATATAAGAGTCGGATCAACTATTGGACTTAGGTTGTACCCGGTAACAGATACAATAGAATACAGGGGTTACCACAAGGGTGAGCAGTGTGGCAAAGGTCAGACCGAATACAATCGTGGCAGCCATACCTCCGAAGGCAACATCGAACAGCAAAGGAATGCTTCCGAACACAGTAGTCAGAGCTGCCATAAGAACCGGACGGGCTCGTGACACGGTGGCTTCGATGATAGCCTGATAGTGGTCCATTCCGTTGCGTCGCAGACTGTTGGTTTCGTCAAGCAAGACAATGACATTCTTGATAATCATACCCATAAGACCCAACCAGCCGGCAATACAGAAGAAACCGAACTGGAAACCGGTGACACACAGACCGAATACCACGCCGATGACGGACAGGGGAAGTACCATGAAAATGATCAGCGGTTCGCGGAAGTTGCGGAACAAAGCCACCAGAATCAGAATCAGGGCTACGATGGCCAACGGGAAATATTTGAAGAGGGCTTCCATGGCTTCGCTCTGGTCTTTGAACTGGGAGTCCCAGAAGAAAGAGTAACCGGCCGGAAGCTGGATGTTTTCAATTTCCTGACGGATCTCGGAATGCACCTCGCTCATGGTATGTCCCGGAGCTACATCACACTGTGCGGCCATACTCAGCTGGCGGTTGTAGGTACGGATCAAGGGGTATTCCCATTGCAGATGAATGCTGTCGGTTACCTGGGCCAGAGGTGCTGAACGCTGACCGTTCCATACGGACAGATTACGCAGGGAAGAGAGTGTCTGTTCCGTATCGGAGCCGTTGTAAAGCATTACCGGAACCTGTTCGTTCTCGTCCCGGAAGACGCCGACGGCTACTCCGTCGTGCAGACTTTTTACGGACTGCATCATATCTTTGCGTCCGACCTGAATCTTGCCTCCCTTTATCGGATTATAGTCGGCACAGATTTTCGGAGCCATATTTCCCCATTCGTTACGGGCACGGACAACCTTCGGATTCCGACGCATGATGTCCAGGGCAACCTGTAAGCGAATCCAGAACGGCCGGGTCCGGACCACAGAAACGGGCCTCGATCAGAGCCTGTGGAATGGAATTGATCTCAAAACTGTTGACCTTGATCAAGGCTTCGGGATAGGCTGTGGCCATTTTCTTTTCCAATTGCCGACGCAAGTCTGTTGCCTCCTCAGGAGTGTGTGCCTCGATCAGAATCTGAGAATAATTGCTTTGCGGACCATAGGCGGTGTTGGCCAAATAATAACGGGGCGGTGTCTGTCCGATAAAAGAAGACAACTGACGAACCTGCGGATAACGGCTTAAAGAGTCGGCCAGATCGTAGGTGAAGGCGCGGGTACGGTCAAAAGAAGTTCCTTCCGGCAACCAGATTTCCATGGTGAAATACTGTTTGTTGAGCAGAGGCATGAACTGCTTGGGAACCGTACGGAAACCGATGGCAGAAAGATAGAGCAAACCGAACAGTACGGCAATGAGCGGATAACGATAGCGGATGCATCCTCTCAGCAGTTGACGGAAACGGTCATAATACTTTCCGGAGAAAAGTTCGGCGTTGGATCTTCCCTGACGTGGGCGAGCAACAAACTCCTGGATGAAGAACACATTCTGTGTAATGGCCAGTATCCAGCTCAGGAAAAGCGAAACGGCAATGACCAGAAACAGAGAAGAGAGAATCTCACCCGTAATATGCGGAGACAGATATACCGGCAGGAAGGTGAGAATGGCAATCAGAGTGGCGCCAAGCAACGGCATGGCTCCGGTAGATACGGCCTTGAGAATAGCCTGACGCTTGCGCATGCCACATTCCATATTGATCAGGGCAGAGTCGTAAATAACAATAGCGTTGTCGACCAGCATACCCATGGCAATGATGATCGCGGCCAGGGACATACGTTGCAAGGCAATGCCGGTAGCATTCATGTAGATCAAGGTTCCGAAAATGGAAAAGATCAGTCCGCTACCGATCAGGAAACCGTTTTTGATACCGATGAAGAACAACAGTACCGCTACTACGGTAATGACAGACAGGATCAGATTGACGATGAAACCCTGATTGGCCACATCCGATTCGTATCCCTGATCATAAATCGGGGTGATCTGATAGCCGTCGGGCATCTGCTTCTGGAGCTCTGCCATGACTTTTTTCACTTCGGCTGCCATATCCACGACATTGCCGTCGGAAACTGTCGAGATGGCCAGACCGATGGCCGGCTGATTGTTGAGGTACATGGCATTGCGCGGAGTGCGTGTATAGGATTCACGGATGCGGGCAATGTTGCGAAAGCAGCGGATGTGATGAAT
>CAJMQV010000141.1 GCA_905215575.1 uncultured bacterium | reverse complement strand
TGTGGAGTTGTAAAGTCGAAAGGAGTACCTTTCACGCTCTCGATTTCGCCGGTTGGAATGGAAGTATCATCAATAGGTACATAATAGTCGGCGTTGATCTCGCACTCCAGATCCTCAATGGTTGGGGTTGGGTTGGCGATACCTGTCAGACTGAAGAAGCCGTGGTTGGTCATATTGACCACAGTGGTCTTGTCGGTAGTTCCGGTGTAGTCAATAACCAGTTCGTTGTCGTCGGTAAAGGTATAGACAACAGTCATGTCCAGATTTCCCGGAAATCCTTCTTCGCCATCGGCTGAAAGATAATGCAATTTCAGACTGTTCTCTGAAAGTTGTTCTGCATCCCATACACGGGCGTGGAAGCCGGTTGGTCCGCCGTGCAGGTGGTTCGGGCCGTTGTTGATAGAAAGGCTGTATTCTTTGCCCTCAAGAGTGAATTTTCCTTTGGCAATACGGTTTCCGTAGCGACCCACCAAAGTACTCAGGAATGGCTCTGGACTGTTGATCGCATCCTGGATGTTGTCGTGTCCCTGAATCACGTTTGCCACCTGTCCGTCCTTGTCCGGAACCATGAGGGCTACAAGCGATCCGCCATAATTTGTTACTGCAACCTCATAACCATTCTTGTTTTTCAGAATGTAGAGGTCGGTCATTTTTCCGTCTATTTCGGTCTGGAAATCTTTAGGGTTCAGACCAGAGAGATTCATTTTATCCATTGTTTATGGTGATTTAAAGTTGATAGATTGTTATGCAAATTAAAATAAAAACTTCCGTTTTAACAAATATTCCAGCGGTTTTGTGGCAGAAAAAACGTGATTTTATTTAAAAATATCCGTAAACAAATCTGCCACGATGAAGGTGCTTCCGCCGATAAAGATGAGATCGTCGGAAGAAGCTTCGTTGCGTGCCGCCGTATATGCTTCTATTACAGAGGGGAACGCTTTTCCGTCTAGTCCTTTTTCTTTTGCTTGGGCTAAAAGTGCTTCCGCTGGCAGTGCGCGTTTTACTTTTGCTTGCGTAAAATAGTAAATGGCGTCTTTAGGCAACATTTCGAGCACATGAGCGATGTCTTTATCGTTTACCATACCGATTACAATGCGTTTTTGGGCGCAAGGAATGCGCTCCAACTGCTTTACGATATAGGAAATGCCGCCCACATTGTGTCCGGTATCACAATAGGTCTTTGGGCTGTCTGCCAGTTTCTGCCAGCGTCCTCTCAAACCGGTAGTCTGGCATACGTTCCGGAATCCGTCACGGATGTTTTGTTCGGAAATATGGAGCGTTTTCTGCAGTTCGCTTACAGCTGCTAATATGGTTTGGGTGTTTTTGATTTGACAGTCGCCGTTAAGCACGCCGTTGATGGTTCCAAAATGAATGGTTTTGTATTCGCGGGTGCCGTCGTTGGCTTCGCTGATAGTCTGAAGCTCATGTTCTTCTTCCGCAAAACGGACAGGTGCCTGGCATTGCAAGGCTTTTTCCACGAATACCGGACGTGTTTCCGGCGTGGTTTCGCCAATGATTACCGGCGTGTTGGGCTTGATGATTCCCGCTTTTTCGGATGCGATTTTATCCAGTGTGTTTCCTAAGAACTGAACATGGTCGAAGCTGATGTTCGTAATGACGGAGAGTAGGGGAGAAATGATGTTGGTACAATCCAGACGACCTCCCAATCCGACCTCGATGACGGCGATGTCTACCTTCTGCTCGGCAAAATAGAGGAAAGCCAAAGCTGTGGTGATTTCAAAAAACGACGGATGTAATGGTTCAAAGAACGCACGTTCTTCTTCGACAAAACGCACTACGCGTCCTTCCGGGATACAAGTGCCGTTTACACGTATACGTTCCCGGAAATCAACCAGATGAGGAGAAGTATATAAGCCTACCTTATAGCCGGCTTCCTGAAGGATTGCGGCCAAAGTGTGACTGCAGGATCCCTTGCCGTTGGTACCTGCTATGTGGATGGTTTGATATTGCTGATGCGGATGGTTGAAGTGTTTGTCCAAAAGAAGGGTGTTCTCCAGGCCTTCTTTATAGGCGTCTTTTCCTACATTCTGGAAAAGGGGAGTACTGTTGAACAGATATTCTGTAGCTTCCTGATAAGTCATATGATTCTGAAAAAAGAGGGATCAGCACAAACGCATGGCGCTGTGCTGATCCCCCATAGTTGAGTAAAAGTATTATTCAAAAAAACTTTTGAATTTTCTGAAGATTTTCTCTTTGATTGATGGATTGGGGGCGAAGTTTTCGCTGTTGCGTGCGCTTTCGAAGAACTTCTTTTCCTCCTTGTTGAGCGTTTCCGGAATGTAGACACTGATGTTTACGATCAGGTCGCCTGTTCCATAGCCATAACCCTGTACGGCTGGCAGTCCTTTTCCGCGTAAACGCACCACCTTACCCGGCTGTGTACCCGGTTCAATCTTGATTTTGGCCTTTCCGTCAATGGTTGGAATCTCGCATTCTCCACCGAGTGTTGCTGTCGGGATATCCAACAGAAGACTGTAAATCAAATTGTTGTCTTCGCGAAGCAATTCTGGATGTGGTTCCTCTTCGATGAAAACCTGAATGTCTCCCGGAATACCGCCGCGCTTGGCCGCATGACCTTTTCCCGGTACGTTTACAATCATTCCGTCAGCAACTCCGGCTGGGATGTTCACTTCGATAACTTCCTCTCCGTTTACCACTCCTTCGCCACCGCAGACTTTACATTTGTTCTTGATGACTGTTCCTTCTCCGTGACAGGTAGGACAGGCACTTTGAGTCTGCATCATTCCGAAGATGCTCTGCTGGGTGCGGGTCACGTAACCGCTTCCGTGACAGGTCGGACACGTTTCTGTGCTGTGATCATCTTCGCCTCCTGTTCCGTGGCAATGGCTACAAGTAACCATTTTCTTTACTTTGAACTTTTTGGTTACTCCGGTTGCGATTTCAGACAAGTTCAGTTTAACCTTTAATCTGAGGTCGCCACCTTTATATTGTGGCTTGCGGCGACCGCCTCCGCCACCGAATCCACCGAAACCGCCAAAGCCTCCGTGACCGCCGAAAATATCGCCGAACATAGAGAAAATATCGTCCATATTCATGCTGGCACCGCCACCGAAACCTCCGGCTCCGTTCATTCCGGCATGGCCGAACTGGTCGTAGCGGGCACGTTTCTGCGGATCGCGCAACACGTCATATGCTTCAGCTGCTTCCTTAAACTTGGCTTCAGCTTCTTTGTCACCTGGATTTCTGTCCGGATGATATTTGATGGCCATCTGTTTGTAGGCCTTCTTGATTTCTGCGTCAGAGGCTGTTTTGGATACCCCCAGTACTTCGTAGTAATCTCTTTTCTCCATCTTTATTTAATAGGGTTAGAGTCCAACTGCTACTTTTGAGTGACGAATCACTTTGTCATTGAGCGTGTATCCGGTCTGAACACAATCGATAACTTTGCCTTTCATTTCATCGGCCGGTGCCGGTATCTGAGCGATAGCCTCATGCAGATCTGTGTTGAAATCGGCATTTTCGGTTTCAATCTTCTTGACGCCCTGATTCTCCAGAATCTTGATGAACTTCTGCATAATCAGATCAACACCTTCTTTCACGGCTGCAACATCTTCTGCTGTTTCCATATTCTTCAGGGCGCGCTCCATATCGTCGAGCACCGGCAGGATAGCTGTGATGGTCTTTTCTGCGCCGTTCAGAATCAGATCGGCTTTTTCCTTGATGGTTCTTTTTCTATAATTATCGAACTCGGCAACCTGTCTCAGATACTTGTCCTGCAATTCTGCCAGTTTTTGCTCGACTTCTGCCAGTTTTTCAGCATCTGTCAGTTCCTTCTGCACATTTTCTTCTGTTGCGGCAGTTTCTTCAGTGTTTTCGTTCTGAGTGTCAGTCACTTCGTTCTGTTCTATCTCTTCGTTGATTTTTTCTTCTGGTTTCATGTCCTTTAATTTATAGTTTCATTTTTAGGGAATACTACAAATATCTTGCCAAAAGGCTTGTTACATATATAAAAAGTATGTATGGAGAGATTATTCTCCATACAATTTTGCTTTCAGTTCCTTGATGTGGTCGCTGGCGATGTACTCGTCGTACTCCATCATCTTGTCGATGATACCGTTTGGAGTCAGCTCGATAATGCGGTTGGCCACAGTCTCGATGAACTCATGGTCGTGGCTGGCAAACAGTACATTTCCCTTGTAAAGCTTCAGGTTGTTGTTGAATGCCTGGATACTTTCCAAGTCAAGATGGTTGGTCGGGGGGTCAAGAATCAGACAGTTGGCGTTCTTGAGCTGCATGCGGGCAATCATACAACGCATCTTCTCACCTCCGGAGAGTACATTTACTTTCTTCAGTACCTCTTCGCCGGAGAAAAGCATACGGCCTAAGAAACTCTTGAAATAAACTTCGTTGCCTTCGCCGAACTGGCTCAACCAGTCAACCAGATTCAAGTCAGACTTGAAGTATTCGGTGTTGTCCAGAGGCAGGTAGGCGGTGGTGATGGTCACACCCCAGTTGAAAGTACCGGCATCCGGCTGGCGGTTACCGTTGATGATTTCGAAGAGTGCAGTCATCGCGCGCGGGTTGCGGCTCAGGAATACGATCTTGTCTCCCTTCTCGACGGTAAAGTTTACGTTGTCGAACAATACGGTGCCATCGTCCATTGTAGCTTTCAGGTCTTTTACCTCGAGAATCTGATTTCCCGGCTCACGGTCCATCTGGAAGATGATACCCGGATATTTACGGGTAGAAGGCTGGATTTCTTCTACATTCAATTTTTCCAACATCTTCTTACGGCTGGTTGTCTGCTTGCTCTTGGCCACATTGGCAGAGAATCGGCGGATGAACTCTTCCAACTCTTTACGCTTCTCTTCAGCCTTAGCCTTTTGGTTTTGGGCCTGTCTCAAAGCCAACTGGCTGGATTCATACCAGAAGCTATAGTTACCGGCAAAGAGAGTAACCTTACCGAAGTCGATATCTACGGTGTGTGTACATACTGAGTCCAGGAAGTGACGGTCATGGCTCACCACCAATACGGTATGTTCAAAGTTTGACAGATATTCTTCAAGCCATGTC
>CAJMQV010000140.1 GCA_905215575.1 uncultured bacterium | reverse complement strand
CTGATATTTATCAGAGGGATCCGGAGTATGTGGCACAGGTCACCCAGTCCACAACAGAAAATGGCTTCGAACGACACATGATGATCGTGCAGCAACAGTCCGGTCATCGGACCGATGCTCATGGCAATGTTGTTCGTCAGTCCGTAGAATCCCAAGGCTGTGCCTCGTCGTTGAGAGGGAGTGATGTCGATCACCAAAGTGTTTCCGCCTACAGTCACCGTACCGAAAGCGATGCCGTGCAACACGCGCAGCACGATGAAGAGCAACAGACTCTCCGTGCCGACGTATCCGGCAAAGATAAGCATGAAGATAAGGTAAGCGAACAGATAGAGCGGTTTGCGCGGGAAACCGTCGTAGAGGTAGCCCATGAACGGACGGGTGCACAAAGAAGATATGGTGTAGGCACAGAGCACCACGCCAATGGTGCTTTCCGGACACTGGAAACTTTCTTTCAGATAAAAGGGTAAAACGGGTATTAGCAGCCAAAACCCGAAATACAACAGGAAGTTGGCTGCTAATATACAAATATAACTGCTCGTAAACAGTTTTTGAGTGTTTTGTAAAAGAGTCGGATCAGTTGGCTGATTCAAATTCTTCAAGGAATCTGGTATCATTTTCAGAGAACATACGTAAGTCTTTTACCTGATATTTCAGGTTGGTGATTCGTTCGATACCCATACCGAAGGCATATCCGGTGTAAACGCTGCTGTCTATGCCGTTGGCTTCCAGTACGGCAGGATCAACCATACCGCAACCCAGAATCTCCACCCATCCGGTGTGCTTGCAGAATGAACATCCCTTGCCGCCGCAGATGTTACAGCTGATGTCCATTTCGGCAGAAGGCTCGGTAAATGGGAAGTATGACGGACGCAGACGGATCTTGGTGTCATTGCCGAACATTTCCTGAGCAAAGAGCAGAAGCACCTGTTTCAGGTCGGTGAATGATACGTTTTTGTCAATGTACAGACCTTCTACCTGGTGGAAGAAGCAGTGCGCACGGGCGGAAATCGCCTCGTTACGGTATACACGTCCCGGGCAGATCACACGGATAGGAGGCTGTTGGCTCTCCATGGTGCGTGCCTGTACGGATGAAGTGTGTGAACGCAGGATGATGTCGGGATGAGCCTCAACGAAGAAAGTGTCCTGCATATCGCGTGCCGGATGATCGTCGGCAAAGTTCATGGATGAGTACACGTGCCAGTCGTCTTCTACTTCAGGACCTTCGGCCATAGTGAAGCCCAGACGTGAGAAGATGTCTACAATCTCATTCTTGACGATGGTCAGCGGATGGCGGGTTCCCAACTGGATAGGGTAGGCAGTGCGGGTAAGGTCCAGATCGTCGTGACTGTTGTCTTGTATGGCTACAGCTTCTTTCAACGCATTGATCTGCTCCTGTGCTTTGTTCTTCAGTTCGTTCAGCTTCATACCTACTTCCTTTTTCTCTTCTGCAGGCACGTTTCTGAAGTCTGCCATTAACGCATTGATCACACCTTTCTTGCTCAGGTATTTGATTCTCAGAGCTTCTACCTCTTCAATACTGTTTGCTTGTAGAGTTTCTACTTCTTCAAGAAGTTGTTGAATTTTAGCTATCATAAATGTTCAGAAAATAGTTTTCGTTTTAAAATATGACAAAGGTAATCATTTATACGCAAAACTTTCACTCCTTTTAAAAATAAAAGCGTAAATTTGTGCGTTTTTTAGAAAAAGGTTTCGTACCTTAATTGTACAATGATGAAAAAAATAGAAAATTTATTCTTGTTGGTTTTGTTGTTGGCTGCTTGTGATTCAAAAAAAGCAGATAATCCGGATGGGGTTAATCAGACAGATGCGGCAGATACTTTATATCTTTCCGATTCGGATTCAGATCTGTCGGCCGAGATTTCAGACGGTTTGGCCAATAAAAATGTCGATGAGTTTTTCGGTGACTTTATCTTCACTTTTATTCAGGACCGTAACCTGCAAAAAGAGCGCGTGCGCTTTCCTCTTAAATATGTGAAGCAAACGGGAGGCAAACAGGTTACTTCTGTTATTGAGAAGAATTCATGGAAACATGATAATATCTTCGTTTCGCCTGAATATTATACGGTGCTCTTCAATAATGAAGACGAGATGGAGTTGGAGAACAGCACAGAAACAAAGGTTGTGGATATTGAGAAAATCAACTTGAAAAAGGATTTCATTAAGGTTTTTCATTTTGAAAAGATAAAAGGATTGTGGATGCTCTGTCAGGAATCCGAACGACCGTTGAAAGGTTCGCCTTTGGCCGATTTCCTGGACTTCTATGAAAAATTTGCTTCGGATTCGCTGATGCAGCGACAGGCCATTGAGGATCCGCTGCGCTTTGTGACCGCCGATCCGGAAAATGATTTCGGAACGATAGAGGGAACTTTGTCAGTAGACCAATGGTTTGCCTTCAAGCCGGTTTTGCCGGAAACAGAGATAACCAATATTCGTTATGGACAGACTTATAAAAATACGAATCATATTGTATTTGTAAAGCGCGGTATCTCCAACGGGATGTTGGATGTATTGACTTTTACAAAGAAAAACGGGCACTGGAAATTTGTTTCTTACGAAAATTAAAATTTGAATGAATACAAAATACAATTACTCTTTATTAAAGCATAATACTTTTGGCATTGATGTTGCCGCAAAAACCTTTTTTGAATACAGCAGTGTGGAAGAACTGACAGATTTTATATCTGATCTCAGACATACACCGGGAGAGAGAAAACCGATGCTGCATATCGGAGAGGGAAGTAACCTTTTGTTCCTTAAAGATTTTGACGGAGTGATTCTTCATTCCCAAATAAAAAACATACAACGTATTTCTGAACGGAAGAATGTCATTGTACTGCGTGTGGGCAGCGGATTGAAATGGGATGACTTTGTGGCCTACTGTACTTTGAACGGATTCTGTGGTATTGAAAACCTGTCGGGCATTCCCGGTGAAGTGGGAGCCAGCGCCGTGCAGAATATCGGAGCTTATGGAGTTGAGGCATCGGATACGATTCTTCGTGTAGAAGTGGTAGATCTGGAAACCGGCAAGAAGCGTCTGATTTCCAAGAAAGATTGTCTGTATGGTTACCGTGACAGCATTTTCAAGAATGAATTTAAGGGCCGTTATGCCGTAACTTATGTACATTACAAGCTTTCCAAGAAGTTTGTACCTAATTTGTCGTATAAGGCATTGAAAACAGTTGTTGATGTGAAGTACGAACGTCGCCAACTCACTCCGACTGACATCCGTAAGGAGGTGATTCATCTGCGCGATGAAAAGTTGCCGGACCCTAATGTTTTGGGCAATGCCGGCAGTTTCTTTATGAATCCGGTGGTTGACAAACAGCTTTTGGAGCGTTTTCAGCAAAGCTACACTCATGTGCCTTTTTATGAGATTGATGAAGAACGTGTCAAGATACCGGCTGCATGGCTCATAGAGCAGTGTGGTTGGAAAGGAAAGATTCAAGGTCCTGTTGGGGTATATAGCAAACAGCCGTTAGTTCTGGTGAACTGTGGTGGGGCTACCGGACAGGATGTTGCCGATCTGGCGGCAGCCGTATGTCAGAGTGTCAAGGAAAAGTTTGATATTGATTTGCATCCCGAAGTGAACTTTATAGCTTCATAATTATATGAAAATAACTTTTTTGGGTACCGGAACAAGTACGGGAGTGCCTCAAGTAGGATGTAACTGTGCTGTTTGCACCAGTAAGGATTCCCGTGACAAGCGTTTCAGAACCTCTTTGCTTTTGGAAGAGAACGGAAACCGGCTTTTGTTGGATTGCGGGCCTGATTTCCGGCAGCAAATGTTGCGTATTCCATATGGAAAGATTGACGGTGTTCTTGTTTCGCATGAGCATTATGACCATGTAGGAGGAATAGATGATCTGCGTCCGTTTTGTGCGTTGGGCTCTATACCTTTATATATGGAGCAATATGTTGCAGAGCGGATACGTACTCGTTTGCCTTATTGTTTTCTTGAAAACAAATATCCCGGAGTGCCGAATATAGAGCTACATCCGGTTCAGTTGCATGAAACTTTTCGGGTGGCCGGTTTTCAAGTCACTCCGATTCGGGTGATGCATGCGGCACTTCCTATTTTGGGATATAGAGTAAACAATATGGCTTATATAACGGATATGAAAACCATCCCAGAGTCTGAACTGGAGTTTTTACAGGATTTGGATCTGTTGGTGGTTAACGGACTCCGGTATAAAGAGCATTATTCTCACCAGACGATAACCGATGCTTGTGATTTCGCAGGCAAGGTCAAAGCACATCGCACTTTTCTGATTCACATGAGTCATCAGGCCGGTTTACACGCGGACTTGGAGAATCGTCTTCCGGAACACATTTATGCGGCTTATGATGGGTTGGAAATAGATATTTGATAGATAGTAAGGTTAAAAAAGGTTGTTATAACAACTTTTTCTTTTATATCTATTGCTTTGATAAAATAAAATATTATATTTGCACTGTGTTTTTCATAGTATTAGATTTAAGGTTAACAAAGGTGAGATCTTAGCGAAGATCTAAAAAAATCCTACCTGCAGTGATTGCAAGTAGGATTCTTTTTTTATAACCCCTTTGAAATCTTTTTATTGAACCTCCAATAGAAAAGCATACCGGCAACAGAAAGGGCTATAGGGAAGGCCATCCAAATACCAACCGGTCCCCAAGCAAATTGTATTCCCAGGAAATAACTTAACGGCAGAGATATTACAATGTAGCTGATAAAAGCATAACGCATCATGGGTTTGACATCAGCAATACCGCGAAGAGCATTTGCAAAGTTGGTTTGCAATCCGTCGCCTAACTGATAGAGTACGAAAGGTACCATAAGACTCATGACGATGGCGCTGACCGCAGGATCGTTCGTAAAGAACGAACTGATCTGATGACGGCAGAGAACCATCATGCTCGACAGAACGATACCGCAGAACAGAATCATACGGTAACCAGCAAAGGCGCAGCGGCGCACGTTTCCCGTATCTTTCAATCCGGTAAAGTGACTGATGCGAATGGCTACCGAAGCTCCGATTCCGTAATAAATCATGTAACATACCGATGCTACGTTGGTCATAATCTGATGAGCGGCCAGCGCAGAAGTACCAATCCAGCCCTGCATAACGGCGCA
>CAJMQV010000139.1 GCA_905215575.1 uncultured bacterium | reverse complement strand
AAATAAAGAAAGTGCATCAAAATGCATATTAACATACATTTTGACACACCCTCTTCTTTTTGTTATATCATTTATTTTGTCCCGATGATTTTCATAAATGGTCTTGATGTTTTTGAGAATTCATCAGGACGTTTTTTCTACTTGCAGAATTTGTGCTGTTTGCATTCCGGAAGCAGCTTTCCTGTCTGTTTAGAAGAACTTCACTTCTTCGTCCAGAATATCGCTCAGCAGCTGGTTGGCCAGACGGCTGGTGCCCAAGCGGAGCCATTGATTCGTGAGCCATTTTTCGCCGAGAACCTCTTTTACGATGGTATAGTATACCAAGGCATCGTGCACGCAGTTCATGCCTCCGGCAGGCTTGAAACCGATCTGAATGCCGGTTTTTTCATAATATTCCTTGATGGCCTGGCACATCACATATGCTGCTTCAGGAGTAGCAGCCGGTGATTCCTTACCGGTAGAAGTCTTGATATAGTCGGCTCCGGCATACATGGATAGGATAGAGGCTTTTTTGATGTTCTCCGCGGTTTTCAGGCAACCGGTTTCGAGAATTACCTTCAGTTTGCGGTCGCCGCAGGTAGCCTTCATTTCACTGATTTCGTCGCATACGGTTTCGTAATCTCCGCTCAGGAATTTACCTACTGACATCACCATGTCAATCTCTGTAGCACCATCCTTCAGAGCCAGTGCTGTTTCGGCGATTTTGATCTCCAAGAGTGCCTGTGAAGAAGGGAAACTGCCCGAAACGCAGGCTACTTCTACACCCTCAACTTCGAGCGATTTGCTCACGATAGAGGCAAAGCACGGGTACACGCAGATGGTGGCTACGTGTGGCAGATCGGGATATTTCTCCTCAAACTCATTCACCTTTTCGGTAAACTTCAGGACGCTTTCGTCGCTATCGGTAGTTTTCAGAGTGGTGAGCTCCACGCTTCCCAAAAGGAACTTCTTTACTTCCTTGGTATCATTTTCCGGAACACGTTCGGCAATCAGTTTCTCTACCGCCTTTTTTACATCCTCATCCTTGATAGAGGTGTTGTACTGATCCAGGGCTTGCAGATATTTGCTTTCCTGATCCTGCTCAAAATCTTCGTATGGTTTCATAACTAATATAGTTTGGAATTGTTTTTATGTCGTTCTTTGTCACGGCTGGTTTTCTTCTCGATGCTCTTCTTCAAGGCCTCTTCCAGATTCACTCCGGTCTGGTTGGCCAGGCAGATTAATACCCAGAGCACATCGGCCATTTCTTCATCCAGGTTCTCTTTTTCTCCGGCTTTAAAAGACTGGTCGCCGTATTTTCGGGCCATGACGCGGGCCAGTTCGCCCACTTCCTCGGTGAGGCAGGCCATGTTGGTCAGCTCACTGAAATACCGTACACCGTATTCCTTGATCCAGCGGTCTACGGCTTGTTGCGCTTCTTGAATGGTCATAGGAATTATTCTTTGTTTTTAGTGTCCATGCAGATGGTCACCGGTCCGTCGTTCAGCAGTTCTACTTTCATATCAGCTCCGAATTCGCCCGTCTGAACCGGTTTACCTAGTTCAGCGCTCAGAGACGCACAGAACTGTTCATAGAGCGGAATGGCGATTTTGTGACCTGCGGCACGGATGTACGAAGGGCGGTTTCCTTTCTTGTAAGAAGCCATTAGGGTGAACTGACTCACCACGATAATGTCGCCCTGAGCGTCCAGAATGTTTTTGTTCATCACGCCGTTTTCATCGTCAAAAACGCGCAGTCCGATGATCTTCTTGCAGAGCCAGCTGATGTCTTCCTGTGTGTCGGCATTCTCAATGCCCAGCAGGATGAGATAGCCTTTCTGGATGGATGATTTGCAGTTTCCGTCGATGGTGACCGACGCATGTTTTACTCTTTGTATAACTACTCTCATAGGTTTTTGAAAAACTTATAATTACAATATTCGTGAAAAAATAGGAGATATGCAAGCGGCTTTCCTGCTTTTGTGGGTTGCTGCTTCTCCTTTTATATTCCTTTAAAGATTTGCTTCGTTTTATACTTCTGTCCGTAGGGACAGGAGCATGATTGCGCCTTGTGTATTTGTTGAAACGGAAAGGCTGTTTGGCTTTTTTGTATCTGCCTTTCGTATATTATTTCGATGGGTAAGAGACCGTGCAGACAATATTTTACCGAAAATATTATTCCTTTAAATGTGTTATTCTCCGGATGAAGTCGGCTGATTATTGGTTGCGGTTAAGCCGAATGCTTCGCGCAGGATGCGGGTTTTGGCGGCTCCTACCAGGGCGATGAGCTCGCTTTCTTCGGCTTCCTTGATGCGCTTCACACTACGGAAATGCTTCAGCAGTGTGCTTTTGGTAGCTTCGCCGATGCCTTTGATGGAATCCAGTTCTGAGGCAATCTGATGCTTGCTCCGCTTGTCGCGGTGGAAGGTGATAGCAAAGCGGTGCACTTCGTCCTGAATCTGTGTGAGCAGACGGAACAGGGGGCTGTCTACCTTCATACTGATGGTGGCCGCCGGAAAGCCGTAGAGCAGCTCGTTCGTGCGGTGCTTGTCGTCTTTGGCTAGTCCGGCAATCGGAATATCCAGATGCAGCTGGTCCTGGATTACTTGCCGCACGGCTTCCATTTGTCCCTTGCCACCGTCGGTAATGATCAGATCGGGCAGGGGTGTTTCCTCCTGTACGGCTCTTTGGTATCTGCGGAACACCACCTCTTTCATCGAAGCATAATCGTCCGGACCTTCTACGGTCTTGATGATATATTTGCGGTAGTCCTTTTTGCTGGGCTTGCATTTCTGAAACACCACACAAGCCGCTACGGCATCTGTTCCGGAGATATTCGAATTATCGAAGCATTCGATGCGCATGGGCAGTTTCGGCAGTTTCAGGCTGTCCTGTATTTCCTTCATCAGACGCATGCTCCTCTGTTCGGGATTCAGCTTCTCCTCCTGCTTCATACGGTCGGCCTTATATTGCTTTACGTTGAGCAAAGACAGGTCCAGCAACTTTCTTTTTTCGCCTCGTTGCGGTACGGTGAAGATGACATTTTCCAGGTTCAGGTCAATTTCAAACGGCACGATGATCTCGCGTGAATCGTTCTTGTATCGTTCACGCATCTCGACAATACCGAGCGACAATAGCTCTTCATCCGACTCGTTAAGGCGTTTTTTGAACTCAAAGGTGAAAGCCTGATTGATGCTTCCGTTGCTTACATGCAGATAATTGATGTAGGCCGCCTGATCGTCGGTTTCGATGCTGAACACATCAATGCGGTGCAGAGTGCGGCTCACAATCTCGCTCTTGCTGCGGTAGTTCTCCAGCAGCATATATTTCTGCTTGATGACCTGTGCTTCTTCAAAGCGCATCTCCTGTGCCAAAACCTGCATCTCTTCCAGCATCTGTCGGCAAAGTTCGGCGGTGTTGCCTTTCAGAATCTCTTTGGCTTCTTGAATGTATTTCATATATTGCTCCACAGGGATATTGCCGACACAGGGGCCTAAGCAGTTCTTGATATGATATTCCAGGCAGACCTTGTATTTCCCCTTTTCGATCGATTCGGGCGAAAGAGGCAGGGGACAGGTGCGCAGCGGATACAGCTTGGCAATTACTTCGAGCAGACTGTTCAGCGTAGGGATATGGCTGTAGGGACCGAAGTAAGTATAGCCTTTATGATTCAGTTGGCGGGTTTTGAAGATGCGTGGGAAATATTCGTTCGTGATGCAGATAGACGGATAAGTCTTGTCGTCCTTCAGCAGTACATTGTATCTCGGTTTGTAGCGTTTGATCAGATTGTTCTCAAGCAGCAGAGCGTCTTCTTCCGTTTTGACTACAATGTATTTTATATCGCGGATCTTTTGTACCAGTAGGGCTGTCTTTCGATTATCATGCTCTTTGCTGAAATAGGAATACACTCGTCTTTTCAGGTTGCGTGCCTTACCCACATAAATGATCTCGTTCTGCTCATTGAGGTATTGGTAGCAACCCGGACATTCCGGAAGATTCAGCACGATATTCTTCAGATAACTGTCGGTTTTCTCTCTTTCTTCTTGCGTCATAAATTTAGGCTACTGGAAAAAACAAGGCTGTGGAGTGCCACAGCCTTTGTACTTAGATTTTGATCAGTGTAGTAATCTCTGTTTCCGGATCGAAAGTTTCTCTACCGTTCAGTCCTTCTCCGGTAAGCTCGATGATGAAGTTGATGTATACCTTTTTGGGGTGGAACTTCTGTACGAGATTGTATACCGCTTTCATCGAACCGCCTGTTGCAAGCAGGTCGTCATGGATCAGAACCACGTCGTTTTCGTCGATGGCATCCTTATGGATTTCGATGGTGTCTTTGCCATATTCCTTCATATAGCTTTCGCTGATGGTTTCGGCCGGAAGCTTTCCCGGTTTGCGCGCAAGCACAAAACCGGCGTTTAATTTTACGGCTGCGGCAGCACCCAAAATAAATCCGCGTGACTCGATGCCGACCACCTTGGTAATTCCTTTGTCCTTATAAAGATCATATACTTCGTTGACCATGATCTTCATACACTTTGGATTCTTGAAAAGAGTGGAAACATCCTTGAACTGGATACCCGGAATGGGGAAGTCTGGAATGTTTCTCAGGTTTTTTATCAATGTTTCGTTATTCATATACAGTACATTAAGTGTTGTTTGTTTAAGTAATGTTTCACGTGAAACCTGCCGCTTATCTGCCTAAAAGGACGAGCAGGACATTGATGTCGCTCGGAGAAACCCCCGGTATTCGTCCGGCCTGGGCCAAGGTTTCGGGATTGATCTTGCTCAGCTTCTGGCGGGCTTCGGTGGAGAGGGAATTCATGTTCTCGTAGTCGAAGCGTCCGCGGATCTTGATGCTTTCCAAGCGTTGCATTTTATCGGCGATGATTTTCTCGCGGGCGATGTAGCCGTGGTACTTCATCTTGATTTCTGCAGCCTCAATGATTTCTTCACGGCGCTCGGTAATGCTGTCGAGCAGATGCTGCAACGGCTCGATGTATGGAGCTATGTTGAGCAGGGTGATCTGAGGTCGGTTAATTACATCAAACAATTTGCAACCGTAGCGCAGTGGAGTAGAACCAAGTGCTTCGAGTCCGGCGTTGATGAGTGCCGGCTTCAGAGAGAAGTTTTCGCAGAAACGGATAATCTCTTCAATCTTCTCTTTCTTGCGCATGCCTGTTTTTAATGCCTGTACGTTCAAC
>CAJMQV010000138.1 GCA_905215575.1 uncultured bacterium | reverse complement strand
TGTTGGGAACGCTCTTCGTAGAGCTGTCCGTCGGACTGAACACCTTTATCAACACACAGGGCCGACCAGCCATAGCCATGTGGTCCGTCATCATCGGAGCCGTCCTGAATATAGCCCTCGACCCGCTTTTTATCTTCACTTTTGATATGGGAGTGAAAGGAGCAGCCTGGGCCACCATCATTTCACAGGCCTGCAGTGCAGCGTGGGTGCTCCGTTTCCTGACCTCACAGAGTGCCTCCCTGCGTCTGGAAAGGCAGTACATGAAGTGGAAACGCGGCATCGTGCTTTCTATCCTTGGGTTAGGTGTCTCTCCTTTTATCATGGCCAGCACCGAAAGTCTGGTGGGCTTTGTGCTGAACAGCAGCCTCAAGGAGTTCGGCGACATCTATATCAGCGCACTGGCCATCATGCAGAGTGCCATGCTCTTTGTCAGTGTACCGCTCACCGGCTTTGCCCAAGGCTTTGTGCCGGTGGCGAGCTATAACTACGGACACGGTAACCGCGAACGTCTGAAAGAATGCTTCCGCATCGTGGTCATTACCATGTTCTCTTTCAATCTGGTGCTGATTCTGTTCATGCTCTTTTTCCCGCATACTGTGGCAGCGGCCTTTACCAATGATACCCGCCTCATCGGAACCGTGGAACAGGTATTGCCCATCTTCCTGTCGGGAATGAGTATCTTCGGACTGCAACGTGCCTGCCAGAATATGTTTGTGGCACTGGGAGCCGCCAAGATTTCGGTATTCATCGCCCTGCTCCGTAAAGTGATTCTACTGATCCCGTTAGCTCTGATTCTCCCCCACTTCTGGGGAATGCAAGGCGTATTTGCAGCGGAATCCATATCCGATGCCACAGCCGCCATCTGCTGCACCCTGATCTTCGCTTTCCAGTTTCCGCGGATTCTGGCACGCATGACAAGGGTAACACCATAAAAACCATCAGAGAAAAATCGATTTTAATATAATCCAAGAGAGAGTATTCCTATTCTCTCATCGTAATATAAACTATAATGAAACATACCTTACTGGAAAATCAGGGTATCCCCAAAGGATTACTCTACACACTGGCAGCCATAGCCGGTATCTCAGTGGCCAATCTTTATTATAACCAGCCGCTGCTGGACGTGATACGCATGGACCTGAAATGCTCGGAAATGGATACCAATCACATTGCCCTGCTTACACAAATCGGCTATGCTCTGGGGCTGCTGTTCATCATCCCTCTGGGCGATCTGTATAGCCGCAAGCGAATCATTCTGACAAACTTTAGTCTGCTGGTAGCTTCGTTACTCTGTATTGCCTCAGCACGGAGTATCCATGTCATCCATCTGGCATCAGTGGTCACCGGAGCCTGCTCCGTCATCCCGCAGATTTTCGTTCCGCTAGCCGCACAGTATTCCGAACCGAAGAACAAGGGAAAGAATGTAGGATTCATCATCTCCGGCCTGCTCACGGGTATTCTGGCCTCTCGGGTCATCAGCGGATATATAGGCGAATGGCTGGGCTGGCGCATGATGTACTATATTGCCGCCGTACTGATGGTCGTATCGGCCGTGGTCATTCTGTTGCTTTTACCCAATACGGAGAGCAATTTCAAGGGAAAATACAGCCAGCTGATGCGTTCGCTCATCCAGCTGGTGCGCGACTACCCCGCCCTGCGCATCTATGCCGTGCGCTCAGGACTGGCCTTCGGTTCATTCATGGGTCTGTGGGCTACTCTGGCATTCAAAATGGCCCAGGCTCCTTTCTATGCCGGAAGCGATGAAGTGGGTGCCTTAGGGCTGTGTGGCGTGGCCGGTGCCCTGTCGGCTTCAGTTGTAGGGCGTTTTGTACAACAGGTTGGCGTGCGACGTTTCAATTATATCGGCACTCTGCTGCAACTGTTGGCCTGGGCTCTGTTCTACTGGGGAGGCAATGCCTACATCAATCTGATCCTAGGCATTCTGATTATTGACATAGGCATGCAGTGCATCCAGCTCAGCAACCAGACCACCATGTTCAACCTCTGCCCAAGTGCCTCAAACCGCATCAACACCATCTTCATGACCACTTATTTCCTAGGTGGATCGCTCGGAACCTTCCTGGCCGGAGCTGCCTGGACCAACTGGGGATGGACCGGTGTGGCGCTGTCGGGCAGTCTGCTAGCACTGGCTTCTATGGGAGTAACCCGCTTCAGCAAATACTAAACTCATCCTGTCATACCTAAAAAACAAGGAGCTGCATCCATAACCTTCCGGTCGCGGACGCAGCTCCTTATCGTATATTTTCAGAAGTAGGGTTAGCTGTTTATTCGGCTTTCATTGGAGCCACATTCAGCAATGCCTGCAATTCCTGCATGCCTTCTTCGTTATTGCTCACTTCAACCGTTTCTCCCTGAGGAGTATATACCGTCAGCGTATTGGCCTTTTCATTCACACGGAACAGCTTGCGGGTCTCGCCGTTATAGATGCTGCTCCATTCGTTGGTCTGCGCATCAAAAGCCAGCTGCATGCTGTCCTTGCGGGTTTCGTTCGTAATGGTATATCCGTTCTTGTCTGATTTCACGAGATAAACATCTCCATTGCTGCCCACCATGCGCTGGGTGGTGTTTGAAGCAATAAGCTGTGAGCCGGTCCAGAATTCGATGGTGTTGAAGACAAACCAGTCGGCGGCAAAACAGAAGCCGTAAACCGGGCTCAACAGGATTCCGATAAATCCGTTTACAAATTTATTTCCGGTAGCACCCTGATTCCAGGAGGCAAATTTGTTCAACAAACCAAAAGATCCCATACAAGAGGTTGTTCCGGCACAAATTCCCAATGCCAGGCATGGGATCAAAAACAATTTCTTTTTCATAATCTTCGTTTTTAGTTTAGTTTTTATTACGCAAATTTCTTTTCCGGATATCTCCGCTTAAAGAAATGAACTTCAGCAGACATATCGTTCACAAAAATAAAAATAAATATCTAAAAAACTAACTATCTCTCGTTTTTTTGCTACTTTTTAAATATTGACAGCTACAAATAAAAAGAAAGTGCCCTGCGGCCCCTGTTCGGGATTGCCGAGAGCACTTTCCTTGTTTATGAAATAATGCAATTTAGTAAATCACTTTCTGACCGTTTTGAATGTAAATACCCTTTGCAGGACGTTTTACACGGCGACCGGTAAGATCGTAAATCTTTGAGTCTTTCTTGTCGGCTTCAATCTGATCAATACCTACATGAACACCAAAACTCAACTCCAGTCCATTAGGAGCGGTAATTCCCGTACCGTCCACCCATGCGGCATTTCCGGTAAGATAGTCTGATGTCACAGACTGGAAGTCGGCTTTTTCATCAGTAACCATCAGCTGGAAGTAAGGCATATCTTCTACTGCCTTATAAATTAACGAACCTTTAAGATCATTATCCTCTAAGGCTGTCACTTCTTCATCTATGATAGGCAAAGTGTAAACCTGCGCTTTGTCTCCCTTTAAGACAATTCCGGTTTCGGTGGGAACCGTACCTTCAATTTCTTTAAGATCAAGTTTCTCACCATTTACCTTTCCGGTATAAGCCTTCAATCCTTCCGGCATATCCACTGCTACCGGCAGATAAGCAGATGCAAAATTACCATCGGCAGACTCCTTTGTCGTGACATCGATATCGCGGGCATGAATCATGTACCAGGCTGACGCTGTACCCTTTTCCTCGCCATTATAGAACATCAGGCGTGCAGAACTGCCTGAGTTTGCCAGACCAGAGATATGCAGTCGCAAAGACTCGTCTGAAGCAACTGCCACCTTGAACTGCATATCGCCATATTCAACCAACTTCAAAGCCAAAGCCTCAGCCTCATCGTCTGTGGCCTGCGCATAAGCATTGTTGGCTACTCCGGTTTTGGAGATATACTTTCCGGTATTCAGATTCAGCAAATAGAAGGTACCTTCTGTAGCTGCAGGTACGGCACGCCACAAGGCATTGGCATGAGCATTATCGGCATCAACCGCAGAATAACCGCCTTTATTACATAAGTTGTGGTCCGGATTATTCGCATCCATTGGCTCCAGATAACCTCCGGCACCATTGCAGGCTGTGTTTCCGGTAGAGATCTTACGCATATAATTGCGCAAACGGTAGATTTTACCGGTTTCCATCTCTACAGTCGGGGTCTTGGCATAGGCTTCTTCCATAGTCTTCAGATCTTCCAGATCAGGATCTTTCATAGCCTCCTCATAAATAGGAGTTACTGTGCTGATATCATGAGCACCTACATAATCCGCATTTTCCTTATACTTGTTATAAAGTTCAGTTATCAGACCGCTGATGGAATTTCCCGGAACGGCAGTAAACTTATAATTACTACCGGCATCGTTCAGCGTAATTCCGGAATAAGCGTTGATTACCCACTTCATGTTGGCCGCACTTCCGTTTCCGGTACCGCGGTCATTCAAGATATCCCCGTTCGGTGCCTTGATGGCATAGCGTCCGATAGTACCGATAGAAATCAACTGAAATTCTCCGGAAGCTTCAGTATCATACTGCATGTAAGGAGTCGTTACATCCGAGCCGATATTACCACCGTTCCAACCTGAACCTGTTTTTCCGTCTACATAATTCACCTTACGGCCATCTACCGTATACATAGTGAAATGAGTATCGTCTGATCCCGGCATGAAATAGAAATACTGCTTGGTGGCATCATACGCATTGGCAAACTGCTCCTGAGTAGCCTGAATTGCCTTATAACCATTGTGTTCTCCCAGTGTCCAATAGAAATTGCTGTTGTTATTTTGGCTACCGCGATTGTCGGAAATCCGGTAATAATACTTCACATCTTCGGTACTGTACTTGAAAATACCGGCTGTAATAGGCACAGCTTCTCCAATTTCCACCGGAGCAGGAGCCTCATCCGGCCAAGGAATCACTTCGCCGGTTTCCTTATAAGACGGACGCTGTGCGTCGTAGGCCTTCAAGGAGTCTGTCAATTCTTTAGACAGTTCCTTCAGCAATTCCGGCTCAGTTTTTGCCAAATTATTTGTTTCACCAATATCTTCCTTGATATTATACAAACGTCTTTCCTGACTCTCCCAGAAATAAATCATGCGGTAATCGCCTTTCAGGATTGCAGAATAAGCACCATATCCCTCAGCCTTGTCCTGACTTTCACCCCACAGGTTCGGGAAGTGCCAGATATTGGTACGTGTACGCTCAATCGACGGATCGCG
>CAJMQV010000137.1 GCA_905215575.1 uncultured bacterium | reverse complement strand
CGAAACCGAATGAAGTTTCAATCTGATCGTTCTTCAAGTCACCGTCGATAGTCTTCGGACAACCGATTACCTGTACGCCGTAGTTCTTGGCAGCATAGTACTCAGCCAATACACAAGCATTGGTGTTAGAGTCGTCACCACCGATGATTACAACAGCCTTGATGTCCAGCTCACGCAGGATCTCCAGACCCTTCTCGAACTGCTCTTCCTTCTCCAGCTTGGTACGTCCTGAACCGATCATATCGAAACCACCGGTGTTACGGTACTCGTCGATGATGTCAGCAGTCAGTTCCTTGTAGTTATGGTCAACCAGACCGCCAGGACCCAGGATGAAGCCATACAGCTTGTTAGCCGGGTTCAGACGCTTCAAGGCATCGAACAAACCACAAATTACGTTGTGACCGCCAGGAGCCTGACCACCGGAAAGGATAACACCTACGTTAGTCTGTGCATATTCCTTAGCCTCGCCCTGAACGAACTCAATCAGAGGCATACCGTATGTATTCGGGAACAGTTTCTTGATTTCCTCCTGGTCAGCAACAGACTGTGTAGGAGCTCCCTCCTTAACGATTACATTACCCTGCAGTCCTTTTGGTAACTTTGGCTGATAAGCCGCTCTTGCAATTTGCAGTGCACTTTTTTCCATAATTCTAAATATCGTTTTTAAAATTGATAATAAATGTTCTTTTATCGATACAAAAATACGAATTTCCGCAGACATAAGGAAACATAATCTCATGAAAAAGTATTTTTTTTTGATTTCATCACTCCGAACCGTTGTTATCTATTTTTTTTATTACCTTTACGACACATTTATTCATTAAAAGCATTGTATTATGGCAAAAAGAAGAATTTTAAAGAAAAATATCAATGGCATCTGTGGAGAACTTTTTCTGAGTTGTGCTTTCCTGATAGGACAGAACCCTTCAGCTGAGAAAAAGGAGCAGGCGCACAAAATCATCGCAGACATCATCAATCTGCAAAATGACATCATCTCCAGAGTAAGTCATACCGAACCAGGCAGTGTAAAAGCCTTCTACAAGAAACTGAAAGAAGACTTCAACAAAGGCGTGGAAGAGATTATTGACAACATCGGAAAACTGGAAGAATGATCAAAGCATTAAGTAAATTAATCCTTTTCAAATGGATGGGCTGGACTGCGGACATCACAGTCCAGCTTCCTTCCAAATGCATTATAGCGGTGGCTCCCCATACCAGCAATATGGATTTTATTATCGGCATTCTGTACAGCCGGGCCATCGGACTCAAAGCCAACTTTCTGATGAAGAAAGAATGGTTCGTCGGACCGCTGGGCCCTTTCATGAAAAGTCTGGGAGGCATTCCGGTACACCGGAGTAAAAAATGCAGCCTCACGGACCAGCTGGCCGAAGCCTCCAAACAGATGGACACCTTCCGACTGGCCATCACACCGGAAGGCACCCGTTCACGGGTAGAAGAATGGAAAAAAGGATTTTATTATATTGCCCTGAAAGCCGGTATTCCCATACAACTCTACGGTTTGGACTTCAAAGAGAAACGGATTGTGTGCCACAAGGCAGTCATTCCCGACGGGAACATAGAAGGGCAAATGCAGGAAATCATCAATTACTTTAAGCCCTTTCAGGGAAGACATCCCGAAAAATTCGGATTTCCAAAATGAACAGCATGAATAAAAGATATACCAGTTTCCTGGCAGGATTCTTCCTGCTGGGATTTTCTGTTTTTGCACAGAATGCAGAAACAAACCTGAAAAGCCAGATAAACGACTACTTCAAAGAACTGGACCTCCCCGTCACTCTGGCCCAACCGGAATATGCCAAGGTGGAACGTGTGGTCATCAGCGACGACAAGAAAACCGTCCAAGTCTTTGGAGACGAGATATTTTCATCTATTTCTTTTTCTGAAAAGACAGTAGATCAGATTTATAAGAATGTACGCAAACTGTTGCCCTCAAAATATAAAGGATACGAACTGAGTATTTTAGGAAGTTACTATCCGATCGAAAAAATGATTCCCAACAGCAGAGCACGGAAAAAAGATCCCGAAAAGCTGTGGAAGCAAAAAGAAGACGACCGGATATGGGTAAGCAAGGATTCTCCACTACCCGACTTTACACGCGGCCTGCAAAACCGGCATTTTGCCGTATGGGCCAGCCACGGACGCTACTACCGTCAGGAATCGGGCATGTGGAAATGGCAGCGCCCCAACCTGTTCTGCACCAACGAGGATCTGCTGACCCAGACATTTGTCATCCCTTATCTCATACCGATGCTGGAGAACGCAGGAGCCTATGTATTCAGTCCCCGCGAACGGAACTGGCAGAAAAATGAAGTGATTGTAGACAATGACCGCCCCAACGAAAACGGACTTTTTGAAACAGTAAACAAAAGACATACATGGACAGGCGGCTCGCAGCGAGGCTTTTCCTACGCTCCCAACCAACCTCTGAGCGAAGGAGAAAATCCATTCAGCATGGGTACCACCATTCTGACACAAAGCGTCGGAAAGAAATCGCAGGCTTCCTATGTGCGCTGGACTCCAAATATACCGGCCGACGGCGACTATGCGGTATATGTTTCTTATCCGCAGGACCCGAACAATGTAAAGGATGCCGCATACACGGTGGTGCATCAGGGTGTCGAAACCACCTTTCATGTAGACCAGCGCATGGGCGGAAGCACATGGGTTTATCTCGGTACATTCCATTTCTCCAAAGGACAAACACCGCAAAACAGTGTACTGCTGAGCAACTTCAGTAGTGATGAAGGCCTTGTAACGGCGGATGCCGTACGTTTTGGCGGCGGAATGGGAAACATTGTGCGGGGCGGCAGTGTCAGCGGCATGCCACGCTTTTTGGAAGGAGCACGCTATTCCGGCCAATGGGCTGGAATGCCTTATGACGTATACAGTTCCAAACAAGGCACAAATGACTATGCCGACGACATCAATGTGCGCTCACGCATGACCAATTATCTGGCCGGAGGTTCAGAATATCTGCCCTCGGGCAACGGACTGAATGTGCCGATCGAAGCCTCCGTGGCGATTCACAGTGATGCCGAAGTACGCAGAAACGGCTCTTATGTGGGAGCATTAGGTATTTACACCACCCAGACTGACGACGGAATCTTTCCGGAAGGTATGTCGCGCCTGGCGTCACGCGACCTGTGCGACATGATGATCTCGCAGGCTAAAGATGACCTGACACGGCTGTTCGGCAACTGGAGCCGGCGACAGCTGTTCGACCGCAATTACAGCGAAACGCGCGTTCCGCAGATTCCCGCAGTAATCATCGAAACTCTTTCGCATCAGAACTTTGCCGACATGATGAAAGCACACGACCCGGTATTCAAGTTCCATCTGTCGCGCGCCTTGTATAAGGGTCTTCTGAAATATACGGCCACACAGCATGATCAGGACTACACGGTGCAACCGCTTCCGGTATCGGAATGCTATACCTCAATAGATGTAGCCCGCCGGAACATCTCTTTGGGATGGTCGCCGACACCCGATCCTCTGGAACCTTCGGCCAAACCATCAGGATATATCGTCTATACGAAAATAGGAGAACAGGACTTTGACAACGGTACTTATGTACGCGACCCGCGCTTCACAATCAAAGCCACTCCAAACACCATATACAGCTTCAAGATCTGTGCTCTGAACAACGGCGGATGCAGCATGCCTTCGGAAGAACTCACGGCCTACATTGCCGAAGATACCCGGGCCACCATAATGATTGTCAACGGATTCCAACGACTGGCCGGACCACAACCCATCAACACGGATTCCCAGCAAGGATTTGACCTGAACGCTGATCCGGGAATCTATCTGAATACATTCCCGGGATACTGTGGCGCACAGATAAACTTTGACCGCTCTGCCATCGGCCGCGAAGGTCCGGACGGACTGGGATATAGCGGAAATGAACTTTCGGGTCTGCTGATAGCGGGAAACTCATTTGATTTTCCACGCCAGCATGGAAAAGCCATCGCGGCGGCCGGAAACTACTCGTTTGCATCGTGCAGCCGTGAAGCCGTAGAACGCGGAGAGGTGAATCTGAATGACTATAATGCCGTAGACCTGATATTGGGACTGCAACGCAGTGACGGATACAGTCTGAAAGATTACAAGACTTTTACCATCCCTTTGCAAAATGCGCTGAAGGAATACGTGCGCATGCAAGGAAACCTGTTGGTGAGCGGAGCATACATCGGATCGGACATGCTGGGAGTGGACGAGCAGCAGTTTACACAGAACATTCTGAAATTCAAGACTTCCGGACGGGTTCAGGCCAACCAGATCCAGTCGGTTACCGGAATGAACACCTCGTGTTCTCTGTACAACCAGCTCAACGAAGAGCATTACACCACTACATGGGTGGACTGCATCACCCCGGTACATGACTCTTTTGCCGTGATGCTCTACAACAATCAGGTGAGTGCCGGAATAGCCTATGCGGGACGCGACTATCGCTGCATGGCTTTAGGCTTCCCGTTCGAATGCATCAAAGAAGATCAGATCAGAGATAAAATGATGGCGGCTATCCTAAAATTTCTATTGACAAAATAGTTTTTTTAGAAAATCATACCTATATTTGTATCTCATAAATCAAACCTTAATAATTAAATAACCATGTACAAGATTCAAACCAACGCCACGGGAAGCCGTGAAATGTATATAACAGACGAACATTTGCATACTATCAAAGAGCGTTCGCTCTTCAAAGACCTGGTGGGAAGCACCGGTATTGTCAATGAAGACGTGCTGGATAAGTTGAAACTGATGGTACGCTCCCTTATGGAAGCAGAACCGGAAAGTCACGATCTGATCAATTTCAGTCATGAAGTGCTTTATAACGACAACATGAAAGCGCACGGACTGAACCAGCTGCTGCAATTGTATAAAAACTGGAGTCAAACAGAAGACGAAATAGAAGAAAACATAGAACAAGAACCCGAATAACAAAAAGAATTCATGAAAGAATATCGCTTGACAGACTGGTTGCCCACAACCAAAAAGGAAATGGACCTGCGCGGATGGAAACAGTTGGACATCATACTTTTCAGCGCCGATGCCTACGTGGATCATCCCTCATTCGGAGCCGCCGTTATCGGTCGTGTACTCGAAGCGGAAGGACTGAAGGTAGCCATTGTTCCGCAACCGGACTGGCACGGTGATTTTCGTGATTTCAAAAAACTCGGGCGACCACGACTGTGGTTTGGAGTGGCACCGGGCTGCATGGATTCCATGAGATCGGAAGAGC
>CAJMQV010000136.1 GCA_905215575.1 uncultured bacterium | reverse complement strand
CCACTGGATGGTAGGCGGTATGTTCTATTATCAATTCGGCAAGACGAAAACTTTTGCCTGACGTTGCGCCCGGTTTGTTGGATGATCTGATCCGCTTTGTAGCTTCGGGAAAGCGCTGCCGCCTGGTGCTGGTGGGAGATGATGCCCAGCTTCCGCCGGTGGGAACCTTGGAGAGTCCGGCTTTGAACCGGCAGCGGCTGGAAGGCTATGGGTTGACCGTATACGCCGGAACTTTGACCGGAGTGCATCGTCAGATGGCCGAGTCGGGGATTTTGTGGAATGCCGCCGCTCTGAGGAAGCAGTTGTTTTCCGATCACCTTTCCGGATTGCCGGCGCTGAAGGTTTCTGGCTTTCCGGATGTGGTTTCCATTTCCGGTGAAACATTGATTGAGGAACTGGAACAGGCTTATTATCAATGTGGGATGGAGGAAACGATTGTGGTGACGCGTTCCAACAAGCGTGCCAATATCTATAATCAGGGAATCCGTGGCCGTATTCTTGGTCGGGAGGAATTATTGACAAGCGGCGACTGGATTATCATTGCCAAGAACAATTATTTCTGGGTGGACGAGGAAACCAGAAAGACTACCGGCCTGGACTTTATTGCCAACGGAGATGTGGCCAGAGTACGCAAGGTTAGGCGTCACAGAAATATTTACGGATTTGACTTTGCCGATGCCGTACTGGAGTTTCCCGATTATGGACAAATTGAGCTGGAAGTTACAATTATATTAAATACATTGACCAGTGAGGCTGCGGCACTGACCCGCGATGAATCCGACCGTCTGTTTCATTCCGTTTGGGAGGATTATCCCGAGATATCCAATAAGAAAGAGCGGCTGAAGAAAATCAAGTCCGACGGGCTGTTTAATGCCCTTCAGGTGAAGTTTGCCTATGCCGTGACCTGCCATAAAGCCCAGGGCGGACAGTGGGAACGTGTGTTTGTGGATCAGGGATATGTGGGCGAGGACCAATCCGTAGGAGAGTACGTACGCTGGCTGTATACGGCAATTACGCGAGCCAAAGAGCGTGTCTATCTGGTAAACTGGCCTAAAAACCAGCTGATGTAAGATAATTTATGTATACATTGTTTCATCACTCACTAAATTTCTGTTCAAAAATGCTTATTTTTGGATTTTCAAAACAATAAGATTGGTGTTTAATGGCTTACTTCTATCACACGGTTGACAAAGACTTTTCTATATCAGACAACACAGAACTTAATATATCCTACTGCTGCAACAAACTTCGTCGTATGACATCGGCCACAGAATTTTATTGTGTGCATATTCTTTCTGGATCGTGCCATTTGGATATAAACGGGCGTGAAATAAAATTAGGAGAGAGGGATTTTCTGGTTTTGATGCAGGGATGTTTTATCCGAACAATCAGTCATTCCGAAGACTTGAAGTATTTTTGTCTGGTTGTGGGCGGGGATATCGTAAGTCGTCTTTTTGAAGAAGTCGGTTTTAATCTGGCCACGTGTGAGCGGATCAACAAATTCTATATGACATCGTGTACGGAAGACCATCACATGTCTCAGCTGGATTTTTATTATACTTTGAGAAAACGTGTGCTTTCGGGAAGTGCTTTTGACAAGTCTTTGGTGTATCGCATTCTGGAAACCATGCTGTTGAGGGATATGGAATTGTATTGGCTTCATAATCCGAAGGCCTTGCAGGTGCCAACACGGAAGGAGCAGGTGTTTTATGATTTTCTGAAATTGGTTGAGACACATTTCCTGTCCGAGCGTAACCTTGTTTTTTATGCCGCAGTCTTAGGATTGACACCCAAGTATCTTTCGGCTGTGATCAAGGAAGTAAGCGGATGTCATTTTACTTACTGGATAGACGAACCTTTGATTACCGAAGCCAAGAAAATGCTTTATTACACGGATAAAAGCATCAAGCAGGTAAGTCAGGAGCTTGGCTTTGTGGATCAGAGCAAGTTCGGACGTTTTTTCAAGAATATCACGGGCATGTCGCCGCGCATGTTCCGAATGATTGAAGAGGAATAAAAAAATGATCCCGACGAAATCAGAAATTCCTTTCGATGAAATCAGAAAATCGTCGGGATGTTTCTTATAACAAGAAGAGGCTATGCCCCGTCGGGCATAGCCTCTTTCTATTTCGGAATCGTTTTTTCTTTCTTTTTTAGCAAGCCAATTCGATCAACTTGTCTACGGCAGCGCTCAAACCGTCCGGGTTCTTACCTCCGGCAGTTGCAAAGTGAGGCTGACCGCCACCACCACCCTGAATCAGCTTGGCAGCTTCGCGGATGGCCTTGCCTACGTGAACACCCTGCTCTTTTACCAAAGAATCAGATGCAGCGGCTGTAAGCATCGGTTTGTTGTCGAATATGCTTCCGATGACAACCAGAGCATTTTCCTGCTCGGCACGCAGCTGGAAGGCAATATCCTTGATGGCATCTGCCGGCAATGGCAACACGCCCTTGAAGATATGAATGCCGTTGGCTATAGTTGCATTCTGGATCAGCTGCTGCTTGGCCTGTGCTGCTTTCTCGCGTACCATATCCTCCATCTGCTTCTTCAAGGCGCTGTTTTCGTCGATAGCCTTGATTACGGCAGCCTTCACATCCGGAGCGTTGTTGAACATGGCTTTCAGTTCGCTAAGAGTATCTTCGATGGTGTAGAGCATATTCTCCACCTTTTCTCCGGTGATGGCTTCAATGCGTCGTATGCCTGCTGCAACAGAACTTTCGCTCATGATCTTCACCATACCGATCTTACCTGTAGCGCTCACGTGGCAACCGCCGCAGAATTCCACACTGTCGGCAAACTGAACAACGCGCACTTTATCACCATATTTCTCGCCGAACAATGCGATAGCTCCCAGTTCCTTGGCCTCTTCGATCGGCATGTCGCGGTGATCCTGCAACGGGATGTTGGCACGGATCTTGGCATTTACCTTTCTTTCTACTTCGCGCAGTTCCTCGTCGGTAACCTTCTGGAAGTGTGAGAAGTCGAAGCGCAGATATTCCGGAGTAACCAAAGAACCCTTTTGCTCAACATGAGTACCCAGCACTTCGCGCAGAGCCTGATCGAGCAGGTGGGTTGCAGTGTGGTTGGCAGCGCTGGCATTACGCAGGTCAACATCTACACATGCCATGAACGGAGCTTCCGGATGCTGAGGCAACTGCTTGCACAAGTGGATCGGCAAGTTATTCTCGCGCTTGGTATCAATGATTTCAATAGTTTCGAATTCAGAGCAAAGCACACCGCGGTCGCCAACCTGTCCACCCATTTCGGCATAGAACGGAGTCTTGTCGAGTACGATCTGGAACAAAGTCTGCTTCTTCTGGGTTACCTGACGGTATTTCAGGATTTGGCATTCGTATTCAGTGTAATCCCAACCTACAAATTCGGTTTCGCCTTCTTTCAGAACTACCCAGTCGCCGGTTTCTACTGAAGCCGCGTTGCGGGCACGTTCTTTCTGCTTCTGCATTTCTGCGTTGAAAGCTTCTTCGTCTACGCTCATACCGTTCTCACGGCAGATCAGTTCGGTAAGGTCGAGCGGGAATCCGTAAGTGTCGAACAGGGTAAATGCCTGCACACCGTTGATGGTGGTGCTTCCGGCAGCCTTGGTTTCTTCCATCACGCGGTCCAACAGACGGATACCGGTTTCCAAAGTGCGGAGGAAAGAATCCTCTTCTTCCTTGATCACCTTGGAGATCAGAACTTTCTGAGCTTCCAGTTCCGGATAGGTGCCTCCCATTTCCTGGATCAGTACCGGGAGCAGTTTATACATGAAGGCTTCCTTCTGTCCGAGGAAGGTATATGCATAGCGCACAGCGCGGCGCAGAATACGGCGGATTACATAACCTGCCTTGGCATTACCCGGCAACTGGCCGTCGGCAATAGAGAAGGCGATGGTACGCAGGTGGTCGGCAACAACACGCATGGCGACATCTTTCTTGGAATCTTCGCCGTACTTGCAGCCAGACAGATCACCGATTACCTTGATGATTGGCTGGAACACGTCGGTGTCGTAGTTTGAACGCTTGCCCTGCATTACGGCGCAAAGACGCTCAAATCCCATACCGGTATCGATTACCTTGGCTGGCAGTGGCTCGAGTGACTGGTCGGCCTTGCGGTTGTACTGCATGAATACCAGATTCCAGATCTCGATAACCAGCGGGTTGTCTTTGTTTACGAGTTCTCTTCCCGGAAC
Organism: uncultured bacterium; assembly: GCA_905215575.1. Classification (GTDB taxonomy): domain Bacteria; phylum Bacteroidota; class Bacteroidia; order Bacteroidales; family Bacteroidaceae; genus Paraprevotella. Next base: position 1,101 of record CAJMQV010000136.1, on the reverse strand, counting down.
TTTGGCCTTTTCTTCTTCCGGACGCAGGTCGATGTGGATCTCAGAGCAAGGACCGCAAGGACCGGTTGCTCCCATTTCCCAGAAGTTGTCGTGCTTGTTTCCGTTCAGGATATGATCTTCCGGCAGGAACTGTGCCCAGATGGCTGCCGCCTCATTATCTCTTTCCAATCCTTCTTCCTTGGCACCTTCAAATACGGTGGCATAAAGATTGGTCTTGTCAATTTTCAGAACATCAACCAGGTATTCCCAGGCCCATTCGATCGCTTCTTTCTTGAAGTAATCGCCGAAGCTCCAGTTACCCAGCATCTCGAACATGGTGTGGTGGTAAGTGTCGTGTCCTACTTCCTCCAGGTCGTTGTGCTTTCCGCTCACGCGCAAGCACTTCTGTGAGTCTGTGCATCGCTTGCTTACTGCCGGGCGGTTACCCAAAATGATATCTTTAAACTGGTTCATACCAGCGTTGGTAAACATCAGTGTCGGGTCGTCCTTAATGACCATCGGTGCTGATGGGACAATGAGGTGTCCTTTTGACTCGAAGAATTTCTTGAACGAGTCGCGAATTTCATTTGCAGTCATCTTATTTTTGTCTTAAAGTGTTTATATTCTTATACATTCTGTTGCAAAGATAGCTTGTTTTGCTTATTTTTGCAAGGAAAAGAAATGAAAACGACTGATAGGAGCAAGGATAATTATGGCATTGAATCCCAATAAAAAACTAAAGCTTTACTATTCCATCAGCGAAGTGGCGGAAATGTTTGATGTTTCGGAAACTTTGTTGCGTTATTGGGAGAAGGAATTTCCGACAATCGCTCCCAAAAAGGCGGGAAGAAATATCCGGCAATACACTCAGGAGGACATTGAGGCGGTGCGCCTGGTGCACAACCTTGTAAAAGTGCGCGGACTGAAAATAGCCGCTGCGCGCGATATCTTGAAGAAAAACAAGGAAGGAACCCAGAATGTGGCCGAGGTAATCGACCGTCTGCAACAGTTGCGTGAAGAACTGGTTTCCCTTCGTCGGGAATTGGATTCTTTGGTTTAGACAAATGCGGAAAGAGAAATAATTGCAAAAACGACGAAGGGCCCGATCGGCACGATCGGGCC
>CAJMQV010000135.1 GCA_905215575.1 uncultured bacterium | reverse complement strand
ATTGGCAATTTTAGATATTGCAGCTTCGTCAACTCCCGGTTTCAAGCGGGTGCACAATGCATCTTCAAAATACTGAGAAAACATTTGATCCAGTTCGTGATTACGGGTATAAAAAGCCATCTCCGCACAGCTTGCAAAGTTGCCGTAGCCGCTCAACACCTCCAGACGGACTGCGACCACCTGATCCACACCATTTTCACCCAAATCTATCGTAGACGAAGATGAAGACTGCTCCAGATCTTTTTGTGTGATCAGCTTGAACTCAGACGGATTATCTGAAGTGGCGCAATAAACCTTCACCTCACCAAAGTTACCGTTCTGGCCACCAGACTGTCGGGGAGTATACATCAAATAGTCAACATGTGAAGGGGACTTCAGATTATAAGTCAACTGTACAGGAAACTTTGTAGAACTATACGGAGAATGATACAACGTATTTATATTACCGTCATAAGAACGGGCAATACCTTCTCCACCCTGCTCCTGATTTGCAGTTGCTGACGCGATTTCCAGCTGGTTGTCCTGAGGCAGATCCTTGGCAGAGGTATTTCCTCCCTGCAACACGACAACATCACGACTGCAAGAACCGTCTGCCGTTGTCAAAGTTACTTTACCAACACGCTCGTCTACACTGTAGTTGTCTTCAACCAGCAAGGTCACCAAATCACCTTTTGATTCCTTGACTTGAATCATATCCTCTGAACCGGAAGCGACTGTAGCCTTGCAATCCTGATCAGACAAATAGGATAATTGGGCCAATGCCAAAGGATAATCCACCTTGATGGTATCCTTATTCACCAAAATGGCAGAAGCATGGCTGTCCGGTTTTTTCAGTTTCAATGGTTCTGCATTCTGAGCAGACAAGGAAAACGAAGATGCAGCCAACAGACATGCCGCAAATGTTATGTTTTTATTTCTCATAATATTTTGATCACTTTACTAAAACCTTTTTGTTATTTACGATATAAATTCCTTTTGGCATAACCCATTCATAAGTTCCAGCCTGAACCTTTTCTGAACGAACAAACTTACCGTCAGAACGCACTACCGCAATCTGGCAAGGACTTGAACATACAATACGAATACAGTTTTCTCCTCCGGTTATCTGGCACGCAGAATCAAATTCGGAAGAAGAAATACCAGTAGCATCACCTACATGTATTCCGTCTACCTTTAAAACCACATCCGGATATTTGGTCATGCTGACTTCACAGTAAACATCACCGAACGGCTTGGAAAAAGAGAACTCGGCGTTTCGTGTATTCTTCCAGTCCGTTTCGGGAATAACGGAATCGTCTGATTTCAGTTTCCAGACATAAGTTGGCTTCAGATACTCTCCCCAAGCATTTCGCAATACCAGATCATCCAAGACCACGCTTTCATCAACTCCTACAGTCTGATTGAGCATATGGTTTCTCTGAGGAGTCAACTCCGCAGTCATGGAAGAAGTTTGGGTAGGAAATGAATTGAACATCAACTCATTGTCTGAAACAAAAAAGTTCTTGAGCGTACTTCTTGTTTGACTTGACAGTGATATTTCGCGCAGATTGTTTCTCTCGGCTACAAGGTCAGCCAGTTTTTTTGCTGATCCCAAATCCAAGGTTGAAAGCTTGTTGTCAGAAGCCCAGAAGTTTTTAACGTCAGCTGTATTCGAAAGGTTTAAGGTTTCCAACTGATTCTGATAAACACAGACAGTTTCAACCGGTCCAGATACATTAACACTCGTCAATGAAGACTCTTGAGCAAAAAGCTTCTTAAGGTTAGAAGACTTAGAAGCATTAAATATAGACAATTCCGTTTGAGCGATATTGATCGTTTTAAGTTCTGGCAACGAACTCACGGTCAAAGTCTTCAATGGATTCTGAGCCAGATTAACGCTCTCTAATTTTTGATTACTCTCTAAAGATACATTTTGCAATGAATTTCTTTGCAGAGATATTTCTCTAAGCTCTCCATTGGAATACAAAGATATACCGGAAATTTTATTATCATCGCATACTAATGTCTGCAATGATCCTAATGTAGAGATAGACAATCCCACCAAATCATTATCACTACAGTACAAAGTTGTAACAGGCTGTTTTGTCGTAATTTTCAACACCTTACCTTTTACAGGAATTTCTTGAAAATCTCCATTAAAGATAAGATCTTCACTCGTAGATTCATCTTCATCCCAGATCAAGGTAGCCTCTACTCCTGAATTTAGAGCTACAGATATATTTGCTCCCGCCTCTTTTTCTGTTGTCAAAGAAAACTCATCGGCCGACAACGGAAAGGCTGGCATCCAAAGCAATAATGCAGCCCACAACATTTTTTTATTTGATAATCTCATAAGTAATAACATTTAATATCATGCTAAAGTAAGAAACTTTTGTCAGAACAATAAAGTTTGCATTATGATATCTCATTCTGATTTATTTTTTTTAACCCTTTATTTATTCATTATATAAAAAGTCACGTTTGTATTTGCTAAAATCATTTTTTTTCATCATATTGCCATCAATTAAAAGAATCATTTACATGCAAATAAACGAAATCAAATATTTAAGTACAACTGATATTCAGGACATTCAATCATTACTAACCACATTAAGCCCCAACAGTTCTTTCTCCAAAGAGAATCTGAACAGCCTGTTACGGTCTCCAGAAAGCCATCTTTATGGACTATATGATCAGGACAAACTTATCGGATGCTGTTGTCTGGGCATATACCACAGTATAACGGGCAAAAAGGCCTGTCTGGAGGATGTTGTCGTATTACCTGAATATCAAGGACAAGGTGGCGGACGAATGCTCGTTTCTTATGCAACAGAAGAGGCCCGCCGTCAAGGTGTATCCCAACTATTATTTACGTCAAAACCATCTCGCATAAAAGCCAACCGGCTCTATCAAAGCATGGATTTTGAGAAAAAGGAAACGAACGTATATATAAAGAAATGGTAAAAACAGACCATTCTGACACATTTTATATAGGAAATTCAGCAACAAATACAAAAATCATTGTCCTGCTCGGAAAACTTTTGTATTTTTGCGATTAAATACAGAAATTGTAACGATCATGAATATTTTAGAATTAAGTGAACAGGAAATCGTAAGACGTAACAATCTGAATGAAATGCGTGCCATGGGTATCGATCCGTATCCGGCTGCAGAATTCCCAACCAACGCATTCTCAACAGACATACGCAATGAATTCTGCGAAACAGACGAACCGAGAGAAGTATGCATTGCCGGCCGTATGATGAGCCGACGCATCATGGGTAAAGCTTCTTTCATCGAACTTCAAGACTCAAAAGGACGTATTCAGGTATATATCACTCGTGACGACATCTGCCCGGGTGAAAACAAGGATATGTATACAACTGTTTTCAAGAAGTTGCTCGACTTGGGTGACTTTATCGGTATCAAGGGTTTTGTTTTCAAGACACAGACCGGAGAAATCAGTGTGCATGCCAAAGAACTGACTGTTCTGGCAAAAAGTATCAAGCCGCTGCCTATCGTAAAGACTAAGGACGGCGAAGTATACGATTCATTCGATGATCCAGAATTGAGATACAGACAGCGTTATGTTGACCTGGTGGTAAATCAGGGAGTAAAAGAAACATTCCTGAAGAGATCTAAGATATTCAAATCTATGAGAGATTTCTTCGACAAGGATGGTTATACTGAAGTTGAGACTCCTATCCTGCAATCTATTCCGGGTGGAGCTTCAGCCCGTCCGTTCATCACTCACCACAACGCATTGGATATTGACTTGTATATGCGTATTGCCTGTGAGTTGTATCTGAAGAAACTGATCGTGGGTGGTTTCGAGGGTGTATACGAATTCTCTAAGAACTTCCGTAACGAAGGTATGGACCGCAACCACAATCCGGAGTTTACCTGTATGGAGCTTTACGTTTCTTACAAGGATATCTACTGGATGATGGAGTACACCGAGAAACTGCTTGAGAAGATCGCTTTGGATGTAAACGGTACTACTCAGGTTAAGGTGGGTGACAACATCATCGACTTCAAGGCTCCTTACAAGCGCATCACTATACTGGATGCCATTAAAGAAAAGACCGGTTACGACTTGAACGGTAAGAGCGAGGAAGAGATCCGCGAAGTGTGCAAGGCTCTGAAGCTGGACGAAGTAGACGAAACCTTTGGTAAGGGTAAGATGATCGACGAAATCTTCGGCGAATTCTGCGAAGGTACTTTCATTCAGCCTACATTCATCACCGATTATCCGATCGAGATGTCTCCGCTGACCAAGAAGCACCGTAACAATCCGGAGCTGACAGAACGTTTTGAGTTGATGGTCAACGGTAAGGAGTTGGCTAACGCTTACTCTGAGTTGAACGATCCGATCGATCAGGAAGAGCGCTTCCAGGAGCAGTTGCGCCTGAGCGAAAAGGGAGACGACGAGGCTATGTTCATCGATCAGGACTTCCTGCGCGCCCTGCAATACGGTATGCCAAATCTTGCCGGTATCGGTATCGGCATGGACCGTCTTACCATGTTGCTTACCGGACAGACTACGATTCAGGAAGTTCTGTTCTTCCCGCAGATGCGTCCGGAAAAGAAGATCCCGAAAGATGCTCCTCGCGAATATGTTGCTATCGGAGTACCGGAAGAAATCGTTCCCGTACTGCAAAAAGCCGGATACAATCTGGTAAATGATCTGAAAGACGGTAATCCGCAGAAGATCCAGCAGCAGATCGGCGATATTATCAAAAAATATAAATTAGAGATGAACAAGCCTTCCGTAAATGATATTGCGGAATGGGTGGAGAAACTGAAATAAACGAAACATCATGGAGAATTGCGGAACCATAGCAATCATGGGTGGTGGTAGCTGGGCTACGGCCATTGCCAAAATGATGCTGGAGCAAAACGACTCCATTTATTGGTACATGCGACGGGACGACCGAATCGAGGAGTTCCGTCGTCTGGGCCATAATCCTGCATATCTTACCAGTGTTCATTTCGATGTAAACCGTATCCATTTCTCTTCAGATATTAATAAGGTAGTAGAGAACTCAGACACTCTGATTTTTGTAACTCCTTCGCCTTATCTGAAAAGTCACCTGAAAAAACTGAAAGTAAAACTGCGCGACAAGTTCATCGTTACAGCCATTAAAGGTATTGTGCCCGACGAAAACTTAGTCTGCTCGGAATACTTCCATCAGGTATATAATGTGCCCGACGAAAATCTGGCCGTACTGGGCGGACCGAGCCATGCCGAAGAAGTAGCCATGGACCGTCTCACTTATCTGACCATCGGCTGTTCGGATCTGAAAAAAGCCCAGTGCTTTGCCGATATGATGGCCAGCGAATACGTCAAGACAAAAATCAGTGCCGACGTTATCGGTATAGAATAT
>CAJMQV010000134.1 GCA_905215575.1 uncultured bacterium | reverse complement strand
TGCGGTTGCAAAGGTAGATACTTTTTTCTTTCCCACCAAATATTTTCGAGAAAAAATTCATTTTTCTATTTTCAAAATCGCGCCATAAGCCCCAAAAACTGCACTCAATAAATTGTAAAACAAGCAATTAATAACAAAATGATTCTCTCAAAAAAAATGCATAAAAATTCATTTCCATTTCTCAGGAAAATGACAAAACACGACAAAACGCCATTTTCCAAAAATAGAAAGAGACACAATTGTACATCCATACCCTCCCCTCTTCAGATAACTCCAATAGCCCCTTTGAAGCACACCATTCTCTTAAAAAGGCAAATTGCGCCCCATGAAAAACAGCAAACCGGGACCAGAACAAAAAAGTCCGACAGCCATAAAAAGCTATCGGACCTCTATTTCTTTTGCAATGTTTTTATTTATGATGAATCAGATTCAAAAACTCTTCACGCGTTTTTGCCTGCTGAAACGCTCCAGTAAAATCACTGGTTGTCGTAACAGAATTCTGTTTTTCCACACCACGCATCTGCATGCACATATGTTGAGCCTCTACGACAACCATAACACCCAGAGGGTTCAAAGCCTCCTGGATACACTCCTTTATCTGCAAAGTCATGCGCTCCTGCACTTGCAAACGATGAGAAAACGAATCTACCACACGGGCAATCTTACTGAGTCCCGTAATATAGCCATTTGGAATATAAGCCACATGGACCTTTCCGTAGAACGGTAACATATGATGTTCGCACAAAGAGAAAAAATCAATATCTTTCACTATAACCATTTGATTATAGTTTTCCTTAAATTTAGCAGAATTCAAAATTGCCGCCGGATCCTCATGATATCCACGCGTGAGAGTAAGCATCGCCTTTGCCACACGCTCCGGAGTTTTCAGCAATCCCTCACGCTCGGCATCTTCTCCCAATAAAGAAAGGACCTCCTTATAATGAGCAGCCAATTCATTCTGTATTTTCAAATCTGTATTATTTGTCTTATCCATTATCAGTAAGCAACTTGAATTTTGCACTTTACAATCACAGCTTCACCAAAAGCGCCCGTACTTTTCAGTTCGCTCAATACCTTACTGGCCTCCGCATATGAGCGGAAATCACCAATGCGGCATGTCCAACGAGGACTATAAAAATGAGTATACACAGGAATATCGGCAAAATACTTCTTTACCTGATTTCCCTTTCGCATGGCCTGCTCGCGCGCAGCACGCGAATTTCCTCCGGAAAAAACCTGAATACGATAACCAACAGTTGTATACTTGGAACGATAGACTTTTGGAGTCGTTGTGTCACTACTTACAATACTTTTGCTGGAATCCGGATCATCTTTCTTCAAGCCAGAAAACTGCACCGTGTGATCGTCCGGTTTCTCCTTCTTCACCTCGGGAGAGCCATTAACCAAACGCTCAATAGCCGGATCCTGATGAATAACGACACGCCCCTTACCATCCTCAACCCGTTCCAGACGATCCGTAAAGTCCTGGGCATAAAGAGGCAAAGCCAGCATCACTCCAAGTAATCCAATAAAAAGGTGCTTCATATAAAAACCATTAAAGAGTTTGTCTGAAAGAAATATCTTTCCAAAAAATAAAATGCCATTCCGAAGAAAAGCGCCCCACCGGCACTTGCTCGGAATGGCATTTCTGCTTTATTTTTCTATAATTTCCCGAATTCGAAAATTATGCTTTCCAAGCGTCGATGATACCCTTGAAATCAGCGCACTTCAGAGCAGCACCACCGATCAAACCACCGTCTACGTTTGGCTTAGCGAAGATTTCCTTAGCATTTGAAGGCTTGCAGCTTCCACCATACAGGATAGAAACATTCTCAGCAGCCTCAGCACCGAACTTGTCAGCGATAGTGCTACGGATGAAAGCGTGCATTTCTTCAGCCTGCTCAGCAGTAGCAGTCTTACCTGTACCGATAGCCCAAACCGGCTCATAAGCCAAGATGATGTTTGAGAACTGCTCTGCAGTCAGATCGAACAATGATCCTTCCAACTGAGCCTTTACAACCTCATTCTGCTTCTCAGCCTCACGCTCTTCCAGAACCTCACCGATGCAGAAGATTACCTTCAGACCGTTAGCCAAAGCCAAGTTTACTTTCTCTTTCAGGATCTCAGCAGTCTCGCCATAATATGCACGACGCTCTGAGTGACCCAAAATTACATACTGTGCACCAGTAGACTTAACCATAGCGGCAGAAACCTCACCAGTATATGCACCTGAAACCTTGTCTGCGCAGTTCTCAGCACCCAAACCGATCAAGTTTGCATCCAGAACATTAGCTACTGAAGCCAAGTGAATGAACGGAGTGCAGATTACTACATCACAATTTGGTTTGTCAGCTGTCAAAGCTGCGTTCAACTCAGTTGCCAAAGCAACACCTTCCTGCAAGTTCAGGTTCATCTTCCAGTTACCTGCTACAATTTTCTTTCTCATTTTCTTGTTGTTTTATTAGGTTTAAAACTCGTTTTTTATGTTTTGTTCTCTGTCTCATCTTAAAGGCGATCCAGATACGATCGAACAAAGTAAGTAGCAACAATGGTACAACATACCAAAAGAGCACTTTGATCATCCGGACCCAAGAAGCCTCCCGCACCAAAGTACCGACAGCCGTCTGTTCCAAGCGACGCCCCGCGAACTCAGTCTCTTCGGGAAGATTATTCACGCTCCACTTATTAATCACGACTCCTTTTTTCAACAGAACCAGTCCGGGATTTGAGCGTACAATCGTCTTCAAAGTTATAGCATCTGTTACACAGAACGGATACTCTGCCCCAGTGAGATCCTGCCAACGGGCTACCGCGCCCGGTCCGGAAGCAGTCAGACAATAAAAGCCATAACCCTGTTCGCGGCAATAGTCATATATCTCATTGATCTGATCCATATTACCATCATCGGCAGACTCCAAAAAAGGAGAAACCAGAAGAAAGGTATAGGAAGTGTCCTGTAAGATCATTTCCGTAAGATCTTCTCCCGTAACCTGCTCCGTAATGGAGAAATCATGAATCGGAGGCTCATAACCAACCTTAGTCATCACCGTACGGCTATCAACAAAGGTCCAGGTGCTGTCCGGATAATCCTGTTCGGAGAACTCCTTCCGCACTCCATCTTTTTCCAGGATAAAGGTCGTTTCAAATTCAGGTTGCTCCGCATCCTCAGGAATAGCCATTCCCTGTACCAGATCGGCTCCGACATGATAAGGACGGAAGTCGAGCACCGGCAAACGGTAGACACACCAACCAGAGAATATCCAGATAAAAAAGATGGAATACATGGAAACCATCCATTGGTTACGCTCTGAAATAAAACGGTTCAGCAACCGAGGATAACGAAACACGGTAACGGCCGCTACCAACAGGACTATGTTTTTATAAAAAGTTTCCCAATTGGTCAGCTTGAACGCATCTCCGAAACATCCGCAATCCGACACCGGATTGGCAAGCGCCAGATACAATGTAAAAGGCGTCATAACCAGCATCAGAATCAAGAGAAGCCAAGTAGTCATTTTGCGACGAATACCAAAGAGCAGGTAAATACCCAGACAAAACTCTACCACCGCCAACAGAATGGCCGCCGGCAAATAAAGATATCCGGAAATCCAGTCTGTAAGCTGAAAGGCCTCGGCATAATCCTCCAATTTGTACTGAGTGCCACGCGGATCCACAGCCTTGACAAATCCTGACAGGATAAAAGTGCAAGACAAGACCAGACGACAGAGATTAACCCAGCCCCATTTGATTTTTCGTCTTATTCTACTCACCGAATTTCAATTTTATCAATCCGAAGACCGAATAATTAATCATATCCATGTAATTAGCATCGATACCCTCAGAAACCAATGTCTCTCCCTGAAGTTCCTCGATCTGCTTCGTACGGTATATCTTCATCAGAATCAAATCCGTATATGAAGATATGCGCATGCTTCGCCATGCCTCATCATAATCATGGTTCTTTTTGAGCATCAGTTCTAAAGTAACATGAGCATATTTATCATAATACTCCAGAGCCTGATCGGCAGACAAGTCCTCACGGTCGGCAAAACCAAGCTCCAACTGAATCAAGCCGATGATACCATAATTCACAATGGCCATAAATTCCGGATAGATTCCTTCACCAACCAAAGAAACGCCCTTCACTTCAAGACTGCGTATTCTATTGGCTTTGATAAAAATCTGATCTGTAACAGAAATAGGACGCATAATCCGCCATGCCGCACCGTAATCGTGCAACTTCTTGGCAAAAAGTTCCCGGCACTCGGCCATCACCTGCTCAAACTGCTTTCTGGTATCCATTTTCTGTGATTCTTTTACTTTAAACTGTGCGCAAAGGTAGCATTTTCTAACGAAAAGTACAAAAAAAGAGTCTGCTATAACATTCTAGCAGACTCTTTTTTTTATGATTAAGAATATCTCAAAATCTGTCCCGGTCTCAAAGTTGCTCTTCGGCTCAAACCGTTCATTTTACACAACTTCTCAATGGTTGTTCCCAATTTCTTGGCTATGGTATACAGGTTTTCACCTGATTTTACCTTATGAATACGAATGGTATTCTCTTTCTTGGCAGGTTTCTTCTTCTCCGGAGTAACCTTCGTATCGATGCTGGCCAAATCAGCAGGTACACGCTCGTTACCATTCAGCACGATGCCCTTTCCATTGGCACGGAACAGATAGTAATCTCCTGTAACATCCTGTTCTACAAAGTCAAACATCTCGGCCGGGTTGATGGCCTGTCCCAAGAAGCGGGTTTCAAAGTGCAGATGCGAACCGGTAGAACGTCCGGTATTACCACCCAAACCAATCGGTTCACCAGCCTGTACAACCTGATCTTCCTTTACAATCTGTTTAGACAAGTGTCCATAAATGGTTTCCAATCCGTTCGGATGACGAATTACGATATACTTTCCGTAACCACCGCGTTCGTAAGCTACAATTCTTACCTTACCGCTGAAAGCCGCACGGATCGTATCTCCGATATACACCTTAATATCCAGTCCCTTATGCATACGGCCAAATGTACGACGATAGCCATAATTGGATGTAATCAACCGACTTGGAGTCGGCATGCAGAAATGACGTAAGTCTATCTTGTATTCTTTCGGCATTTCAACATTATAACGGCTTACATAATTATTGTGCCATCCCTGATACAAATCGAAGGCCGGGTTTTGCAAATTATCCGTATTGATCAGTTTCTGTAAAGCGACTGAGTCTACGGATCTCATTTTCTTGTCGATGGGTGCCTGGCGGGCCAGAAGATCCTGTCCCTGCATCGGAATAGCACTCAACATGGCTATTACGGCAACAGCCCCCGTCTTTAAAGTCTTAAAATTAAAAAACATTCCTTAGCTCGTTTCTTCTAATTTGTTATTCGTTACACCATCAAATGATTTCTACTCTCGAATGTTTCT
>CAJMQV010000133.1 GCA_905215575.1 uncultured bacterium | reverse complement strand
GGCATATCAATGGCTACATCGTGGAGCGAAACCTGCTGCTTGGCAGCGGTGACATACTGATTGCCGGGACCGAAGATCTTATAGACCTTGGGCACAGACTCGGTTCCGTAGGCCATGGCACCGATGGCCTGTACGCCTCCGGCCTTGAAAATCTTGCTCACACCAGCCACACGGGCGGCATAGAGGATGGCAGGATGAATCTTGCCCTCACGGTTGGGAGGGGTGCAAAGCACAATCTCACCGCAACCGGCAATACGGGCGGGAGTGGCCAGCATCAGCACGGTAGAGAACAGAGGTGCCGTACCACCGGGGATATAAAGACCGACCTTTTCGATAGGTACGTATTTCTGCCAGCAGGTAACGCCTTCGGTAACCGTCACCGGACGGCTCTCAAAGCGCTGGGCGGCATGGAACTTCTCAATATTGGCATGAGCCTGGCGCAAGGCTTCTTTCAGTTCGTCGGAAACCAGACGGTCGGCCTCGGCCCACTCGGCATCACTCACCATCAGACTGTCCAGACGGACATGGTCAAAGCGTTCTTCAAACTCTTTCACAGCCTCATCGCCACGGGTGCGCACTTCCTGCAAAACGGTGCGCACGGTGTCGTTCAGTGTGGTGACATCAAGCGCCGGACGACGGAGCAACTCGTCCCATTGTGCGGGATCGGGATAACGAATGATATTCATAGTGCTTGTCTTTTAAAATCAGAGAATCATTTTTTCTACCGGAAGAACCAGAATGCCCTGGGCACCGAGTTCCTTCAGACGGGTGATGATGTGCCAGAAGCATTTCTCATCGAGCACGGTGTGTACACTGCTCCAACCTTCCTGAGCCAACGGCATGACGGTAGGGCTCTTGGCACCGGGCAGCACGGCTACAATGTCGGCCACCTTGTCGGTAGGCACGTTCATCAGGACATATTTCTTGTCCTCGGCACTCTTCACGGCTTCGATACGGAACAGCAGCTCGTCGAGGATGGCACGCTTCTCGTCAGACAGTCCCTTGTGACCGATCAGCAGGGCCTCGCTCTGCATCACCACTTCCACTTCCTTCAGGTTGTTGCTCACCAAAGTGGAACCGGAGCTGACAATATCGAAAATGGCATCCGCCAGACCGATACCGGGAGCAATCTCTACCGAACCGGTGATGACGTGGATATCGGCCTCTACCCCATTCTGCTGTAAATAGTTCTTCAGAATACCGGGATAGGAAGTGGCGATCTTCTTGCCGGCAAACCACTGCAGACCGGGATAATCCACGGCTTTTGGAATGGCCAATGACAAACGGCACTTGCTGAATCCCAAAGGACGGACAATCTCAGCGTCCTCGGCACGCTCGGCAAACTCATTGTGTCCGACGATACCTACATCGGCTACACCGGTAGCTACCGACTGGGGAATATCGTCATCGCGCAGGTAAAGCACCTCGACAGGGAAGTTGGATGACTGTACCAACAGGGTACGTTTACTGGAACTTACTTTGATTCCGGCCTCGCTCAGGAGCGCCATGGTGTCTTCAAAAAGACGACCTTTTGACTGTACGGCAATTCTCAACATACTATTTCGTTTTAAATTTATGAATATTCTTTTGAACATACGAAAAAAGGCTTGCGGTTACCCGGCAAGCCTCCATATCCTGATCTGAACTATATACATAGCCTCATCGCCTACCGAGTTTCTACACGTTAGGATGATGATGGTGGAATGTAGCGTTCAGAATGCTCATGTCTGTGATTTCTTTATTGTTCTGCGGCAAAGTTAGCAATTATTTAATGGATTACAAATAATATGCCTTATTTTTTTATACTTCGTAATCCACACAAGAACGGGCCACCTTATAAGGGCCTATCAGGGACGCTGCCGCCACATGATCGGGATGCACCGCATAGGCACGGACATCGTCCAGACTGTCGAACTCACTGTACAAAGCCAGATCGAAGGTTTCGGAAGGATTGATATTAATGCCCACCTCTACGGAACGGAGGAAAGGAATAGTAGCCGGAAGCGCCTCAATGGCGGTCTTGAAGTCGTGCATCACCTGTTGCTTCAAAGCAGGATCCATCTGGGGATCCAACTGAAAAAGTACGATATGTTTCACCATAGCCGTTTGTTTTTTGTTGTTTCTTTTCTGATTTTCCTTTTTATTTGATTACCTTTGCGATTATCTGTACGCAAATGATTTCTGCGAACAAAGATAATAGAAAAGAACCGATTCCGAACGATAAAAACAATTATTTTATGCTGATCATAGGTATTGCCGGAGGAACAGGATCCGGAAAAACAACTGTAGTGAAGAAGATCGTGGAAAGCCTGAACGGAAAGCATGTGGCTGTCATTCCGCAAGACTCATATTATAACGATACGAGCGACCTGACCATGGAGGAAAGACGAAAAATCAACTTTGACCACCCGGACGCGTTCGACTGGGATCTGCTGATCGAACAGATCGGCATGCTGAAGAAAGGAATGGCCATTGAGCAACCCACCTACTCCTACCTGATCAGCAACCGCCTGCCGGACACCGTGCATGTGGAACCGCAGCCTGTGATTATCGTAGAAGGAATCATGGCGCTAGCCAACGAGCAGCTGCGTAACCTGATGGACGTGAAGATCTTTGTGGACGCCGATGCCGACGACCGTCTGATCCGGGTGATCCAACGTGACATCATCGAACGGGGACGCACGGCGGAGATGGTCATCGACCGCTACCAGAAAGTGCTCAAACCCATGCATCTGGAATTTATAGAACCGACAAAACGCTATGCTGACCTGATTGTGCCCCAGGGAGGAAACAATGTGCAGGCCATTGAACTGCTGAAGACCTTTATCGCGCACAAAAGCAAACATGAATAAAAAGAAATATCGCATCAACGGAAAAGCGTTTCTGATGCTCTGTCTGCTGGCTGCCGGAGGGACAGCCTGCCAGAACCAGAAAAAAAAGGAGGACATGACCGTGTCCTATCAAAGTATTGCCGGAACGCAGGAACAGACTGCCGATTATGACCTGCCCCAGATATTGGAATGCGGCGAACTGATTGCCGTAACCCTGAGCGGACCGGATACGTATTATGAATATCGGGAAAAGCCTACCGGACTGCATTATGAACTGGCGGAACGCTTTGCCACACAGATCGGTGCCAGCCTGAGAATAGAAGTGGTGAAAGATACGGCCGAACTGGTGCGCCGCATCGAGAACAATGACGCAGACCTGATTGCCGTGGAGATGGACGTGGCTCCCTACAGCAAGGTACTGGAAGCCTGCGGAAGCTATTCGCAAACAGGCAAGGAACCCCGGAAATCGTGGGCCGTAAGCAAAGGAGCCGTGGAACTGGCGGAGGCACTGAACCAGTGGTTTACCCCGGAACTGAAAAAGAAGGTCCTGGCGGAAGAAAACCGGAAATTCCTGCCGCAATTCTTAGTGAGAAGAAGACCGCGCGCTCCGTTCCTGTCACGAAGCCAGGGAATCATATCCCCTTATGACGCGCATTTCAAACGTCACGGCAGTGCCATCAACTGGGACTGGCGACTGCTGGCCGCCCAGTGTTATCAGGAATCGGCCTTTGACCCGAACGCCGTATCCTGGGCCGGGGCACGGGGACTGATGCAGATCATGCCGTCCACCGCCCAGCACCTGAATCTGCCGATGGAGCAGATCTATCATCCGGAACGGAACATCCAGGCGGCTACCAAATATCTGCGCGAACTGGAATACAAATTTGCCGATATCCAACCGAGAGAGGAACGGATGTGGTTTGCCTTGGCCGCCTATAACGGCGGAGCCGGACACATTCAGGACGCACGGACCCTGGCCCGACTGGAAGGAAAGAACGCCAACCGGTGGGACGAGGTGAAAACATATGTCCTGCGCCTGAGCGACCCGAGATTCTACAACCGACGGGAAGTGAAATTCGGTTATATGCGCGGCAGTGAGACCTATCAGTATGTAGAGAGCATACGGCACCGGTGGACGGAATACCGCAGAGTGGCCAAACCGGAACGTACGCCTCAAAAAGCGAAAGGAGAAAGGAAAAAGAAATTCAGATGAACGCTTTTTTTGAAGAAATTACAGCAAACGAACAAACAACATTTTCCATAGAACAAAAATACCGGAAGCTGACGGCGCTGACCGACCGGCTGATTGTGGAGATGACACGCGACTTTGCCGCCGAGTTCACCTCCATGAGCGGAAGGCTCTATGCCCTGTGCCGGGCTACGGGATATGAACACCGCACACTGTCGCTGTTCCGAAAAAACGCCGCACAAGTGGCCCGGGGAATCCTCCAGCCGAATGAGGAGAACTATCGCTATGACCTGAAAGCGGTGTGTGAGGCGGTGGCTTTCCTGACCCGGGAACCGATCCCCGAAGGATTGAGAAACAGAATACCCGACCACTGGAGGCCCTGGCCCGGAAAGACCGACCAACGGGAATTCACGAAAAAAATCAGAATCACCGTGACAGGATGGGACGAGGACTATATCTACGGTACGGACCGGGAAAATCCGGAAGACGAAGAAATACGGGCCCGCTACCATCAGGAAGACGGAGCCTTTGACAGCATCACGGAATGGCTCTATGAGGGAGCACAGATGAACCTGCTCTCCGTATACTTCACGGAGGAAGACGGGCTGCGCATCGCCTTGCCCAAACTGTTCGTTCTGGACCCGGACTTTCTGATCGATATCACGGCCATCTGCCAGTGTATCAAACCTTATGGCACCCATGTGCTGAACCATCTGATCAACAAGTTCACTCCGGCACCCCGGTCGGCCGCCCTGCAGTTGGGTAATCTGGCCAACCAGTTTCTGGATGCCTGTGTGCACGACAACGGACTGGAAGACAAGACCGAAGAGGAAGCCTACAAGGAGGCACTGCTCCAGAGCTTTGAAAGCTCGCCCATAGAATATACCACCCTGCCGGACATCAACCAGAGTTTTTTTGAACAGGCCCGCAAACAGTTTCACCACATACGGGAAGTGGTGCGCCATAAGTTTACCGCCGAAGACATTGACATCGAGCGGCAGGACGTGCAGCTGGAACCTTCGTTTCTGTGCGAAGCACTGGGACTGCAGGGACGACTGGACCTGCTGGTGAATGACAGCAGCAAGATCGTAGAACTGAAAAGCGGAAAAGCAGAGGAATTTCCGCAAATCAGTCCCAAGGAAGAGCATGCCCTGCAGATGGCACTCTATAAGGAGATTCTCTATTATAACATGGATGTGGCGCACGACGCGGTACAGACCTATCTGCTCTACTCACGTTATCCCCTGCTGTACCACATACGGCACTCCAACACCGAACTCAGACAGGCCATAGCCTTGCGTAACCAGATGGTGGGACTGGAACGGCTGCTCCGCAACGGACATTCCCGGGAAATCGTCGGTCTGCTGGACGAAAACACCTCCGGGTGGTACGGTTTTTCTACCGGAAAATTTCCCCTGC
>CAJMQV010000132.1 GCA_905215575.1 uncultured bacterium | reverse complement strand
TGTTGGCCGCCCACTGGAAGATTTTTTTGGGTAAAGGCATCGTGGCGCAGTAGGTACGATAAGTACCCTGCGCCACCGAGCGGGCCAGCTTCCGGATGCTCCGCACCGCAATAAAGCGGAAAGGAGTATCCAGAATGGCTTCGCCGCTGCCCAGCATCAACCGGGCACCCAAACGATATCCGTTACGGCGGCAGAACAGTTCCATCATCTGCATGGCCACTTTGTTTTGTTTATACTCCAGAAAACCGCAATTGATCAGGATGGAGATGACCGGTTTGCGCTGCGGTGGATTCGCTTCAAGCACTTTCAAAAATTGAAGCAAACCCACCGGAAGAGCGTCTGCATATAATGGAAAGACCAATAACAAATCGGTATATCCGTCCAAAGCAGCACACAGATCCTGATGATTTTTTCGGGTAATATTCTGATAGACTACCTCACCGGAAGAATAACGCATAAAAATCTCGGCATAGCGTTTGGAATTGGATTTCGGTGCCCTCGGGCTGCCGTTCAGAATCAGAATCTTTCCCATTGTGTAACAATTTCTTTAGCCAGGCTGTTCACATGGGATTCGGTTGTAAACAGTATCTCAAAACTCTCGAAATTCATGTTATAGGCATTGCGTATAACAAGCTGCCGGAAAATCTGGCGTTCCTCTTCTTCTATTTCCGTGTCCGCATAAACTATAATGGTTGCCTTCTTTGGCGCTACGGCACGCTGCACGTGATGTGTTTCCCGACAATGGACGCGAATAAAAGCCTGCTGCACCGGAATGGCCCGTTCGAGCATGGTTTTCATCGGCACATCATAACTGCCATAGCACACCCGGCTCACATAAAGGAGCGTGTCGCTGGCAGCAATGCAAGGATAAATCCGTGTAGCGTCATCACGAATCACACAGCGACCGGGTGTCTTCGTCCAGCAACCAAAACAACCGACACAGTTGGAAATCTTCAGCGTTGACAAATCAAAATATCTGATATCATCGGTAAAAACCGGAAGATGTAGCGGTCTGTCACTTAAAATCAATTTCATTATTATAGTTTTATATTTCTTGTTACGTCAGTTTTTGTCGTATTAAAGTGAAAATAAGCCTGACTGCAAATATAAGATGTCTCTTAATACCGAAAAAAACAAGATGCGTCATCTTTTCCAGAAAAAGGATTTTTCATGAAATAATAACATAAACTCACTTCTCTACTCAATTTGTTGAGAAAATAAAAATTTTTCATGCACCCGGCAAACCAGCGCCGGAAAAAGAAAAACATAGTGGAAAAATCCGACAAAGGAAAAGGACTAAAAAGGACCATTTGCTAACAAACAAAAATTCCTTAATTTGCAAAAATTACACATTAATGCAAAAAGGAATAAAAAATTCAGACATTATCTATTTACGCCATGCTATTGAAGCAGCTTTGGACAGAAAGTTTCAAACCCCCAAAGACTTTACTTTCCTGTCCGAACGTATCTTTGAAAGGCAACATGTAAACATCAGTCCCACCACACTGAAGCGCCTATGGAATTATCTGAAGAACGAGCAGGTCGTACCCAGCCGATCCACTCTGAATATCCTTTCTTCATTTCTGGACTTCAACGATTGGGACGACTTTCGGAAAAATGCATTTGAATGCGAACAGGAAGAGGCTACACGCATCATCAAAAAACCTCTGATCGAAACCGAAGGACTCACACCGGGACAATTCATCCGATTATATTGGAATCACAATAATTCCTGCGAACTGGAGTATATTGGAAAACAACAGTTTCACGTAACGGATGCTTCGTATGAGTTTCTGAAGCCGCATGATCGGTTCCGCTGTTCGGTGATCATCAAAAACGAACCGCTTTATGGCACAAACCTGCAACGCGAAGACAATCTGATCGAAGCCTTTGTCATCGGAACACAGCGTGGAATCAACTTTTCATTAATCAACAAAAAAGAAAAGAAAGAAAACAAGGGATGAGGCTCGATGCAAGCTTCATCCCTTACTCTTTTTTATATCTCCGGATATCGACAAATCCAAAAGATTTTTTTATCTTTAGTCCAAAATTAACAAGATACCTGCTATGGAACAAGATCCTCACTTATTAGTATATCGCGCTTCTGCCGGTTCGGGCAAAACATTTACTCTGGCTGTGGAATACATCCGCCAGCTTATTGAAGATCCGTTTGCCTATCGGCGCATTCTGGCCGTGACCTTTACCAACAAGGCAACCGCTGAAATGAAAGAGCGCATTCTGAGCCAACTTTACGGCATTGCCCATAAAGACCCGGCTTCGGACGGTTATCTCAACAAAATCCGGGAGCACTCTTCCAAGTCGGATACCGAAATCCGCGAAGCCGCTGCCCAGGCCTTGAAAAACATCATCCATGACTACAGCCGTTTCCGCATCGAAACGATTGACTCTTTCTTCCAGTCGGTGATGCGCAATCTGGCTCGCGAACTGGAATTGGGTGCCAACTTGAATATCGAACTGAACAACGGCGAAGTGCTGAGTGATGCCGTCGACTCGATGATCGAGAAACTGGATCGCCGCTCTCCGGTGCTCCACTGGCTGCTGGAATATATCGAGAACCGCATCAGTGACAACAGCCGTTGGAATGTATCGGGCGAAATCAAGTCGTTCGGAAAAAACATCTTCAACGAGGTGTATCTGGAGAAAGGACAGAATCTGCGCGAGAAACTCGGAAACACGCAATTCATTGCCGGATACCGCAAGCGCCTGAATCAGTTGAAACAGGAAACGGAGGAGATCATGCAGGGATTCAGCCAGCACTTTGAGGAGGTACTGCAACAGCATGGTCTGGAACCCAACGACCTGAAGAGCGGAAGAAACGGCATCGGCAGTTATTTCCGGAAACTGGCCAACGGCAACTTCAAGGAAGATGTGCGGAATGCTACCGTGGAGAAATGTCTCGAAGCACCGGAAAACTGGACCACCAAGACCTCTGTCAACAAGGATGTCATCATCGGACTGGCTCAGTCGGAGCTGATGGAAACGCTGGCTACCGCCGAGGAACTGCGTCCACGGGCCAATCTGAAAGTAAACTCCTGCTCATTGGCCTCACGCTATCTGTATAACCTGCCCCTGCTGGTGCATATCGATCAGGAGGTGCGCCTGTTGAATGAGGCGCACAACCGTTTTCTCCTGTCGGACACAAACGCTCTGCTTCACGGACTGATCCGCGAAGGCGATGCCTCGTTCATCTATGAGAAAATCGGTACGACCATCGACGTGGTGATGATTGACGAGTTTCAGGACACCTCGCGCATGCAGTGGGAGAACTTCCATCTGCTACTGGAAGAGTGTCTGGCACAGAAGGACGGCAGTCTGATTGTGGGCGACATCAAGCAGAGCATCTACCGCTGGCGAAACGGAGACTGGCGTATTCTGGCCGGACTGGACCGAGACCCGAGTTTCCGCGTACGCACCCAGACGCTGGATACCAACTGGCGAAGCGAAGCAAATATCATTCATTTCAACAATCTGTTCTTTGAAGAAACCTGCCGACAACTGGCTCAGGAGGATGCCAGCATCGGCAAGGAGGGCTATCCGCAAATACTGGATATTTATCAGGATGTGGCTCAGAAAACCCAAAAGCAGGAAAAGGGCTTTGTGCGTGTTTCGCTCATTCCCGACAACCGTGACCGGGAGGCTTATCAGGAAACCGTATTACACGAATTAGGCAAACAGGTGGACGAGCTGGTGCAGAGCGGTATCCGCGAGAATGAGATTGCCATCCTGATCCGAAAGAACAACCTGATTCCGCTCATTGCGGACTATTTCGACAAGAATACACCTTATCATATTGTATCGGATGAGGCTTTCTGCATGGATGCTTCTACAGCGGTGTGCATGCTGGTGGACTGCCTGCGCTATCTGGCCAATCCGGACGACCGCATCGCTTGTGCCCGTCTGGCTGTGGCTTACCAGCATGATGTTCTGGAAAAGGATATTGATTTGAACACCGTTTTGCTGAATCAGGTGGAAGACTATCTGCCACAAGCCTTTACCGAACAACTGGAGAAATGGCGTCTGTTACCGCTGTACGAACTGCTGGAACAGCTCTTCATTCTCTTTGAAATGAAACGAATACAGAAACAGGATGCCTATATCTGTGCGTTCTATGATGCCGTGACCGAATATCTGCAGAACAAATCTTCGGAACTGACGGCTTTCATCACCTACTGGGACGAGACGCTGCATGCCAAGACAATTCCTTCGGGAGAACTTTCAGGCATCCGCATCCTTTCCATTCACAAGTCCAAGGGACTGGAGTTCCACACGGTACTGCTGCCGTTCTGCGACTGGAAAACGGAGAATGAAACCAACAATCATCTGATTTGGTGCACCGTGCCGCAAGACCAGCAGGTGGCTCCCGTTTTCGATGAACTCGACCTCATTCCGGTAAACTATTCATCGGCCATGAAAGAATCCGTGTTCCGCGACAGTTATCTGGAAGAGCAACACAATCTTTGGGTAGACAATATGAATCTGCTTTACGTGGCGTTCACCCGTGCATGCCAAAACCTGTTTGTATGGGGACGACAGGGAGGAACGGGTACCGTATCGCAATGGCTGGAAGAAACCTTGCTGGCTCTCTCGGCACGTAACAAAGTCACCTTGCGCCAGGAAGAAGCAGACAACGAAACAGACAACGAAGAAGAGGCGGCTACTACAACCATCTTTGAATATGGAACACTTGCAGCTCCTGAACGGAAGGAGAAGAAAAGTGATAAAGCCGCCTCGGCCAACCGTCTGACCGCCCCACGCACAGCCGTTACCATCTCTTTGGATTCCTTGCAGGAACAAACCGACATTGAGTTCCGGCAGTCCAACCGTTCGGCCGCTTTCATTGACACCGAAGGCGATGAGGACGAGGTGAACTATGCCGACCGAGGAAGTCTCCTGCACTATCTCTTTGCCTGCATCAAACAGGCCGATGACCTGGAAGGTGCCTTGGAGCAACTGCGCTTCGAAGGTCTGTTCCGCTCGGAAGAAGAGGAAGCACAGGTGGCCCGCATTGCCCGCAAGGTATTGGATATGCCCCAAATCAAGGATTGGTTCGGTCCGGAATGGGAAGTATATAACGAGTGCACCATCATCAGCCCGACAGCAGACGGCGGTGTCCGCTCCGAACGACCGGACCGCGTGATGAAAAAGGGCGACCGCCTGGTGGTGATTGATTTCAAGTTTGCCCGCAAGAATCCCCGTCATGCCGAGCAGGTACGCGAATACATGCAACTGCTGCACCAGATGGGTTATGAGCAGGTGAGCGGATTCCTGCTCTACGGATACAGTCAGGAACTGGAAGAGATTACGGAATAAAGTGTCCCACAAAAACAAACAACAAATGGAAACTTTCTTAAAGCAAGTAGCAATAGACCTATATAAGAAGACCGGCGGCGACCTGTCGCACACCGCCGTGGTCTTTCCAAACA
>CAJMQV010000131.1 GCA_905215575.1 uncultured bacterium | reverse complement strand
CGTGAAGTCGGCTACAGTTTGGAATTGCGATAGAAAATCCGACAATCTGCAAAGGCAGACTGTCGGATTTTTTATTGCAATAGAGGCCTACAGGCAAATACCAGTACTGAAAACCGCTTAGAATATATCATTACTTTTTCCTATAAAGGATTATATATTCCATGGGAAGGTCACAGTCACGGCAAAACCGCCGTTTGCTCCGTGGTCGAAGGATACTGTTCCGTTGTGTGCGTGGACAATCTGTCCAACAATCAAAAGCCCTAAACCGTGACGAGGCTCGTCAGTCCCGCTGTCACTCATCATATAGTGAGGTGTATTGCGAAGCTTCTCTAACTTTTCATCGGTAATACCGACGCCGTTATCCTCAACAATGATTTTGTATTCGGCATCTTCCTTTACAACACAAACCGATATTTCACAGCCATCGGGGTTATGAACCTGTGCATTGGTAATCAAATTTCCGATTGCCCGTCGGAGTAATTCTTTGTCGCCCTGTATCACGCAGGCTGTAAGATCTTCAGCGGTTTTCCATTCTATCGGATATTTTTCTTCCATATCCAAATTCATAAAATCCACAACGCTCTGCCGGGCAACCGCCACAAGATTCACAGGAACCGGATTGATCGGCTGCATATTATATTCTAATTTTGAAGCCAGATTTAAATCGTTAATCAGATTTTTCATCTTAATGCTTTGCTGGCGAATAATTCTTGCTTTTTTTCGGTCTGCTTCCGGTAAAGCTTCATTTTCTTCAATTTGTCCGGCATACCCCATCACCATAGAAAGCGGTGTGCGGATATCGTGAGAAACGCCGGAAATCCAATTTGCTCTTGCTGTTTCTTTCTTTTGCAAATCCCTCTTTTGCTCCTGAAGAATACCGGAGGTCCGGTTGATTTTTTTTGCAAGCTCAGATAGAATCCCCTGTTCCTTTACCGACACAGGTTCGCCTGACGGGAGTGCCTGTATGCCGTTCGTGATTGGCCTGACTGATTTGAGCAGCTTGGAGTTTGCAATCATATAAATCAGGAAAATCAAAAAGACATTGACGGCAATGACGATAAGCACAATGGAAGGAGCATTTTTGATAAAGTAGTAGTCCCAGCTCGGCGACATATGTTTCCAAAACCGATCTTTTGGATATCCGACAACCACTAATCCATCCTTTGCTTCTCCGGTATAAGTAGGATATCCGTCAATATATCCCCGTGTCAGACTGGAAATATCAGAAATCGTATAGCTGGACGGAATGGTATCGGGCAGATTCTCGGTATGCCATTTGACTGCCATTGTTTCATTATCAATGTAAATTGCCCAGGCATTCTCCTGAATTAACTCGTCTGAAATTTCATTCGGCAGAAGATACCCTGTCTCTGTTTTCTGTAATGCAGCAGCAGTTTCTTTTGCCATCGTCCACGGTCTGCCATTCGCCGTTTGATGGGCAGAAACAATAACAATAATGGCGATGTTCAGTGCGATCAGCAGGACGGTACTCAAAAGAAGGATTCCTACAAACCGCCGAACAAGTCTTGTAATATCCCTCATATTATTTTCCCCCTAACACCAGCTTATAACCCAGTCCTTTGACGGTGATAAGGGATACCGGCTTTGAAGGATTGACTTCTATCTTTTCACGAATCCTGCGGATATGCGCCATAAGCGAGTTTTCATATCCGAATGGATTATCGCCCCAAGCCGCCTCGCAAAGCTGGTCGATTGTCACAATCCTGCCTGCGTTGCGGTAAAGCGCTCCTAAGATATCGTGTTCTTTTGCAGTAAGCGGAAAATGTTCCCCGCCCTTTATGACTTCGGCACGGTCAAAATCAATCTGGCTGCCGGAAAGCTGCACCACAGGCGTTTCTCCTTTGTAGTAACGCTTTAAGATGATCCCAACACGCAGCAGCAGTTCTTTCGGCAAAAACGGCTTTGTCATATAATCGTCCGCACCAAGTCCCAAGCCTTTTAACTTATCCTCATCTTCGCCGCGAGCGGTTAAGAAAAGCACCGGAATTTCGGTAAAGGCTCTCATCTGCTCAAACAGAGAAAACCCGTTCCCGTCAGGCAGCATGACATCCAGGACGGCAATCTCCGGATTCCATTCCTTACATACAGATAGCGCTTCAGATACTGTTCCGGCAGTTTTGATTTCTTTGAAACCGTCTTGCTCTAAAATAGAAGTTACCATTTCAAGCAATCCGACCTCATCGTCTACAATGAGGATTTTTTTGTATTTTAAGTAGTTATAGTCCATAACAAAAGCTCTCCTTTTTTATATTATACCATATCCTTTTGAATTTTCGACGATACACTCCAAATGTAAAGTAAATGTAAGGTAGAGAGAAGGTTGGCACAAGGTTGCCATCGTATACTAAAGGCAGTAAAGGAAAGGAGATTTCTCAAGATGAATATCATAGAAACTCAAAATTTAACGAAAACCTATGGGGATTTTACTGCTGTGTCTAACTTAAATCTCCATATCCGCAAGGGTAGCGTTTACGGATTTCTCGGTCCGAACGGGGCCGGAAAATCCACCACGATGAAAATGTTTCTCGGCCTTACAAAGCCGACAAGCGGGAACTTTCATATCGACGGAAAAACATATCCGTCAGACCGAGTTTCTATTTTGAAAGAAGTCGGCTCGTTCATTGAAGCACCTGCTTTCTATGGGAATCTGACCGGAGAGGAAAATTTGGAGATCATCCGCAAAATCCTTGGCCTGCCCAAAAGCAGCGTTTCCGATGCCCTGGAGCTTGTCGGTCTGACACAGTTCCGCAAACGGCTCGCCAAAAAATATTCCCTGGGCATGAAACAGCGATTGGGGCTGGCAGGAGCGCTCATCGGAAGACCTCCCATTCTCATTCTGGATGAACCGACAAACGGCTTAGATCCGGTGGGTATTCATGAGATACGCACCCTGATCCGCTCTCTTCCGCAGAAATATGACTGTACTGTACTGGTTTCCTCACACTTGCTCCCCGAGGTAGAGCTGATGGCGGACGATATCGGTATTTTGAACCACGGGCGCCTTTTGTTTGAAGGAACAATGGATGACCTGAAGAAGAATGCCCGCGCTGCCGGATTCCCGACTGATAATCTGGAAGATACTTTCCTTGCTATGATTGATGAAGACAATCAGCGGAGAGGAGGTACACTATGAGTCTTGTCATAGAGTCAAAAAAGCTGAAACGCACGGGTTATCTTCCTGCGTTTTTGGCAGGCGGCTTTCTTGCGGCCGCCTTTCCGGTTGTCTATATGATGGTAAAAGCGGAGGAGATGACTTCGCTCTCCGGAAATCCGATGGATATATTGATGTCTGCAAACTGGCAGATGATGGCGATGCTGAATATTCTCATTTCCATTTGCGGCGCTTGTATGATGTACCACACGGAATATACCGATAACGGGATGCAGAAAATGTCAGTGCTTCCGATCCGTCAGGGAAATATGTTCTTAGGGAAATTCTGTATTTCGGCATTGCTACTGTCCGCTATGGTAGTGATAGAAATAGCTGCGTTAATCGGTTGTGCAAGCTATTGGTTCCCGAGCTACACCTTTGATTTGGCGGAGATACTCAAAACCACAGGCTTTCAAATTGTCGTTACGCTGCCCACCCTTATGAGTATGCTGGTGATTGCGTCAGCTTGTAAAAATATGTGGGTGTCCCTTGGCATCGGTGTGATTCTTGTGTTTACACTCTCAATTCTCCCACAGGACAATACCGTGCTGAGTTTGTTCCCCTTCAGTTCCCCGTATCAGACGCTTGCTGCTGCAACAGAGAATAGCCGTACAACATTGTTTTTGTCTGTTTGCGGAGTGGAAACCGTCCTTTTTGGCATTGTAGAAATGATTTATCTGAAGGTGAGGAGGTGCTTTGAATGAGTTTTTCATCTTTGATAGGTGTGGAGCTTACAAAGATCCGCCGCTCAAAAATATTTTTGATTCTGCTTGCCCCTGTTCTTATGATGTGGCTTCCCAGCATTATCAATTCCGATATGATTTTTGATGTGAGAGGAATCCCGATCACTCCTGAAAACAACTTTTTCATTCAGGGCTTCATGGGGATGGTATGGTTTATGATTCCGGCGTCGCTTGTTATCTGCACCGTCCTGCTCAATCAAACAGAGCGAACAAACAAAGGAATTTTGAAAATGTTGTCCCTGCCGATCAGCACTGTAAAGATGTGCCTTGCAAAGTTTACCGTTTTGATTATGCTGGCGGCTGTGCAGATGGTTATGGCAATTGGGGCGTATTACGCCAGCGCTGCGATTGCCACAGGCATGCAGGATTATAACTTTGTCCTTGATCCGCTGTATGTATGCAAAAATGTCCTTTGCATTTATATTGCTGCAATTCCAATGGCGGCAGTGTATTGGGCAATTTCCACCTTGATCAAAACACCTATTTTCTCAGTTGGTATGGGATTGGCGTCTATCGTACCCTCCGTGCTGATGATAAACACAAAAATCTGGTTTGCTTATCCGATGAGCTACCCATTCTATTTACTGATGATTGAGTACGGAAAAGCCGCCGAAGGCGTCTATGAAACACAGATTGCGTGGCTTCCGTGGCTACCGGTGGCAATCGGTATTACAATACTTGCACTTGCTGTGTCCTGCATTCGATACGGCGCATCTGAAAGGAGATAAAACCTATGAAAAACAAAATTTTAACTGCTATTTCTACCATTATGTTGTTCATTCCGTGGACAATCTTGCCTTTGCGCAGCTTCGATTGGGCATTGGAGTCACCTGTAGCGGAGATTATGATTTTCAGTTACGCCGCCTTTATGATTTTTTCAGGTATCTTTTCCATTCTTGTTTATACCAAAGGCAAGGTAAAATCGAAGCTTATGCAGGTATGTGTTGCAATCAACAGCATTTACGCTGTCGGCGCCATTGCGATCGTCGCTATGTCCATACCGGGACTTATTCAGGGGTGAAACTATGAAAACCTTGAAACTTTTGACCGCTATTCTGCTTTCGCTATGCTTAGCTTTGGGCATGACGGGATGCAGCGGCGATCATATCAAAGACGATGTGTTGAATGGATTTAACGATCTTTTACACCATTTCAGTCAATACGCTCTTACAGAGGAAAAAGATTTGCAGGGAGACAAAACGAAAGGTGAAGATACCTATGCCGGCTCTTATTCCGCTGAATATGAAAATTTCAGTGATGTAGAATACATCTTTGGCGGTACAGGATTAGATCGCGATAAGGGAAACGACCTTACCATAACTTATAAATTAACAATAGACTCCGGCTCCGCTAAGCTGTGCTGGAGAGATAAAAACGAGGAGAAAGTCATTGCCGAGAACGGTGGTACAGATACATACTCTGTTACGCTGAATACGGGAGATAACTATCTTACATTAGAAGGAGATAACTTTTGCGGTTCGCTACAGGTGGTCGTAGAATGAAGGAGATAACGGTATCGGACAAGTAATCATTTTGGAGTTGCAGGAAGAGGAATATAAAACCTTTGAGG
>CAJMQV010000130.1 GCA_905215575.1 uncultured bacterium | reverse complement strand
GTCGCGATGTACATACACTGGAAGAAGCCATTAAAGGTGCAGACGTATTTTTGTTTTGTCCGATGGTTTTCGGATAAGAACTGTAAACAATAGGGCCGCATACGATGTAAATACTTTCATATTTCCGTGCCCATTTGCGGCATTTCTCTTCCAGTTCCTTCCAGTCGCCACCGTTCAGACTGTGCAACTGCGGACACATATTGCTGAAATAGAAACATTCGGTCATGGCCTGCTCGCTATACTTGTTGTCGGCTGCCGGACACATGTGGCCGCGGTCATAACCCGATCCGCGATAATCACTGTCTTCGGCCGTGCTTCCTTTCTTTACATCCGGATCGGGTTGGAAGTCATCACTGCGGCTCACAGTCCCTTCTGTTCTGGCTTTGGTCAGTTCCCAGGCCACCCAATTCGGTATTTTGGTGCGCCGGTTAAAGGAAACGGTATATCCGTCGTGCCAGATTACCTCTTCGGGGCGGTCGGTCAGGAAGGCCGGAATCTCCAGACGCATTTTCTTGGAGTTGTTTTTCTTGCTGTTTTCCGTTTTTCCCGATTTTCCGAAATCCGGTAACTTGGCTTGCGCAATAACTTTTGAGGTTATCTGTTCGCTTTGGTCCAGAAACTTCTGGATCTGGTCGAAACTGACTCCGCCGATAATGGCGATTCCTGCCAGAAGACCTATTGCTTTTTTGATCATAAAAAATCCGTAGTTTTTGAATAACACTGCAAAGATAAGCATTTAAAACGAATGGATGGATATGAATTTGCTGGGCAAAACAGGATTTTTTGATGAGAGCCTGACCGGGAAGAACCGGGGCGGGGGATTGTTTCAATATGAGAACTATATATAATAAAAATGTGTCGGGACACGATGATTTATCGGATTTTCGTATATTTGCCCGCAATTAATCACTTAAAACATGAAGAAGTTATTTTCTACTTTATTGTTGTCGGCTTTAGCCTGGCGGTTGTCTGCCGCTCCGGCCGAGAAATGTCTGAAGACAATCACCTTGCTCGATGGTACGACTGTTGAAGTGACCTTCTGGGGCGATGAATACGGTTGTTTCTATATGGACAAGCAGGGACGCATGTTCGAACCGGTGGGCAACGGAGAGTATTTCCGTTGTGCTTCATATGATTTGAATACGGCAGTGCAACGGGTGGCACGCATAAGAAGGGCTGCCGCCACAACCCGGATCGGTGCCAATTTAAATCCGAAGGGAACTTACAAGGTGCCGGTGATATTGGTACAGTTCAAGGACAAGGCATTCAGTGTGGCCGAGGGCCAGGAAGCCGTAAATTCTTTCTACGATAAATACTGTAACGGCACCAAGGACGGAACGTATTATACCGGTGCCGGCAGTTACGGGGCCGTGCGCGATTATTTTGCGGCCCAGAGCGACAGCACTCTGTTCTGGGATTTTGATATCATCGGTCCGGTGACTTTGGATAAGGACGCTGCCTATTACGGACAGGACAAGGACGGAGAGATTGACGTAAATATTGCCGAGTTTTATACGGAAGCTGTGGCCAAGGCACAGTCACTCCGTTCGGACTGGTCGGTTTATGACAACAATTCCGATGGCATGACTGATATGGTGTTTTTCCTTTATGCCGGTTTGGGGCAGGCCAACGGAGGTGATGCTTCAACCATCTGGCCCAAGGAAACCAACGGACTGATGACGGTGGGTGATTTGTCATTTGCCGTGTCGGCCTGCTGCAATGAGTTGCGTCCGATTAAAGAGAATGGAGTGATTATTGGAGGAAAGGCCGATGGAATCGGTATCATGTGCCATGAGATGTCGCATGTGCTGGGGCTGCCCGACTTTTACAATGCGCTTCATAACTCTTTTGGTATGGACTACTGGTCGGTGATGGATTACGGATATTTTACCAATAACGGTTATAATCCTGGCAGTTACAACGGTTATGAACGTGATTTTATGGGATGGCGCGAACTGGTGGAGCTGAATGAGCCGCAGACCGTGCGTATGAAATCCTTGGAAGAAGGGGGATTGGCCTATAAGATTGTCAACGACCAGAATCCGGATGAATACTATGTGCTGCATAATATGCAGCCGAAGGGTTGGGATTCCAAACTTTCCACTTTGGGACATGGCATGATTGTGACGCATGTGGATTATGATTCAGAAATTTGGAACAGTAATACCGTCAATGAGGATATGTACCATCAGCGCATGACGATTATTCCGGCCAACAATAAACTGATCGGAAACTTTAATGCGGAATCGGCGGCCGAACTGCTCGATGCCCTGGCCGGACATCCTTATCCGGGAAAGACCGGCAATGCGGAGCTGACCGATGCAAGTACTCCAGCCGCAGAGGTTTATCGTGGAGAATTCATGAAGAAACCTATCAAACAGATTGAAGAAAAGGATGGAGTCGTATCGTTTAAATTCATGCCTCTCGGAACGCTTGCCACTCCGCTTGTCGGGCAGGCCAGCGAAGAGAATATTCCATATGGATTGCGGATCACTTGGCCTGCGGTGGAGCATGCGGAGGCCTATCGTGTGGAATACGCAAGAGTTGATGATCTGAACAAGGAACAGGTTCTGGTTGCAGATTCTGTGCAGGGTAACTCCGTGCGTCTGAACGGGCTGACTGAAGGGGTGGATTATTGCTATCGTGTTATGGCTCTGGCCGACAAATATGAAAATTCGGCATATTCAGACTGGAAAACAGCCGGTGTCACCGTGAACTCCATTCAGGATATTCCACAAGAAGACACCGTAGTGGAAGTTTATCAGGTGCAGGGCATCAAGGTGCTTACCGCCACTCTGGCCGAAGCACGCAAGACGCTGAAAAAGGGATTGTATGTCGTGAAGTCGAAGAACTTCAACGGAAAACTATATTTAAAATAAAAACGTAATGAATTTATGAACAAACGACTTAAAGGTATGTTTCTGGGAGGCGCTTTGCTGGTCGCTCCCTTGCTATATGCCGTGCCTGCACGCAATGTAGTGAAAACAATTGTCCAGCCCGACGGAACCACTCTTCAGATAAAGCTTTGCGGAGATGAGTTCCTGCGTTATTATACCACTCTGGATGGCATTCCGGTAAAAGAAGTGGGAGAGGGATACTATTATGCCGGTCTGTCTGCCGATACTTTGGCCGTTTGTTCTGATTTGATAGCCCACGAAGCGGAACGCCGCACGGAAGCGGAGCAGCAGATGGCCGACAGTTTGAAGCAGACATTTGCCACTTTATTGGAAGATGTGTATGACAAACGTCAGAATTGTAAGGTGATTCGCCGGGCTCCAACTCGTGCTGCGACACGCAGCTTTGGCAGTCAGATTCTGGGTCAGCCGATGGAGGGAAAGAAAAAGGGACTGGTGATTCTGGTCAACTTTAGTGATGTGCAGATGAAGACGGCCAATCCGAATGAAACTTTCTACCGTTACATGAATGAAGAAGGCTATAAGGAAAACGGGCAGTATGGAAGCGTACGTGATTATTTTCTGAGTCAGTCATACGGCAAGTTCGATTTCTCGTTCGATGTGGTCGGACCGGTTACCTTACCGAATCCGATGAGTTATTACGGCAGAAATGTGAACGATTTTGATTATCGTCCCGGAGAAATGGTGTTGGATGCCTGTCAGTTGATTAAAGATCAGGTGGACTTCAGCGCTTATGATTGGGACGGTGATGGCGAAGCGGAACAGATATTCGTGGTCTATGCCGGATATGCCGAAAGTAACGGAGCGCCGTCCAACACTATCTGGCCCCACCAGTCGTATGTGCAGAACCGTGATGGTTCTAATCTGGTGATTGACGGTACCATTGTCGGCAAGTATGCATGTAGCAGTGAGTTGACCGGAACCTCCGGCACTACGCTTTCCGGTATCGGGACCATGTGCCATGAGTTTTCGCATTGTTTCGGCATTCCGGATTTTTATGACACTTACGGATCTAATTTCGGTATGGATGTGTGGAGCCTGATGGATTACGGATGTTATAACAACAACGGAAATACGCCTATCGGATATACGGCCTATGAGCGCATGATGTGTGGCTGGCTCGATCCGGTGGTGCTTACCGATACCACCTTTGTCACTGACATGCCGGCCTTGTCCGACGAACCGGTGGCCTATGCCGTGGTGAACGATGCCAATTCGGATGAATATTATCTGCTGGAAAACCGCCAGAAGAAAGGGTGGGATTCTTATATGTATGGACATGGAATGATGGTGGTGCATGTGGATTATGACGCTCATGCCTGGGATTATAACACGGTGAATACAAAATCCTCCAGACAGCGCATGACAATTATTCCGGCTGATAACCGCTTGCAGAGATCAATACAAAGCTATGCAGGAGATCTTTTCCCCGGTACGGCAGGAGTAGCCTTGCTCACAGATACCAGTACACCGGCTGCTTTATTGCATACGCCAAACAAGAGTGGACTGGCACTGATGTCGAAACCGATTTATAATATTCAGGAGAAAGACGGTAAAATCAGTTTTGATTTTCTGAAAACAAGAACTACAGGAGTTCGCACACTGACTTCAGATCTGTCCGGAGAGAAAACATGGCAAGTGTATCGGACTGATGGAAGTAAAGTGGGTGAGGTGAATGGAGAACAGGAAGTGTTCCGGCTTCCATCCGGATTGTATCTGCTCCGTTCCGGTAACGAAACGCGCAAGGTTCTGGTGCGCTGATTAAAAATTGTCCCGACGGTTTGCAGAAAACGTCGGGACAATTTTTTTGTTTCCTCCCGATCAATTTTCTGTATGCTCCGGAAGCAGCCGGCATTGGGATTTTATTGGATCTGATTCAGAATATAAACCGATAAAAAAAGGATTGCATCCATGTGCAGATGCAATCCTTCTATTTTTAGAGAAAAGTGGTTTCTTAGAGAACACCCTGAGCCATCATAGCCTTTGCAACCTTCATGAAACCTGCCACGTTGGCACCCTTCACGTAGTTTACATATCCGTCTGGCTGAGTTCCGTACTTCACGCAAGCCTCGTGGATGCTCTTCATGATACCGTGCAGACGAGCGTCTACTTCCTCGCGAGTCCAACTCAACTTCAGAGAGTTCTGTGACATCTCCAAGCCTGATACTGATACACCACCGGCATTTGAAGCCTTACCCGGAGCATAGAGCAACTTAGCTTCCTGGAATACGTGGATAGCTTCTGGAGTAGAAGGCATGTTTGCACCCTCAGATACTGCGATACAGCCGTTAGCAACCAGCTTCTTGGCATCTTCGCCGTTGATTTCGTTCTGAGTAGCGCTAGGCAATGCGATGTCGCACTTAACGCCCCAAGGACGCTCGCCCTCAACATACTGGCAACCGAACTTCTCAGCATATTCCTTGATACGTCCGTGACGTACGTTCTTCAATTCGAAGATGAACTGCAACTTCTCGGTAGTGATACCATCCGGATCGTAGATGTAACCGTTACTGTCTGAGCAGGTAACAACCTTGGCACCCAGTTCGATAGCCTTCTCGATAGTGTACTGGGCTAC
>CAJMQV010000129.1 GCA_905215575.1 uncultured bacterium | reverse complement strand
GTTGTCTGGAAAGGCAAAGAATATCTGCCCGAAGAAATGGCTTTCAGCGTAAACTACTTAGGAGCTAACATTACTCAGGTAGGTTTGAACTTCTCTCGTCCTGCAGCTCAGATTTTGGGACAATATTATCAATTTATTCGTTTAGGATTCCAGGGATACAAGGAAGTACAATACAACTCTTTGCAGATTGCCAAATACATCCACAGCCAGATTGCTAAGATGACTCCGTTCGTCAACTACTCGGAAGATGTAGTAAACCCGTTGTTCATTTGGTACATGAAGCCGGAATATGCAAAGAACGCCAAATGGACTCTTTACGATTTGCAGGATAAGCTGGCTCAGCATGGCTGGATGGTTCCGGCATATACATTGCCTGCCAAGCTGCAAGATTATGTGGTTATGCGTGTCGTTGTCCGTCAGGGATTCAGTCGTGATATGGCCGACATGTTGCTGGGCGACATTAAGAATGCTATTGCCGAACTGGAAAAACTGGAATACCCGACATCCACTCGTATTGCCCAGGAGAAGAATCTGCCGGTAGAAGCCAAAGTATTTAACCATACCGGTAAACCACAAGCTGCCAAGAAATAAATAATATGAATTAGTATGGACAAAAAAATATCTATTTCCCAAATAAAAGAGGTTGTGCAGCAGGCCTACGAACAGGTAAAAGGTAATACAGGCGGTAAGAATGCCGATTATATTCCTTATCTGGCCAATATAGACAAAAACCTTTTTGGTATCAGTGTCTGCCTACTGAACGGTCAGACCATTACCGTGGGTGACTTTGATTATCGTTTCGGTATTGAATCCGTATCTAAAGTGCATACAGCCATTCTGATTCTCCGCCAATACGGGGCACAGAAAGTGCTTGAGATGATCGGTGCGGATGCTACGGGACTTCCTTTTAACTCTATCATTGCCATCTTGTTGGAGAATGACCATCCGTCTACTCCGTTGGTAAATGCCGGAGCCATCTCGGCTTGTTCCATGGTGACTCCGATTGGTAATTCAGATAAGAAATGGGACGCTATCGTACAGAACATTACCGATCTTTGCGGTTCTGCTCCACAGTTGATCGAAGAACTCTATAAGTCGGAGACAGCTACCAATTTCAATAACCGTTCTATTGCCTGGTTACTGAAGAACTATAATCGTATCTATGACGATCCCAATATGTCACTGGACCTTTATACTCGCCAGTGCTCTTTGGGGGTAACTGCACAGATGTTGTCGGTGGCTGCCGGTACGGTTGCCAATGGCGGTGTGAATCCTGTGACTAAAAAGCAGGTGTTCGATGCCGAACTGACTCCTAAAATCACATCTATGATTGCTACCGTAGGCTTCTACGAACATTCGGGCGACTGGATGTATACTTCAGGTATTCCTGCCAAGACCGGTGTAGGTGGTGGTGTGATGGGAGTATTGCCGGGTGTATTCGGTGTATCTGCCTTTGCTCCTCCTTTAGATGGCTCGGGCAACTCGGTGAAAGCACAGTTGGCCATTAAGTACATCATGAACAAATTGGGATTGAATGTATTCAATGGTGCGAGAGTGACCATCGTCGATTAGAAGTAGCGGTAACGCTTTACCGTTTTTTTGTTTAGGTTGCTCCGAGGGCGGTTTCCGCCTGAGGGGCAACCTTTTTGGGGTATTATCAGTCTGCTTTTATCAGCGGCAATGTAAGTATGAAGCGGCATCCCTTGGTATAAGTCTTATCTATGATGAGGCTCCCCCCTAGCTTTTCGGCAATAATCCGACAGATGGGAAGCCCTAACCCTGTTCCTTGCGAAAAATCGTTCAGCTTGGCAAAACGTTCGAATACATACTCTTGTTGCTCCACTGGGATACCTTTCCCTGTATCGGTAACGGTATATACAATCTGTTTTTCTGTGGGCGAGATGGTGTAAGCCAGCGTGATATTCCCCTTGTCAGTGAATTTAATTGCGTTGTGTAGCAAGTGGGTCAGTATCTGCGCTACCCTTTCCGGGTTGGTCAATATCATAAGTGGTCCGCATGACGGTTCGAAACGGAGTGATACCTCTTTCTTTATACTGTTCCGGGTTCGTTCGATGCTGAGCAGGCAACAATTGTTGATGTCTTCGGGCTTATCGTAGGGCAATATTTCCGACTGGTCTAGGTAAGAGATGTCGAGTACGTCATTGATCAGCCGCAGTAAATTGCTGCTGCTGATTTCGATGATCGAGGCGAACTCTCTGATTTCATCATTATCTTCTTCTTTGAAATAGTTGCTCAGTACCTGAGAGAATCCGACGATTGAATTAAGAGGAGTGCGAATTTCGTGTGACATACTCTGGATAAAAGTTGTTTTCATCCGGCTTGCGTTTTCCGCCTGTTCTTTGGCTTTGCGTAATTCTTCTCCGTTTTCTACCAATTCTTTGTTCTGCTGTATCACTTTGGCTTCCGATCTCTTCAGTTTTTTATTCAACTTTGAGATGTGGAAAAGTAACATCGTTCCTGCCACCAGAATAATGACCAGCGAGACAAGTGCGATATTGATTTTCTGCAATTTTTCTTCCTGCATGTGCAGCAGTAGTTCATTTTTTTCTTTGTGTAGCTGTTCTACTTCCATAATGGTATAGAACTCGTTGGTTGAGTTTTGTATTTCCTGGCTTCGGATGGAGTCTGTTGCCAGGATATAATCCCGATAATATTGGGCAGCCCGGGCCTTCTGGTTCATTTCCCAATAGATGTCGCCTTGTTTCTGGGTGAGTGTATAGTCCAGGTATTTGTTAATGCTCGATGAATCATTCTTGATCTCTTCTATCACGTCAAGTGCTTTCCGGTACTGTCCGGTGTTCCGGTAGTATTCTATCTGTATATAGAATAATCCGCTTTTATAGAGTGTGAGTGATTTATCTTTTTCGAACAATTGCTCCAACTCCACAAGTGTTTTCCGGGCTTTTTCGTATTCTTTTGTTTCCAGATAATATAGAATATAGGCTTTCTGTACAGTGAATATCTGATATGAACTCCTGGTACATTTCGATCCTTTTTCCAGTGCTTTCAGCGCTTCGTCGGGGCGGTGCATTTCAAGAGCGCATTGGGCGAGTGAAGCATATTGAGTGGGCAGATTGATATCTTCTATTTCATTTTCTTCAATCAAGGCTATTTGTTTCCGGAAGTTTTCATAAGCCAGTTTAGGATTCGATTGAGTCATGTAGACCGTCCCCAATGTACGGTAACATTGTACGATTCCGGGAATGAAATTATCAGCCTCCGCTGACTGAAGCATTTTCCGGGCTTCGTAAATGGCAGTGTTGGTTTGGTGTTGTTTGATATAATAGATAATCAATCGGCTTCCCCATGCAAAGTAGAAATATTTCAGTTCATTATTCCTTCGGCTGATTTTCTTCACGCGGTCTACCATGACAAGGATACTGTCTGGATTGTTTTGATAGTAGTAATAATCCAGTTTCAGGGCCACGGCAATCACCTGCATCCGTTTGTCATTTTTTTCTTGAGCCATGCGCGTAAGAGTATCATTTGTTTGCAGAAAGTCCGGATCTTTGATTTGTGCCTTACATCTGATCAAGTATTGTTGAAGAGTACTGTCCGTTTTAGCGAACAGGTCTTCGGCTTGGGCTTCGAATCGCGAACAAAACAAAACCAGCAGGAGTGCTATGAAGTGACGGTACGGTTTGGAGGACATATTTTTGAGTAGTCTTGATAGCTGCAAAGATAACTTTATTTTTAGTGTGCTGATAGCATTAGGACATTTATTTTTCTTTATCTTTGCGTCAATCAACCGTAATAACAGAAAATGGATTCAACGATTTTCAAAAGCCTGAATGTGAACGGTCGTTTACTTGATCTTTCCATTCCGCAGGTTATGGGTATACTCAATGTTACACCCGATTCTTTTTATGCAGGTAGCCGAAGCCGGACAGAAGCCGATATTGCTGCACGTGCCCGTCAGATACTTGATGAAGGGGCCTCTATGATTGATATAGGAGCTTATTCGTCACGTCAGAATGCCGAACACATCTCGCCCGAAGAAGAAATGCGGCGTTTGCGTA
This sequence comes from uncultured bacterium, assembly GCA_905215575.1. Taxonomy (GTDB): domain Bacteria; phylum Bacteroidota; class Bacteroidia; order Bacteroidales; family Bacteroidaceae; genus Paraprevotella. The sequence goes on along the minus strand of CAJMQV010000129.1, from coordinate 1,485 downwards.
CCGGTCTGGAAATATTGAACCGGAATCATCCGGGTGCTATCATTTCAGTTGACACATTCCGTGCCGGAGTGGCTGAGGAATGTGTGAAGGAGTACGGAGTGGCTATTATCAATGACATTTCGGCCGGTGAGATGGACGAACAGATGTTTCCGACGGTGGCCCGCCTGAATGTACCTTACATTATGATGCACATGCAAGGTACTCCTCAAAACATGCAAAAGGAGCCCCATTATGAAAATTTGCTGAAAGAGGTCTTCATCTATTTTGCCCGGAAAGTACAGCAATTGCGTGACTTGGGAGTGAAAGACATTATTCTCGATCCCGGTTTCGGCTTCGGCAAAACGTTGGAGCATAACTACGAACTGATGGCGCATCTGGAAGAGTTCGGCATTTTCGAACTTCCCTTGTTGGTGGGAGTTTCCCGCAAGTCGATGATTTATCGTTTGTTTGGAACCACACCGCAGGAAGCACTCAACGGGACAACAGTACTCGATACGGTAGCTTTGATGAAAGGTGCCGATATTCTCCGTGTACATGATGTGCGTGAAGCTGTCGAGTCGGTTCGGCTGATAGAGAAATTAAAAAGTGTATCGGCTTGTTCCTGATACCCGTATACTTAACCCTTAATACTTTAGTCCCGTGTTTTTTGAATTTGGCATAAAAGATTTTATTGATATCCTGTTAGTGGCTTTCCTGCTTTATTACACTTATAAGCTGATGAAAGCCTCCGGATCTATTAATGTGTTCACCGGTATCCTGGTGTTTATCCTTATTTGGCTGGTTGTATCGCAGGTGCTCGAGATGAAGCTCCTGGGCTCCATTTTCGACAAATTGGTGAGTGTGGGAGTCTTGGCGCTGATTGTTCTGTTTCAGGATGAAATCAGGCGCTTTTTGCTGACTCTGGGTTCGCACCAGCACGCCAGTGCCTTGGTACGCTTCCTTACCGGCAACAAAAAAGAAAAACTCCAGCATGATGATATCATGCCGATTGTGATGGCTTGCATCAGTATGGGAAAGCAGAAAGTAGGAGCTTTGATTGTTATGGAGCGTAATGTACCGCTTGACGATGTCATTCGTACCGGTGAAATTATCGATGCCAATATTAACCAGCGGCTGATTGAGAACATTTTCTTTAAAAACAGCCCTTTGCATGATGGCGCAATGGTAATCAGTAAAAAACGTATTAAAGCGGCCGGATGTATTCTTCCGGTATCCCACAACCTGGACATACCCAAAGAATTGGGACTTCGCCACCGGGCGGCAATGGGTATATCGCAGGTTTCGGACGCTTTGGCCATCATTGTTTCCGAAGAAACCGGAGCCATCTCTGTGGCATGGCGCGGTCAGTTCTATTTGCGGCAGAGTGCCGAAGAACTGGAAAGCCTGCTGACAAAGGAAAGCTAAATATCACGCTCTCATACAAAAAATGGTTCTTCTTCAAATTTGGTGGTAAATTCTTTATTTCTTTATTTTCAAGTTGATAAT
>CAJMQV010000128.1 GCA_905215575.1 uncultured bacterium | reverse complement strand
TTCCACGAAGAGTTTTTCGAGACCAAGAAGGTGGTTTATGTTTCACTCTAAAACTTGCAGAACGACATGCTGAAAGTAAAACGCATCGTCACCAATATGGTGGCGGAGAACTGCTACATTGTAAGCGACGAAACGCGCGAAGCGGTCATCATCGACTGCGGCGCTTATGATGCCGCCAACGAGCAGGCCATCGCTTCCTACATCGAAGAGGAACAGTTGCGCCCCGTACATCAGATTTACACGCACACGCACTTTGACCACATCTTCGGTTGCGGCTTCATTGCCAACCGTTATGAGGTGCTGCCGGAATGCCATCCGGCGGATGCCGCGCTCTATAACAATATGGACGGACAGTGCCAGATGTTTCTGGGCACCGCCAACCGTCACCCCATGCCGGCCCTGGGCCGCTTGCTGAACGAAGGAGATGAGATTACCTTCGGAAGCCACACCTTGCAGGTGATTCACACTCCGGGACACACTCCGGGCGGCATCTGCTTCTATTGTGCCGAAGAGAAGGTGCTCTTCTCGGGCGATTCGCTCTTCTGCATGAGCATCGGACGTACGGACTTCCCCGGTGGCAATTACGAGCAACTGGTAAGCAGTCTGAGAAATAAGATCATGACTCTTCCGGCCGACGTGAAGGTTTATTCCGGTCATGGCGAACCGACCAGCGTTGGCTTCGAACGGGAGAACAATCCTTACTTCTGATCATCATCACAGACCAACGGAACACAGTTTCCCGATATCTCTATACAAGAATGAGGCATGCCCGCCATGGACATGCCTCATTCTTGTTTTTACCGCATCAAAAAATCGTCGGGACGAAATTTTCAAAACATCGAAACGAATTGAAAATTTCGTCGGGAGCGTTTTTCCGAATCCCTTTCGGGCATTCTTATTCTCTCCTCCCTACTTGCCTGAACCATCCCGAACGATGCAGGAATATCTCTTTCAAAAAACATTTTCAACGTCCGCTTGGCACGTCGGAAACATGCTGACTTTCCGCCTCGCCCGCCGCATTCAAGGCGAGCAGATCACGTCCCGAAGGAGCCTGGTAAAGCTTCAGTCCGAAACGGGGCACCAGTGTCATGATACGGGCAATCAGCGTGCTCATATTATGCTCATAGGTCACCCATTCCTTATCTCTCAGAAAGAAATAAAACTCCACGGGTAATCCCTGTGCCGTAACCGGCATCTGGCGCACCATAAGTTTCATGTCCGTGTTCACCAGCTCATCTTCGCTCCGCAAGAAACATTCCATGGCCCGGCAGAAAAGAATCAAATTCACACGCTCGTTTTCGGGACAGGCGGCCACGTCAACCAGTCCGGTAGAAGCTATCTCGCGGCATTCCTGCTCACTGCAACGGTGAACGGTGGTCGTATCGATTAACAGCGAGCGGCGCACTCTGCGGCCTCCGCTGGTCTGCATGCCGCGCCAGTTCTGAAACGACTGGCTGATCAGAGAATACGGCGGTATTGTGGTGATGGTATTGTCGAAATTGCGAACCTTGACCGTAGACAGGGAAATCTCTTCCACATAACCGTCTGCCCCACTCTGCGGCACCGTGATCCAGTCGCCTTTGCGCAGCATATCGTTGGACGAAAGTTGCACACCGGCCACCAGTCCCAATATGGAGTCCTTGAACACCAACATCAGGATTGTAGCTGCGGCACCCAATCCGGCAAACAGAGCCACCGGAGAGCGGTTCATCAGAATACTCACTATAATGATGAAACCCACAAAACCGATGATGATCTTAAACAGCTGGATTACACCCAAAACATAGCTGTTGCGGTGGTCGAGTATCTCGTCGGTAATCAGTCGGATACTGGAAAGCACTACAAAACACCAACGTACCACAACAAGAACCATATAAATCTTGGTCATGGCATAACAGAACGCACGGAAAGCTTCGTCGTGCTCCGGCATCTGCATATCCGGGAAGCGATAAAAAATCACCGGCACCATCAGAAACAAAACAATCGGGGGAATGAGATGACAAGTGGTGTTCAGCACCTTCTCATTAAACAGATGATCGTCCCACGACACTTGGGTACGCTCGACAATACGACTTACCACCGGCTTCAGAATCCGCTTGAAAAACCAAAAAGCGAACCACATGAGCAGGGCACTCAGCAACAGGATCATCAGCCGGTAAAAGGCCAGACGTCCCAACGCATCCATCTTGTCCAGTCCCAGGGCCGCCAATATGTCATTATAAAAAGTTTCTATCAAATCCATAATTTTTATGATCAGTCAGTCCTACAAAAAGACTATCCCCCGACTCACGTCGAGGGATAGCAACAACACAAACACAAAATAAAACACGACAAAACACTAATACAGAAGATCTGTCTATGAATGAATCCATAAGTAACACTCCGTCATATTCACATACTTCAGAATGCATCACACCTTCTGCATAGGAACACATAAAGTGTTCAACGTAATGAATATCTTAATTACAAATTGTAATCGAATTACATAATACCTCTTTCACGCAGAGCGCACTGCCATTTCCATGCAGTTGCCAATACGTCTTCCAGCGGAGTTTCTGCCTTCCAGCCCAACACCTTGTTGGCCTTGTCTACATTACCCCATACCTTAACGATATCACCCGGACGACGGCCTACAATCTTATAAGGCAGTTTCACGCCGGTAGCCTTCTCGAAGGCGTGGATCAATTCCAATACGCTGGTTCCCTTACCGGTACCTACGTTGTAAACCTCAACAGGCTCAGTAGTCTTATCTTCCATGATACGAGTCATAGCACATACGTGAGCCTTAGCCAAGTCTACTACATAGATGTAGTCGCGGATACATGATCCGTCTGGAGTATCATAGTCGTCACCGAATACGCTCAACTCCTTGCGGATACCCATAGCAGCCTGAGTCAAGTAAGGAATCAGGTTCTGAGGAACACCGTTTGGCATCTCACCGATGATTGCAGATGGGTGTGAACCGATTGGGTTGAAGTAACGCAACAGGATAGCCTTGATTGGAGATCCGCTCTTTACTGTATCGTAAATGATCTCTTCGTTGATCTGTTTTGTATTTCCGTATGGGCTCTCAGCCTTCTTAATTGGAGTTTCCTCAGTTGCAGGCAACACGTCTGGCTGACCGTAAACTGTACATGAAGAAGAGAAGATAATACCCTTAACGTTATACTTAGGCATCAACTCCAACAGGTTAACCAATGAAAGGATGTTGTTGCGGTAGTACTTCAAAGGCTTCTCAACGCTTTCGCCTACAGCCTTACTTGCTGCAAAGTGAATAATACCACTAATTTTTGGATATTTCTTGAACACGTTCTCAGTAGCTTCGAAATCGCACAAGTCGATCTTCTCAAAAGCAGGACGAATACCAGAGATCTTCTCGATACCATCCAGTACATCTTCACGAGAATTTGACAGATTATCTACAATTACTACGTCATATCCGGCAGCCTGAAGTTCTACTGTCGTGTGTGAGCCGATGAAACCTGTTCCACCAGTTACCAAAATAGTTTCTTTCATATCAGTTAAATGTTGTTGTTAATGTTTGATACAGCAAATATAGACAATATTTATGATACCGCCATTCAAAATGAAAAGATTTTTTTAGAAAAAAAGCCCGAAGAGCGTTCTTCGGGCCTTTTTATTCTTAATCTTTCGGATCAGCCTACCTGAAACAGGAGTTTGAGTCCGTTATCCACTCCACTGAAGCCCATAAAGGCCATAGCCAGCAAACCGGCTGTAACCAGTGCGATACTCATTCCCTGCATTCCCTTCGGAATCGGCATCATGCTCAGCTGTTCGCGGATTCCGGCAAAGATAGTCAATGCCAGTCCGAAACCGAGCGCTGTGCTCAGAGCATACCACACTCCCATCAGCAGATCAAAATCTTTCTGGATAACCAGAATGGCCACACCTAATACGGCACAGTTTGTTGTGATCAGAGGAAGGAATACTCCCAAAGCCTGATACAGGGCCGGAGAGACTTTCTTCAGAATGATTTCAACCATCTGCACCAAAGCAGCAATCACCAAGATGAAGGCGATAGTCTGCAAATATCCCAGATCATTGGGATCGAGCACATATTTCTGCAACACAAAGGTCACCAGTGTGGCCAGTACAAGCACAAAGGCAACCGCTGCCGACATACCCAGAGCGGTGTCCACTTTTTTCGATACACCAAGGAAAGGGCAGATTCCCAAAATCTGGGAAAGAACGACGTTATTGACAAATATCGCTGTGATAAAAACGATAATGTATTGATAGAATAATTCCATAATGACTTTTTTGATGAGGTTATACCTTTCTTATCTTATTGACAATGGCTATGAGATAACCCAAAACCAGGAATGCGCCCGGCGCCAGCACGAACATCAGCATTCCGTAATCCTCGGCCCACAAAGTCATTCCGAACAGTTTGCCGGTACCCAACAACTCGCGAATCGCACCCAGAATTGTCAGCGCCAGTGTAAAACCAAGACCCATGCCCAGACCGTCAAAGAAGGACGGAACCACGCCGTGTTTGCTTGCAAAAGCCTCGGCACGCCCCAGAATGATACAGTTCACCACAATCAGCGGGATAAACAGACCAAGAGATGCATAGATATCGGGAGCAAAAGCCTGCATGATCATCTGCAAGGCAGTCACAAACGAAGCGATCACCACAATGAAAGCCGGAATACGCACGGTATCCGGAATCAGATTCTTGATGAGCGAGATGACTACATTGGAGCAGATCAGCACAAAGGTGGTGGCCAGTCCCATAGACATACCGTTCAGAGCCGATGAGGTAGTTCCGAGTGTCGGACACATACCGAGCAGCAACACAAAGGTAGGATTCTCTTTGATGATGCCATTCATCAAAACTTTAAAGCTATTCATATTTATTCTCCTTTTCCGTATGTTTCAACAATAAACCTTCCACATGTCTTAATGTGCCTTCTGCGAAGCACCGCTGTTGGTATCGGTCCACTGTCCGTTGTTCTTATATACTTGATAAGCATTGTTCACCGCTTTCAGAAAAGCACGGCTGGTAATGGTCGAAGCCGTAATGGCGTCTACATCACCTCCATCCTTGGAAACGACCAGCTCCTTCTCGCCCGGATTACGGCCGATGATGCTTCCCTTACCGTCTTTCTGGAACCAGGTATCTGCCTTGACTCCCAGACCCGGAGTTTCTGATGTGGCCAGAATGGTGTATCCCTTGACAGCACCCTGCTCGTCGAAGCCCACCAACACAGAGATAGGTCCTGCAAAACCGTTTTCAATGGCCATAACGGCAGTTCCCTTATCCGTCTTGTAAAGCACATAACCGCCGTCGAGCGTATCGGGCTGCTCCACATTGAGTTCACCGTCTGTTGTACCCAATATCACCTGTTTGATACCGTCCTGCAACTTCTGCTCGTTGATGGCGGCAATCGGTCCCTGGGTCACCTGATTCACATAAGCCAGCACACCGCCGGCAATCACTGAGATAACGGTCAGCACTACCGTCATATTTACCAGATTAGATTTCAGTTTTTTCATTTGGCAACCCTCCCGTATCTTTTTGGTTTGTTATAGGTATT
>CAJMQV010000127.1 GCA_905215575.1 uncultured bacterium | reverse complement strand
AACCGATTTCCAGTGCCTTTTGCAGTACGAAACGAGTCTGGGGCATCGGACCTTCGAAAGCGTCAACCAGCAGGATACAGCCGTCGGCCATATTCAGCACACGCTCCACCTCACCACCGAAGTCCGAGTGTCCCGGAGTATCAATAATATTGATTTTGGTATCTTTATAGTTAATGGATACGTTTTTTGAAAGGATGGTGATACCGCGTTCACGCTCCAATTCATTGTTATCCAACATCAATTCACCTGTCTGCTGGTTCTCACGGAACAAGTTTCCGGCCAGCAACATTTTGTCCACGAGGGTAGTCTTACCGTGGTCTACGTGGGCAATAATCGCAATGTTTCTAATATTCTGCATATTCTACCTAAAAATGATGGCGCAAAGTTACAACAAATAATTGAAAAAGTGCACGATAAGATGAAAAAACAAGGCAGAAAGTTTGCAACAAACAAAAATAGTTGTACCTTTGCAACCGCTTAGTAAAATTATACTCAAAAACAAAAAGTTATGTATTTAGACGCAGCAAAAAAACAAGAAATCTTTGGACAGTACGGAAAGTCTAACACTGATACTGGTTCTGCAGAGAGCCAGATTGCATTGTTTTCATACCGTATTTCCCACTTGACGGAGCACATGAAAAAGAACCGTAAAGATTATAGTACTGAAAGAGCTTTGACTGGTCTGGTAGGTAAGCGTCGTGCTTTGCTGAACTACTTGAAGGAGCGTGATATCGAGAGATACCGTGCTATCATCAAGGCTTTAGGATTGCGTAAGTAATTCCGAAACTGCTGAAGATTTAACCGCTTTTCCTGAACGGAAAGGCGGTTTTTTTATTATTTTTGCAGCCGTGCTTGAGCACCTTGCACAAGAATATCAATTCATAAAAACAAGAATAACATGAACAAAATCAAGAAAATGATTCCCGACGCTCTGGCGGTGGTGTTCTTTATTCTGATCGGTCTGGCCTATTTCTATGTGCCGACTACAGAAGGACTGGTGCTGACCGGTCACGACCACACAGGAGGAGCTGGAGCCGGAGCTGAATCGCAGGAGTATCTGGAACGTACGGGAGAGCGTACCCGATGGACCAATTCGCAGTTTGGAGGTATGCCAACCTATCAGATGTCACCGAGTTACAGTTCTACTGATACACTTGTGGCTGTAGAGCGTGTGTACCAATTAGGATTGCCTACTTACGTGATGTATGTGTTTATCATGCTTTTAGGCTTTTACATTTTGTTGCGTGCCTTTAATTTCAAGGTATGGATGGCGGCTTTGGGTGCCGTTGTTTGGGCATTCTCATCCTACTATTTCATTATTATCGCAGCCGGTCATATCTGGAAATTCATGGCCCTGTCTTTCATTCCGCCTACGATTGCCGGAATGGTGCTGTGTTATCGCGGCAAATATATTGCCGGTGGAGTCGTTACGGCTTTCTTCGCTGCCTTGCAGATTTTCTCCAACCACATTCAGATGAGTTATTACTTCCTGTCTGTGATGCTGCTGATGGCTCTGGCCTATCTGATTCAGGCTGTGCGTGAGCATCGTGTAGGTGAGTGGTTCAAGGCAACCGGAGTACTGATTATTGCCGGAATCTTAGGTCTCTGCATCAATCTGTCCAATCTTTACCATACTTATCAGTATAGTAAGGAGAGTATGCGTAGCAAGTCTGAGCTGACTCATAAGGATATCAAGGACCCTTCAAACCAGACCAGCAGCGGTCTGGAGCGTGACTATATCACCCAGTGGAGCTATGGCATCGGTGAAACATGGACGCTGTTGGTACCAAACACCAAGGGAGGTGCTTCCATGCCGCTGACCATGAACGAGACTGCCATGAAGAAGGCCGACCCGCAGTTCACACCGATTTATCAGTCGCTCGGCCAGTATTGGGGTGAGCAGCCCGGAACCAGCGGACCGGTGTACGTAGGAGCCTTTGTGCTGACTCTCTTTGTGCTGGGACTCTTTATTGTGAAAGGACCGATGAAATGGTGTCTGTTGGCTGCTACCATCCTGTCCATCCTGCTTTCTTGGGGAAAGAATTTCATGGGATTCACCGACTTCTTCCTCGATTATGTTCCGATGTATGACAAGTTCCGCACCGTGGCCTCTATTCTGGTGGTTGCCGAGTTTACCATTCCTTTGTTGGCTATGCTGGCACTGAAGGAACTGCTCGAAAAGCCCGACCTGCTGCCACAGCGCATGAAGGCCGTCTATATCAGTGCTGCGCTTACAGGCGGTATAGCCTTGCTGTTTGCTCTGATGCCGGATGTATTCTTCGGTAATTATATCTCTACCATGGAGCAGAGCATGTTCCAGCAGGCTGCCCAGGCCGGATATATTCCGCAGGATATGATTATGCCTATCCTGAGCAATCTGGAGGATATGCGCCGTGCCATGTTCGTTTCGGATGCCTGGCGCAGTGCGCTGATTGTAGCTATCGGCTTGTTGCTGCTCATCGCCTTCCGCATGAAGAAGATGAATGCCACAATGGTTACCGCCAGCTTGATTGTGCTCTGTCTGATTGATATGTGGCAGGTAAACAAACGCTATCTGAACGATGAGATGTTTACCGAGCCGGTAAGCAACATGAAGGAAACCGTCAAGACTCCGGCCGACGAGATGATCTTGCAGGACAAGAGTCTGGACTACCGTGTACTGAATATGGCTTCGAATACCTTTAATGAGAGCAATACCTCTTTCTTCCATAAGAGCATCGGTGGTTATCACCCTGCCAAGTTGAGACGTTATCAGGAAGTCATCGAAGAGCACATTGTTCCTGAAATGAGTGCTTTCGGCGCGGCTGCGGCCAAGGCCGGTGGTGTATTGGATTCCATTAACGGAGATTCTCTTTTCCCGGTATTGAATATGCTGAATACGAAGTATGTGATTCTTCCTGTGCAGGAAGGCAAGACCTTCCCGGTACTGAATCCGCATGCCAATGGCAATGGTTGGTTTGTAAGCCGTGTGAAGTATGTGAACAACGCCGACGAGGAGATTCTGGCCTTGCACGACACTCCGCTCAAGGAAGTGGCAGTGGTAGACAAGAAGTTCAAGGAGCAGTTGGGCAATGCTGCCGAGCAGCAGCCTAAGGACAGCCTGAGCACCGTGAAGCTGACGCACTACGATGCTAACGCTCTCACCTATGAGATCAACTCGCAAAAGGGTGGTGTGGTAGTCTTCTCCGAGAACTATTATCCGGGATGGACGGCTACTATCGACGGTAATCCGGTAGAGATAGCCCGTGCCAACTACATTCTGCGTGCCATTCAGGTGCCGGCCGGCAAACATGTGGTAGAGTTCAAGTTCGATCCTACCAGTGTTCATGTCACCGAGGGTATTGCTTATGGCGCACTGATCATCCTGTTGTTAGGCGTTCTGTTCCTGATTTGGAAAGACCGTAAGGCGATATTCAATTCTTAATCCATAAGAGAATCCGTGTCCGTGTTCCGTAAGGGAACGCAGGCACGGATTCTTGCTTTTTCAAGACTTTGTCAAAAACTAAATAAAAGAACTGTTATGGAAGATAATACCAGCAAAATCCAGATACGTCCGTTGCAGATGGATGATTATATTCAGTTGGCCCAATCCTTCAAGCGTGTGTATGCCGACGGCAGCGATGTGTTCTGGACCCGCAAGCAGATAGAAACGCTGCTGCGCCTTTTCCCCGAAGGACAGATTGTCACGGTGGTTGATAACAAGATTGTGGGCTGTGCCCTGTCCATCATCGTAGATTATAATCTGGTGAAGGGCGACCATACCTATGCTCAGGTAACGGGCAACGAAACCTTCAGTACACACAACCCGAAGGGAAACATTATGTACGGCATCGAAGTGTTCATCCATCCCGAATACCGGGGCATGCGTCTGGCACGCCGTATGTATGAGTACCGCAAGGAACTGTGCGAAAAGCTGAATCTCAAAGCCATCATGTTCGGCGGTCGTATTCCGAACTATCATTTGTATTCCGATACGCTCCGTCCGAAGGAATATATCGAACAGGTGCGCAAGCGTGAGATTTACGATCCGGTGCTTACGTTCCAGCTCTCAAACGATTTCCATGTGCGCAAGGTGATGAAGAACTACCTGCCCAATGACCAGGAATCCAAGCACTATGCCTGCCTGTTGCAGTGGGACAACATCTACTATCAGCCTCCAACGGAGAACCCGCTGCCGGTGAACAACAGCGTGCGTGTGGGCCTTGTGCAGTGGCAGATGCGTAATTATCATTCTATCGACGACCTGTTTGAGCAGATAGAATTCTTCGTGGATGCCGTTTCCGGCTATCAGAGCGATTTTATCCTCTTCCCCGAATACTTCAATGCCCCGCTTATGGAGGAGTTCAACCATATGAGCGAATCGCAGGCCATCCGCGGACTGTGTTCCTATACCGACGAGATCCGCAAGCGTTTTGTCGACCTGGCCATCAGTTATAACATCAATATCATTACCGGAAGCATGCCGCAGCAGCGTGAGGACGGTCTCTATAATGTGGGCTTCCTGTGCCGTCGCGACGGTTCGTATGAGATGTACGAGAAGATTCACGTGACGCCCGAGGAGGTAAAGAGTTGGGGACTGACCGGAGGAAGCCTGATCCGCACATTTGATACGGATTGTGCCAAGGTGGGAGTGCTGATCTGTTATGATGTGGAATTCCCCGAGCTGGCGCGTATCATGGCCGACCAGGGAATGCAGATTCTGTTCGTGCCTTTCCTCACCGATACGCAGAATGCCTATTCCCGTGTGCGTGTCTGCGCTCAGGCCCGTGCCATCGAAAACGAGTGCTTCGTGGTGATTGCCGGAAGTGTGGGTAACCTGCCCCGTGTGCATAATATGGACATTCAGTATGCGCAGTCCGGTGTGTTCACGCCGTGTGACTTTGCTTTCCCGACAGACGGAAAGCGTGCCGAAGCCACTCCGAATACGGAAATGATTCTGGTTTCCGACATTGATTTGGATCTGCTCACTGAGTTGCATACTTACGGAAGCGTGCGCACACTCAAAGACCGCCGAAAGGATCTCTATGAGCTTCGGTTCAAGAAAAAAGGCGATTCCTGATTCTTCAAAATCTCCCATATCGGGTCCTGTTCTCATTCCTCAAAAGGGTAGAACAGGGCCCTTTTTAATTCCTTTATAAATATTTTCCACTAAAAACTTGTTTTATATCGAAATATTTCTCATCTTTGCGATATGAAAATAGTAACCACATAAAACAAAGATGCAAATGATTAAAGTTGGAGCCATTATATTGGCAGCGGTAATAGGAATCTACTTCCTGTTTCGTGGGGGAAATAAAGAAAATAGTAACAAACAAATAAAGGAGAAAAAAGTTATGGAACTGACAAAGAAAGATTTTTTGGAGAAGGTAGTAAACTACGAGCAGAACCCGAACGAGTGGAAATTTCTGGGCGACAAGCCGGCTATCATTGATTTCTATGCCAGCTGGTGCGGCCCTTGTAAGGCTTTTGCTCCCGTGTTGGAGGAGGTAGCCGAAGAGTATAAGGGAGTTGTCGACGTATATAAGGTGAATACCGAGAACGAAGAGGAACTGGCCGCTGTATTTAATATCCGCAGCATC
>CAJMQV010000126.1 GCA_905215575.1 uncultured bacterium | reverse complement strand
TGGGCATCTTCCTGGGTATCCTGTGCGGTAGTCTTCCCATTGCATTTCCGGGTATGCCGACTCCTGTCAAGCTCGGCCTTGCCGGCGGACCGCTGGTGGTAGCCATTCTGATAGGACGTTTCGGACACAAACTACATCTGGTAACTTATACAACTCAAAGCGCCAACCTGATGATACGTGAAATCGGTATCGTTCTCTTCCTTGCCAGTGTAGGTATCGAAGCCGGAGCAAATTTCGTGGATACGGTAATCCATGGAGATGGTCTGCTTTATGTAGGTTGCGGTTTCCTGATCACGATTATTCCTTTGCTGATAATCGGGGTCATAGCACGTTCGTATTATAAAATCAATTACTTCATGCTGATGGGATTGATCGCGGGTAGCAATACCGACCCTCCCGCATTGGCCTATTCCAATCAGGCAACCGGTAGCGACGCACCGGCAGTAGGTTATTCTACCGTATATCCGCTATCGATGTTTCTCCGTATCCTTGCGGGACAAATGATATTGTTGCTAATGATGTGATAACGATACACCCTGATACAGCAATGGCCAGTTACCATGTTTTTATTTACATAGTAATTGGCCATTTCTATATGGTAACAGCTTCTATTACAAAGCCAGTTTCTTCACCACAAATTCTTCTATAAACCTTACCGTTTCATCAATTCCCAATACCGAAGAATCGATGCAAAGATGATAGGTCGCAGCTGCTCCCCAGGTTTTATAGCTATAGTAATTATAATATTCTGAACGCTTCTTATCCGCCTTATTCATTTTTTCTGCGGCTGCTTCTTCAGAAATTCCGTGGATGCGACACAGACGGGCTATACGATCCTCTTGCGAAGCAGAAATGAAAATATTGGCACAACGGGGATGTTCACGCAAGATGTAATCGGCACACCGCCCCACAAACACACAGGATTTATTTGCCGCAAGATGCCGGATGACATCACTCTGGATTTTAAAAAGAGCATCATTGCTCAGGCAATTGGTGCAAGGCATGGCACCATCACTAATAAAAGGAAAACGCATCCCAAACAACCCGCCGATAATACCCTGAGAGGCTTTCTCGTCGGCTTTCTCGAAAAACTCCCGACAGAGTCCGCTTTCCTCCGAAGCCAGATTAATCAGCTCTTTATCATAGAAATCGATGCCTAACCTGGCTGCCAACTTTTCTCCGATCTCTTTTCCGCCACTGCCCAACTGACGGCCGATATTGATGACATAATTACCATTCATAGTACTTTTGTATATTGGTTCAATAGCAAACATACACATTATTTCCGAAAGAAGAAAATAAATAATGTACCAATATACAGAGTGCCGCATTTCTTATCAATTGGTAACTTTTATCCATTTTCAGAGTCGTATCTTTGCAGCCGCTAAAAAAATAAACATTGTTTTTATGAAGGACAGCATTGACTTCGGAAATATGGAAATTCCGAGACTATTCAGGAAATTATTGATTCCAACAGTACTTGGAATGGTCTTTTCCGCCGTGTTTGTAATCACCGACGGTATATTTGTCGGTAAAGGTATAGGCAGTGATGCCCTGGCAGCGGTCAACATCACGGCACCGCTATTTATGATAACCACCGGCATCGGACTGATGTTTGGAGTGGGCGCATCTGTTGTAGCTTCCATTCACCTGTCACAAGGTAAACGAAAAGTTGCGAGTATCAACATCACACAGGCACTTGCCTTTTCGGCCTTACTTATTCTAGTGCTATCGGCACTCTGCTGCTATTTCGCAGAGCCTATCGGCCGATTACTCGGCAGCTCGGAACGGTTGTTGCCTCTGGTGGTGGAGTATATGAATTGGTACGTACCTTTCCTCGTATTCTACCTGCTCCTAAGCGCCGGCATGTTTTACATCCGCCTGGACGGATCGCCCAACTATGCCATGATGTGCAACGCCGTATCGGCCATTATCAATATCATACTCGATTATGTCTTCATTTTCCAATTGGGCTGGGGAATGATGGGAGCTGCTTTTGCCACCAGCTTGGGCACTATGGTCGGCGGATTGATGACACTCATTTATCTCCTCCGTTTTTCCCGTAACGTAGGTATTTACCGTATCAAGCTGAGCTGGAAAAGCATGCGGCTTACCTGCCGTAACATCGGCTACATGATCAGGCTGGGATCTTCCGCCTTTATCAGCGAGGCATCCATTGCCAGCATGATGTTCCTGGGGAATTATGTATTTATCAGCCATTTGGGAGAAAGCGGTGTAGCCGCATTCAGCATTGTATGTTACTTCTTTCCTATCATTTTTATGGTATACAATGCCATCGCCCAATCGGCACAACCCATCATCAGCTATAATTTCGGACAACAGAACCCGGGACGGGTCGCACGTACCATCCGGTTGGCATTGAAGACAGCTTTAGGCTGCGGCATTTTTTTCTTTGCCGCCACTCTGGTATTCAATCACCAAATAGTCGGGCTGTTTATCGATAAAAGCTACCAAGCCTATGATATTGCGGTAAACGGCATTCCTTACTTTGCAGTCGGCTATCTGTTTTTTGCGCTCAACATAGTGGGCATCGGCTATTATCAAAGTATCGAACGTGCCCGGCGCGCCACTGTCATCACCCTTTTCCGGGGAACATTGTTCATGCTGGCAGGTTTCCTGCTCTTGCCTCCGGTGCTGGGAGTAAGGGGCATTTGGCTGGCCGTTCCTTTGGCCGAACTGCTGACCTTATTGCTTATTATCGGAATTTACCTGAAGGACTCTTTCGCCGTTCGCCGATGATATGTATCTTTGCATCATTCAAACAGATGCAAAGAGTCTTATGGAAACATTTATTGAAAAGTTCAGAAACAGCTATCATCTTTCAGAAAACGACACGCAAACCCTGCTCAGCTATATGGAGGAGATCCGTTTCAAAAAGAAAGAAGTCATCGTCCATGAAGGCTCCAAAAACGGAAATCTGTATCTGATAAAGCAGGGCATCTGGCGTGCCCATTATCTGAAAGATGGAGTGGACACTACCATTTGGTTTGCCGGTGCAGGCGAAGCTGCCTTTTCGGTATGGGGATATGTGGAAAATACTGCATCGCACATCACGATTGAAGTCATGTGCGATAGCATAGCCTACTGTATTCCGGGATCAACCCTGAACAATCTTTATGCTTCATCGCTCGGACTCGCCAACCTGGGACGGCAACTGATGGAACGGCAACTACTCAGCCTCGAAAACTGGCTGATCAGCGCCGGAAGCCCCAAAGCTAAAGAACGTTATCTGACTCTTATCAAAGAACATCCCGAACTATTACAAAATGTGCCTTTAAAGCATATAGCCTCTTATTTGTGGATTACACCACAGTCGCTGAGCAGAATCCGGAGAGAAATGAAAATGTAATTTCGGAGCTTGACACAGCGACAGAGCGGGTGAAGACCTCAACAGAGGCTTTGCCATCCTCCTCTTTCCATATTTCTCTCGTTATACCAATCATTCGCTCCATTTAGTCCTCAATCTCTTTCCTTTCTATCTCTTTTTAGTTACCTTTGTAAGGAACCGAATACGAGTTGCACAACTGGTATACGACGAGTTGTACAACTGGTAACGTACAAGTTGTGTAACCGGTACATCGAATCATATTAACCTTTCATACAAAGCACTATGGGACTCATTTATTTAGTCAGAAAGAAAAAGTTCAGAACAGCCGAAGGAATCAGAGAACTCTATTTTGCCATCCAGCGGAAACTTCAGAAAAGAGGCGGCAAGAACGAAGAAGACCTTGCCGAAATCCTTTCGGCAAACAGTTCACGAAGCAAAGGGGAAGTATTGAGCATCCTCACCGATCTGCCGGACGTGATAGAAGAGATATTGAAAAATGGAGAATCCGTATCCATCAGAGGGTTGGGATCGTTTCATGCCTCCATTACAAGCAATGGCTTCGAGCATCCGGAAGATGTATTGCCTCACGAGGTACGGGTATCCAAAGTATATTTCATTGCCGACCGCAAGTTTACCCAACGTGTCAGCCGGATGAAATTCTTTCGCTACCCACTATCCAAATATTTCCCAAAGGACTTGTTACGACCCGAAACAATCAGGGAAGAAGAGACTCGGGAAGAGTAACCGGAGTTCATTCCTGACGATAACGAATGAAACGGATACTGCATAAAAAACATGGAGCTTGTCCGGCATCTCTGCCCGATCAAAAGAGGAATCTGATACATCCCATTACAGACAGATGACAGCAGCCCTCCGGATTCATGAGTAAACTGACGAACCGACTTGAACTTCAGGCCTGCGTCATCCGGTGGTCTGCGGCAAAGGAGACCGGTCCGGGACAAGCTCTCTGTCTCGTTCCCGAACCGGTTTATCAAAAGACATATCCCAGATTTACATAAAACCCCACCTTATGAGATCTGCTGGAGTATCCCAAAGAAGCCTCGAGCGGACCGAACAGACTATCGTAACCATATCCCACACTACCGCCCCAAACCGGTTTTGCTCCCCAGATATCAAAAAAGTTATCATTCCGGAAAGCCACGTTTCCGGTAAAGGTGACGATCAGATAAGGCGTGGTCACATACAGCATATACGGCAGCGTAATTTTGAAAAATATCTGGAAGGCATTGGCCCCGTCCACCTTGGCCGCTTCATACAGCTCCGCGGGGATGTTCTGCAGCACGCCCGTCAGCTGGAGCAGCGTATAGGGAACGCCTACCCAGATGTTGACCACGATAACGGTTATGCGCGCCCAGGTGGGATCCGTGAAGAACGGAAGGCTGGCGTCCTGGGCTATCCAGCCAAGATTACGCAGAAGCACGTTGACAGCGCCGTTTGGCTGCAGCATGGTTTTCATAATCAGCAATGATACGAACATGGGAACCGCACAGGACAATACAAAGCAGAACCGCCAGAAGCCTTTGGCCTTCGTCTCCTTCCTGTTGATCATCAGGGAAAGTATCATTCCGAAAATGTAGTTGCTGAAGGTGGCGAAAAACGCCCACACAAGCGTCCAGGCCAGCACGGACCAGAAGGTGCTTCCCAGAATACTGCCGGAGTCGAACAGGGCCCTGAAATTTTCCAGACCGACCCAGTCAAAAAGCATGAGGTGATTACCTATTTTACTGTAGTTGGTAAAGGCCATGCAGATCATAAAGATCAGAGGCAGAATTGTAAAAATACAAATAGCTGCCACAGGCGGAGTCATCAGAAGTCTGTGAAGATTCTCATGAAGCAGAGATTTCAGATCTTCTGCAAAAGTATTCACATGAAGTCCGTTTTTATCCAGACATTCTGCCTTGTAAGCGCTTTTAAGCGTTCCTCTCCAAACCCAGATCATAAGCAGTGTCAGAAGGATCGTTGCCACTCCATAGAGCAGGATCAGTACCGACTGATCGCCCTGTGTATACACATAAACCTGATTTGTCTCATCCCAGACTTCCTTCTGCGGAACGCTGCCCAGAGAGCCCAACATACTCAAAAAGCCAATGCCGTTCACCAGCATAAATACCAGGTATGCAGCTTCCACTGCCAGATATAAAAGACCTTTGATCTTCTGTTTGTGGACAAAGTTAGTTTCCGAATCCCATCAGTACCATGGAAAGTTTTGTCTCAATCCCGCCTTTTTTTATGGCGTTCATGCAGGTATATGGTGTAGAAAACCCGTCTTCCTTTTTCATTAATTTCAACATTTTCCTATC
>CAJMQV010000125.1 GCA_905215575.1 uncultured bacterium | reverse complement strand
CATTTTAATCTTTTAATTGTTAAAACGGTGTGAAGTATTTCTGTATTAAGACACATTTGGAAAAGTGATTTAGAAAATGTATTTTGCCTCAAGCATGAAATAAGAATTGACATACATATAATGGCTGTAGACCGTTGAGTAATCGGATACCTGGTACCAATTGTTCTGCTTTCCGCGCAACAGGTCATAACCCGCCAGAGTCAGTGTCAGACTGTTCTTCTTCAGGAAAGAACGGCTGAGCTGCACATTCCACACATACTCCATCTTATTCATGGGAGCATGGGCATAACCACGATTCCAGGACAAGTCCAGATCAGAATAGACACGGATGGCCCATGGCAATTCAAACATCTGCACAGAGCCCAAATTTCCGGTGTAATGAAACTCCTTGAAGTCTGCGTCCATATTGTTTTGCAGATCCTCACCGTTCCAACCTCCATACAAAGTAAAGCGCGTGTTTCCTTTCTGATAAGCCACCTGCGCAGACACTCCACCACGCAACACCGAGGTGGCGCTCTCTACCGACCGGCCCGCATCCAACTGAATGAAATTGTGATATTTCTGATGACCTACCGACCAGTACGGTGAAAGGTGGAACCACCCTTTCTCGTCCAGACGAATATTGGCATTACCACTGTAATTCAAAGAATAGTTTCCGTCTACGTTCTGAGGCGTAATCATACGGACTCCCGTTTCGGGATTATAAGTCAGCAGACTGCTCATGCCCTGATCAGATGCCGTCAGACGAAGATTGTTTGAAATGGAGAGTTCATTGGCCGAATTATAGTAGCGGAAGTTCACCGAACCGTTATGCGTCCACGAAGGCTTCAGGTTCGGATTACCGCGACTGACATTCAACGGGTCCGTATCATCCACATAATCCAGCATGTTGACCAGATCAGGATATTTCTCCACCGCACTATAATTGGCATCAAGCACGAACTTGTTTCCGATCACTCTTTTCAAATAAAGGGTCGGTGCCGGATAAAACAGATTCCGCACGATAGAAGTATCAATCCGGTCGCGCTGATATTCCAGCCGGGTCTGTTCCGGACGGAGCACAAGGCCGGCCACAGCGGTCCACTTCGCTCCCCGATAACTGAGTTTAAACTCCACGGCATGATTCTGCTGGTACCTTTTGGAATAAACACTGTTCCGCAGGTTCAACGCCGTCTGCAACAGATCTCCTTCGGGCAGGCTCCACAAAGGACGGTCGGCTCCGGCCCAATCTCCACCCAAAGAATCCAACTGGAACAGAGGACGGTCGCTCTTGTCATACGTATGCAGATAACTGTATCCGGCAATCAGCGACAGGTTCTTGCTCAATGTTTCCGTATAGCGCACGGTACCATTGAGCCAGGTGCGAAACTCATCTTGAGGAATATACTGGCGGTTCACCTCTGTGCTTCGGGCATCGTAATAGACAATATCCGACAGGGTGTACTGACTGTAATCCTTCACACCTCGCTGGAAACCGCCATACCAGGTAAGGCTTCTGCGGCCCGGCTTCAGATTATGGATGATTGTCGCGTCGAACTGCATCTGGTTCTGATCCGTTGAAGCATCACTGCTCTGCCGGTTCCGGTGAATGGCCAATTCCATCATTTCGGGGTTTTCCTGCCATAATTCGTCCAAAACATCGGTGCCTCCACCATAGGGGGTACTTCTAAAAGCAGCCATACGCTTACGGCTTTCCAAGTCACGCCAGACATTATTGAAGACCAGATTCATACTGCCATAAACCTTATCGGTCATCTGCCATTTCAGATTGACTTTGGCATTCAGTTCCTTCCATACTTCCGACTCCTTGAGCTGCGACAAGTGGAACACGGCATCCGTTTGGGGAACAAACAGTTCTTCGGAACGAAGCGACTCGTTGTACTTGTCATACACGGCATATTTCACATGTGTGTTCAGATTCAGAGCTCCTGCCTTATTGTTGGGCTTTCCGTTGTTCCATACCACTTCGCCGGCATACTGCTGGTTATGATTCCTGCCGGTCTGCGTGCCACTTCCCAACAGTCTGCCGCTGCCCATATCGATCATGGTTGGCATTTGTGAGGCCGTTTCCGCCAATGCGGAAGTACGCAGACGGTCTGTGAAACGAGTCACGAAACCACCCAAGCGGTATTGTTCCTCCGTACCGCCCCCGGCCCGCAGATTTCCGATGAAACGGGCCTTGTGACTATCCTTCAGTGCCACGTCCATCACGGTCTTCTTGTCGCCGTCTTCAATACCGGTCTTTTCCGTAAACTCACTTTGCTTGTCATAAACCTTCACCTTGTCAATAGCGTCATACGTAAGGTTTTCCAAAGCAATAGACTTGTCTTTTCCAAAAAAGTCCTGTCCGTTTACCAGAATACGGTCGATGGTCTTTCCATGCCATACCAGTTCCCCCGCCCGTATTTCCATTCCGGGTATCTGCCGGACCATATCTTCAGAGTCGCGTCCGGTGTCATGGCAAAGGCTTTCGGATTATAAATAGTTGTATCTCCTTTGACAATCTGGAAGCGTGCCTTCCCCTCCACTGTGACTACCTTCAGGCGCACCATATTGTCTTTCAAGGCAATCGTTCCCAAATCGGTTGACTGGAGTATGGTTTTCGCATAATCTTTTGCCACATATCCGTCTGCCTGAAACTGAAAAACATACTTACCGGGTTTTCCAATATACATCGATACCAATCCGTCTTCCTTCCACGGAATCTCCAGAATCTTTTCCTGACGGGCATTAAAAACTTTGCAGACACCGGAATATACCGGCAGTGAATCCAAAGAAGAAATGATCTTCGCTTTCACGGAAAACAGTCCCTGAGCATTCACCCAACAGGGCGAAAGAAGAAGCAAGGCGAAAAGAAGCAGATATTTTCTCATGGTCTTAAATTTTGGTTTTAAGTGCTTTCATCAAAGTATAGCTTGATTACGAGCTATTTTTTTCGATTCTAAATTATAAAAAAACATTTTACCCCCCCCAATTTAACATTATTAAATATAAATTGTTTTCTTTGATTCTCTTGATTCAGATGAAAGAAACGAAGCAAATCAATGGATAATTTGCGAATCCATAGAGAAAACGCTATTTTTGTAAATAAACAAGGATACAAAAAACAGAACGCATGATGATCCGAAAATATCCGGTAGGCATACAGAATTTTGAAGACCTCCGCAAAGAGGGCTACTGTTATGTGGACAAGACTGAGCTGATGTATCAGTTGGTGCAGAGTGGAAAATATTACTTTCTGAGCCGTCCGAGACGCTTCGGAAAGAGTCTGCTACTATCTACCATACAGGCTTATTTTGAAGGTAAAAAAGAACTGTTTCACGGACTTGCAGTCGAGCAGTTGGAACAGGAATGGAATACTTATCCGGTATTGCATCTGGATTTGAACGCGCAAAAGTATGACACCCCGGAGAGTCTGTACAGCATGCTCAACGATGCTTTGTGCAACTGGGAAAGTCAATATGAAACACGCCCCAGCGAAACGACCCATTCCCTCCGCTTTCAGGGAGTGATTCAGCGTGCCGCCGAAAAATGCGGCCAGCAAGTCGTTGTCCTGATCGACGAATACGACAAGCCCATGCTTCAGGCTATCGGTAATGAAGCGCTGCAAACAGAATACCGCAACACCCTGAAGGCCTTTTATGGGGTATTGAAGAGTTGCGACAAGTATCTGCGCTTTGCCATGCTGACCGGTGTCACCAAATTCAGCAAGATCAGTGTATTCAGCGATCCTGCTTCCGCACTATGCGCATCTGTCTTCCGGAAACTCAGCGTTTGAATAAAGAACATGAAAATCATATACGCAACAATCAGCAAAACCGGAAAGCGTCCGCAAAACGAAGATGCTGTTCTGGTGTCTGACATACCGGAAAAAGAAAGGTGGACCGGTATTGTCTGCGACGGTATGGGCGGACATAAGGGCGGAGAAATAGCCAGCAATACAGTAATCACGGCCTTTATGAATTACTGGATGGACCAAGAAAAGCAGGAAGATTCCAAAGAAAAGATACTCTACGCCTGTGCCTCGGCTTTCAAAGAGCTGAATGCAAAGGCAAATGAATTGCATCATCTGGAAATGGGAACCACCTTAGTCATGGCCAGCATCAAGCAGGAGCAGTTCACAGTGGTACACGTAGGCGACAGCAGATGTTACCTTTTCAGAGAAAACAGCGGACTCTTGTTTCAAACACGTGACCACACGGAGGACAGTTTCGGATGGGAGGTGATAAACCGTTGTTTCTTCTCTTACGATCCGATAAAGGCCTATCCGGACATCATGCAGTTTCCCATAAAATCAGGTGACCGCATTCTGATTTGTTCCGACGGTGTCTATAAAAGCATGACTCCGGAAGCGCTTCAGGCCCTGATGCAGGAGTATGACTCTCCGGAGCAGATTATCGAAGAGATGGACCGGATCTGCCAGACCGAATCGCACGACAACTATTCGGCCATCGTCGCTTTTTGCGAATAGTCCTAGCGGATATTCCGGAAAGTTTCTACTCATTATCGAGAAATATATCCTCATGCAAAACAAATAAAACGAACAACAGCGAACGGAAAATATGTTATCACAACTATCCCATTCGCTGTTGCTCTTAGGCTTTGTCCACCAATAGGCTGCACGCCTACTCCATCCGGAGCCACATATCCTTAAAATTGAGAATCATTTTATCAAAAGCTGCCATCTCGGGCAGACCATACAACATATCAAACTCTTCTCCCTGAAGATCGCCTTCCATAGCCACTCTTACAGAATCGGATTTAACGGTACGGTCGCCGATTTTATAATGCATGTCTGTATAACCGATCTTGGCAGAACTCACTCCGCCGGCTCCGGCATAACGCAAGGTATCTGTCGGAACCAGACCTTCAAACAAACCCCGGTTACGGTCAAAATACTTAAAGGTAAGGCCGTGATAAGCAGCACCACTGTCCAGATGGGCATCAATGTTTGCCTGTAACTTACAGTCATACAAAGACAAAACGAAGGCATTTCCGGCAGAGCGGTAAATATTGGGAGCATAAGACGGCTTTGCGGAAAGCTTCTCGGGAATGATAAGATTACAGTTCGCAAAATCAAACTGAATTTCACCGAGCGGCATCATGGTCGGAGTGCCCAGCACACAATGCAAACCGATTTCCTTAAGCTGGGCGTCGGCTTCGGCATTTCCCGTTGAAAAATCAATGATCTGGAAAGGCACGTTCCGATAAACGATTTCACCCAAGCAAACAGAGTCTACAATGGCAAACTTGCTGTTTACATTGGAAACAC
Organism: uncultured bacterium; assembly: GCA_905215575.1. Classification (GTDB taxonomy): domain Bacteria; phylum Bacteroidota; class Bacteroidia; order Bacteroidales; family Bacteroidaceae; genus Paraprevotella. The sequence continues at coordinate 409 of CAJMQV010000125.1, read as the reverse complement.
CGCCAATCTGAGTACCGGCAAAATCATAGAGTTTAAGATTCAGTTTGCGGGCCATCTCTTCCGACATCACGTTGGCTCCCGCACCTGTATCATAGTTTACCCGAACCGTTTCTCCATGAATCTGAGCGGAAAGACAAATCAATCCCGGATTCTCGCGTTTTCCGGAAAGAAAACTAAATGGTATACGAATCTCCTTTGCCGGTTTGATGACCTGAAAGCCGCCGGCATCACGCAAAGCCGCATACTGGTTCTCCGTAGCCACAAACAGCGGTTCTGCGGGCACCTGCGCCTGCGCCAAAGCCGCATTGTAGGCATGCATCATCTGATAGGCATCGTTCCACAATCCCAAACGGGCGGCATCATCCGACATCAGATACAATACATTGGCCACACCTCCGCCCAAATCTCC
>CAJMQV010000124.1 GCA_905215575.1 uncultured bacterium | reverse complement strand
CGATTACATTGTGCGGAGTCTTTTCGTCCATTTCACGGCTGTTGGCATCGGCATAACCCAATACGTTGCGGGCGAATTCGATAACCATCATCTGCATACCCAGACAGATACCGAAGGTCGGAATATTGTGCGTACGGGTGTATTCTGCGGCGATGATCTTGCCTTCGATACCTCTCTGACCGAATCCCGGACAGATAACAACACCAGACATGCCCTCAAGAGCCTCTGCAATATTTTCCTTTGTCAGTTTCTCACTGTTTACATAATGAGTCTTTACCTTATAGTCATTATAGGTTCCGGCATGAGCCAAAGATTCGAGGATACTCTTGTAAGCGTCCTGCAGATCGTATTTACCAACCAGAGCGATGTTGACAATTTCTGTAGCCTTATTGCGACGCTCCAGGAAAGAACGCCATGGACCCAATCCCGGAGTTTCTCCGATTGGCATATCCATCTTGCGCAAAATAATCTCGTCCAGTTTCTGGGCCTGCATGCTGAGTGGTACTTCGTAGATAGAAGGCATATCCAAGCTCTGGATTACTGCGTCTTCGTCTACGTTACAGAAGTGAGCCACTTTCTTACGCAGACCGGCGTTCAGTTCGTGCTCGGCGCGCAATACCAGGATATCCGGCTGGATACCCAAGCTCTGCAACTGCTTTACGGAAGTCTGAGTTGGTTTGGTCTTCAACTCGCCGGCAGCAGCCAGATAAGGAACGTAAGTCAAGTGCAGGTTGATGGCATTCTTGCCCAATTCCCAACGAAGCTGACGAATAGCTTCCAGGAATGGGAGAGATTCGATATCTCCTACAGTACCACCGATTTCGGTGATCACGAAGTCGAATTTGTACTTCTGGCCCATCAGCTTGATGTTGCGCTTGATTTCGTCTGTGATATGAGGAACCACCTGGATGGTCTTGCCCAAATAATCTCCGCGGCGTTCCTTCTCGATAACACTTTGGTAGATACGGCCTGTTGTGATGTTGTTGGCACGAGTAGTCTGGATACCGGTAAAGCGCTCGTAGTGTCCCAGGTCGAGGTCGGTTTCCTGTCCGTCTACCGTAACATAGCATTCGCCATGTTCGTAAGGATTCAGTGTTCCCGGATCGATGTTGATATACGGGTCAAACTTTTGGATGGTAATGTTATACCCTCTAGCCTGTAAAAGTTTACCAATTGATGAAGAGATAATGCCTTTTCCCAAAGAAGAGGCAACTCCGCCAGTTACGAAGATGTACTTAGTTTCTGCCACGATAATATAATTTTAGTTTAGACTTCAATCATAATCTCAAAGTTGCAAAATTATAAAAAAAACTTGAGAATAAGGCTCTGTTCGTTCAAAAATCCTATATCTTTGTGTTTGTTAAGTCGTTTTTAATATGAGAATTAAGGTTTCGATTGTGTTTTTCTTCTTTTTTTGCTATTGGAATGCGTTGGGATTTGCTTTCAACAAGCAGAGGGATACCTTGCGACAAAGTGCAATTCTGACTCGTTACATGCAGAAACTGGATACCCTGCAGAGAAAATATTTACAGCCTAAGGATAGCCTGGGGGCTTCGATAGAATATTCTCCTTATTATTATAAAGTCATTTCTCCGGCTTTGCTTTATCGGGCAGCTATCCGACAATATTTCGGCATACAGTATGCGTTGCCGGATTCATCGGGTTATCGTGAGGTGCAGACGCCTTTTGATAAAAAGGATTCCATTCTGGCACTGGATCAGGAAATCAATGAACTGCTGGTAGAAACCTATAAGTACCATCCGGAATTGATTTACAGAACGGAGGATGAAGTGCATCAGGAAGGAACCATTCACGAGGATGTAGAAGAAAATATGAGCCATGAGACTGTTCTGGTAGATCAGACCGATTTGCCGGTTTTTATTCCGGATATTGAAGATAGTGTAGTGGTGATTCCCAAGAAACCTAACTTCTGGAAGTACTACAGTAACTCTTCGCTGGAGTTTTATCAGTACTATAATTCCAAAAACTGGTTTAAGGACCGTACGGACAACTATTACAATATGTTGGCTGTATTGAAGATGGGAGTATCCTATAACAACAAGAGCAAGTTTAACTGGGAAAACAATCTGGAGATACGTTTGGGCTTTCGTCCCTATCCTAAGGACACCGAGCATCAGTTCAAGACCTCAGAAGACCTGATCCGTTTGAACTCAAAAATTGGTTATAAGGCAACGGAGCATTGGTACTATACCTTCTCAGTAGAGGGAACCACCCAGATGTTCCGAAGCTATTATGATAACAGTCAGCAAGTGCGTTCGGACTTTATGTCTCCTTTCTCCAGTGTGATTTCACTGGGTATGGAATACAAATTTAGTTGGAAGAAGCTCTCCGGTTCGGTCAATATGTCTCCTATCGCCTATAATTTTAAAAGTGTGGCGCGTAAGGAGTTGGCCACAGTGCATGGCATTAAGGAACATCATTCTACATATAATAAATTTGGTCCGTTTATCAATGCGAATTATAACTGGCAGTTAATAGACAATATCCATTGGGGAGGACGTATTTATTGGTTCAGCGATCTGACCTTGAATTATATTGAGTGGGAGAATACTTTTACATTTATTGTGAATAAATATATTAAGGCTACTTTGTTTTTGTATCCGCGTTTTGATGACAGCTCTCCAAATTACAAGAGCAAGAAATCTGGCTATTTTATGTTTAAGCAGTATCTGAGCTTGGGTGTGACATACAATATATAAAATGGAAAAGAGGTCAATACCGGAGGGTTATACCCCGGTATGGACCTCTTTATTGATTTGTTCGATGTAGTCCAGTATCTCCTGTCTTCCCGTTTTGTTTTCGGAAGAAGTGATGAAATAAGGAGGAAGCTCTTCCCACTGTTTTTTCAGTTCCTTGAGATAATGGCTGATGTTCTGTTTCAGTTTTCCACCTCCCAGCTTGTCGGCCTTTGTAAAGACGATGCTGAAAGGCACTCCGTTTTCACCGAGCCATTCCATAAACTCCAAGTCGATTTTCTGAGGTTCGTGACGGCAGTCGATGAGCAGAAACAGATTGATCATTTGCTCTCTTTTCAGGATGTAGCTGGAAATCATGACTTCCAGTTTGTCCTTGTCTTTCTTGCTTCTTTTGGCATAGCCATATCCCGGAAGGTCTACCAGATACCATTCGTTGTTGATCAGAAAGTGGTTGATCAGCATGGTTTTTCCCGGAGTGGCCGAAGTTTTGGCCAGTTTGCTCCGGCCGGTGAGCATGTTGATCAGGCTGGACTTGCCTACGTTTGAGCGTCCGATGAAGGCATATTCCGGGTTATTAGTGTCCGGACATTTGCTGACAACGGCATTACTGATGATAAACTCTGCACTCTTGATTTCCATAATAACGCTAATTTTTGTAGCAAAGATATAATAATTTAATTTGCTTTTGGTATCTTTGCTCTTAATTATACATTTCTAAAGAATAAAAACATGTCTCAACAATATTCTTCCGCCTTGTTGGAGAAGGCGGTTTCCGAGTTCTCCAAGCTTCCCGGAATCGGTCCGAAGACAGCCATGCGTCTGGTGTTGCATCTGTTGCGTCAGAATGTGGCTTCGGTAGAGAGTTTCGGCAATTCCATCATCAAATTGAAGCACGAAATCAAGTATTGCAAGATTTGCCACAATCTTTCGGACACGGAAATCTGTAACATTTGCAGCAAGGCGGACCGGGATCATCAGACCATTTGTGTGGTGGAGAATATACAGGATGTGCTGGCCATTGAGAATACCCATCAGTTTCACGGTGTTTACCACGTTTTGGGAGGAGTGATTTCTCCGATGGATGGTGTGGGGCCGTCCGATCTGCAGATTGCTTCTCTGGTGGACCGTGTGACCAATTCCGAAGTAAAGGAAGTGATTCTGGCATTAAGCCCAACCATGGAAGGAGATACCACGAACTTCTACATTTTCCGGAAACTGGCCGATACGGGAGTGAAACTGAGCATTATAGCGCGTGGAGTGGCGCAGAATGATGAATTGCAGTACACCGACGAGATTACTTTGGGACGTTCTATTTTGAACCGCATTGTTTTTACCGGACAAATATAAACCTTATGGATAAGACCATCTTTAACTTACGCCTTATTTTCTTTTTCTGGCCCCTTGTGGCTGTTTTGTTGCTTGTGTTGTTCGAAACCGAGATATTGATGCCGGGCATTTGGGCCGGAACCGGAATGACGGAAACCTTCTTTTTTCTGCAGACCATGATGATGATTCTCACGCTCTGTGCCATTCCTGTAGCGCTGAAACTGCTGAACTGGCCCTGGGTGCGGAAACAGATTGTCCGCGAAGGGGCGGATAGCAGTAAGGCCTACCTTCGCTGGAGCGCTGTGCGTTGCGGAATACTGGGAGTTTCCCTTTTGCTGAATCTTACGGTTTATTATTGCGCTTTGGAGAATGCCAACGCGCTTTGCGCCCTGATTCTGCTCTTTTCTTATTTCTTCTGTTGGCCGTCGGAGGTAAAGATGAAGGCCGAAACGGATATTGTCGAATAAATGAGCCGGAGCGAAAAACAAGAAAACATGAAGCTGTCAGTCGTCATCGTAAACTATAACGTAAAGCATTATCTGGAGCAGACCCTTTGTTCGGTATATCGTGCGTCCCGCAATCTGGAAGTCGATGTATGGGTGGTGGATAATGCTTCTACGGATGGTTCACAGGAATACATCACCCGTCGTTTTCCTCAGGTGCATTATCTTTATAATGAGGAGAACGTAGGCTTTTCGCGTGCCAACAACCAGGCCATCCGTCTTTCGGAGGGAGAATACGTGCTGTTGTTGAATCCCGATACTATTGTGGGCGAGGATGTACTTGAGGCCGGTGTGCGTTTTCTGGACGAGAATCCGCAGGCCGGAGCCTTGGGTGTGGCCATGCTCAAGGACGACGGCGGTTTTGCCTGGGAGTCACGGCGCGGAGTACCCACTCCGTTCACTTCTTTCTGCAAGATGAGCGGTTTGTGCAGTATGTTCCCGAAGTCGCGCACCTTTGGTAAATATTACATGCGTTATCTGGATGAAAATCAGGTTAATGAGATTGAGATTATCTCCGGTGCCTTCAATATGATCCGCCGTTCGGCACTGGATCGTGTCGGACTGTTGGACGAAACCTTCTTTATGTATGGTGAGGACATAGACTTGTCCTACCGTATTCTGTTGGGAGGATACAAGAATTTTTATTTGCCCGTACGCATCATACATTATAAGGGAGAAAGCACCCAGAAGAGTTCCTATCGCTATGTGCACACCTTTTATAATGCCATGCTGATCTTTTTCAACAAACATTTCCGTAAGAAGCACCGGCTGTTGTCCTCGCTGATTCATGTGGCCGTGGTGTTCCGGGGCGGGATCGATCTGCTGAAGAACAAGATACAGCTGCGCCATGGAAAGAAACGCGAGGAAGAGATGGTTGGCAAGAGAATCCTGTGTCTGGGCAGCAAGGAGGCTTTGTCCGACATGGAACAGGTGCTCCGGGCCAACGGAATGACGGCCGAATTTGTCGAGGCCGATGAAAAGACCATGCCTCAGGGACACCTTGCCGCTGATCTGCATTTTACGGATTATGACTGGGTGATTTACGATGTGGACGCTTATTCCTATCAGCGCATTTTAGCCCTTCTGCAAAAAGGTTGTGGGCAGAAACCTTTGCATCTGGGCACCTATTCCCGTCAGTGGGGCCATCTGATCACGCATAAAAAAATATGGTATGGAAAAGAGTGACGATAAACCGTTCTTTGAAGGAAAGCGTCACCACCGCCACGCAGGCCAGAAAGACCAGCGGACGGAGC
>CAJMQV010000123.1 GCA_905215575.1 uncultured bacterium | reverse complement strand
GTGCGTCTTGCCTTCCGCCCCCGGGCAGGCATATTTGAACACCCCGTTTTCTACCAGACCGACGTAGGGAAACACCTCTTCGTGAAGCAGATATTCCCCTTTCCGGTACGAACGCATTTCGCCATGCTGCAGACAGATAGTCTGAAAGAAGTCGGTGTCTATTTCCGACATATAACGATTGTATGGAGCCATGAGCTGAGGCTTTCCGGTTATTTCTTTTCCGACAATTTATACTTCTTGCGATATTCGCGACAATAGGCTTTCAGGCCGCAGGCATCGCATTTGGGATTTCGCGCCGTACAAGTGTAGCGTCCGTGCAGGATGAGCCAGTGGTGCGCTTTGGGAATCAGCTCTTCGGGGAAATAGCGCACCAGCTGTTTTTCCACACTCAGCGGGGTGGTGCAGCGGTCGGTTACCAGACCGATGCGGTGGCTCACGCGGAACACATGCGTGTCCACTGCCATGGCTGCCTTCTGGAAGATCACGGCCTGAATTACATTGGCCGTTTTGCGTCCTACTCCCGGCAGGCGCACCAGTTGGTCCAGGTCCGACGGAACCTCGCCCTGATAGTCTTCCAGCAGCATACGCGCCATGCCCACCAGATGCTTCGCCTTGTTGTTGGGGTAGCTCACACTACGGATATATTCAAACACCGTGTCGGGGCTTTGGGCGGCCAGAGTCGCCGCGTCGGGAAAAGCCTCGAACAGAGCCGGAGTGATTTGGTTCACCCTTTTGTCGGTACATTGCGCCGACAGGATGACCGCCACCAGCAGTTCGAAGGGATTGGAATAGTGCAGTTCGGTTTCGGCCACAGGCATGGCCTCCTCAAAATAGTCGATAATATGTTGATACAGTTCTTTTTTAGTCATAGAATGATTGGATTTTTGGAGGAAGACATGAGGCTGCCTCCCGAAAAACATGATGCAATATTCGCAATTTTTTCGGAATCCGGCAAGAAAACTTCTTCTTGTTTCTCACTTCTTCCGCAACTACATTTAAAAACAAAGCTTGGCGAAGTCCCGAAAACTCTTTATTTTTGCGACAAAACCAATATACTGTTATGAAAAGAAAGAAAAGCATGCTGGCCGCTCTTCTGCTGTCCTGTTTGGGCATTTCGGGAGCGTGGGGCCAGAATTTTGACACCTATTTTGAGAACCGCACCTTGCGTCTGGACTATACCTTCTCCGGTACAGACAAGCAACAGCAACTGTTTGTAGACCAACTTTGTTCGTTTCCGGGGTGGGCCGGACGCCGTCATCATCTGAAGGACCTGCACCTGCGCGGCTACGGACAGATCACGATGTGCGATGCCGCTACGGGCGATACGATTTACCGCAATTCCTTCGCTACTCTGTTTCAGGAGTGGCAGGGCACCGAGGAGGCTACCCGTGTGGCCAAATCCTTTGAGAACTGTTTCCTGGTGCCTTATCCCAAAAATAAGGTGAACATCACCGTGTCCTTGTTCGACAATCGGGGAAAAATCTCCTCCTCGCTCACGCATCCTGTCGACCCGAAGGATATTCTGATCCGCCGGCTCGATTCGCTGCCCGTCACTCCGCACCGCTATATCCGTCAGAACGGCAGTCCGGAGCAGTGTATCGATGTGGCTTTTGTGGCTGAAGGCTATACCGTCGAGCAGATGCCCCAGTTCTACAAAGACTGCGAGGTGGCTGTGGAAGCGCTGCTCGACCACGAACCTTTCAAGTCGCAGCAGAAGCATTTCAACTTTGTGGCCGTGGCTTCGGAGTCGGACGATTCGGGTGTAAGCATTCCTGGAAAAGGCATCTGGAAAAAAACGGCAGTCGATTCTCATTTCGACACCTTCTATTCCGACCGTTACCTCACCACACTGCACTTGAAGCAGCTGCACAATCTGTTGGCCGGAGTGCCCTATGAGCATATTGTGATTCTGGCCAATACGGAGAATTATGGCGGGGGCGGCATCTATAATTCCTACACACTGACTTCATCGCGCCATGAGAGCTATCGTTCGGTGGTGGTGCATGAATTCGGACACAGCTTTGCGGGACTGGCCGACGAGTATTACTATGACGATGAGTTTGAACCGATGTATCCGGCCGGCGTGGAGCCTTACGAACAGAATATCACCACGCTGACGGACTTTGACAGCAAGTGGAAGGACATGCTGCCCGAAGGCACCCCCATACCGACACCGGCTACGGGAAAAGACCTCTACACCAAAATCGGAGTGTACGAAGGTGCTGGTTATCAGTCAAAGGGCGTGTACCGCGCTTTTCAGGACTGCCGCATGAAGACGAACGACGCTCCGGTGTTCTGTCCCGTTTGTGTGCGCATTCTGGACCGTCTGATCCGTTTCTATACAGAATAACCTTAAAAACAGAAAGATATGATTGTAACGACAACCCCTTCGATTGAAGGAAAAAGAATTGTCCGCTATTACGGAATCGTGAGTGGCGAAACCATTATCGGTGCCAACTTCGTGCGCGACCTGTTTGCTTCGGTGCGCGATATTTTCGGAGGCCGTTCCGGTTCGTACGAAGAAGTGCTGCGCGAAGCCAAAGCCACGGCGCTGAGCGAGATGCAGCAGGAAGCCGAGCGCCTGGGTGCCAATGCCATTGTGGGTATTGACTTGGACTATGAAACCGTAGGTTCTAACTCCAGCATGCTGATGGTGACTTGCAGCGGCACGGCTGTGTGGGTGGAATAAACAGGGCAGACGGCTGTATGAGTTGGATAATCTTGATTATTGCCGGTTGCTTTGAATCGTGCTTTGCCTTTTGTCTGGGCAAGATGAAAGGCGTTTCCGGCATGGAGTTTTATTTGTGGGGAGCCGGTTTTCTGGTCAGCCTGACTTTGAGTATGCTGTTGCTGGCCAAGGCCGTGCAGACCTTGCCCATCGGTACCGCCTATCCCGTGTGGACCGGTATCGGCGCGGTGGGAACGGTGCTTCTGGGTATCATTTTCTTTCACGAACCCGCCTCTTTCTGGCGCCTGTTTTTCATCATCACGCTGATCATCTCGATTATAGGGCTGAAGATGTTGGGATAAATGGTCCCGACCAAATAAAAAAATCATCACGAGGAAATGAAAAAATCCTCGTGATGATTTTTTTTTGTTTGCAGTTGGCATATAGCCGGGCATTATTTGCCCAGTTGATTTTCAGCGTTTGCGTCTGCGCTGAAGTCAAGGGAAAATTTATAATGAAAATTGTGCATTCCCATCCGTTCATAAAAACAATGGGTTCGATGGCGTAATTGATTGCACGCAACTTCTATCTGTACACAACCGGCTTTTTGGGCTTCATCGCAAGCCTTTTCAAACATGTTTTTGCCGATACCTTTATTTCTGTATTCCTGGCAAACGGCAAATTCCATGATTTCACAGATTCGGGCTGCATGGTGCAGTTGCCATTCCATGCGCAAGTTGATGACTCCTATTACCTGATTCCCAACTTCACATACCAGACAAAGAAAATTGTCGTCATGCAGTTGCGCTTCGTATATCCGGTTAAATTCGGTGACAGGTAGAACCTTTTGCTCCATGTCGTTAATCAACAGTCGGATTGCTTCACAATCATTCCCGGACGAATGTCTGATATTCATAGTTTATTGCTCTGTCTTTTACAACATTATTTATATAGTTTTTGGAGTCCGCTTGCAAAGATGCTTTCAGGCTATGTCCTGACTGTTTCTGATCTGCTCCGACTTGCGGGAGCAGAAACGCTTGCATTGCATGCAGACATCATATCCCAATAAAGTTCCTAAAATGAAGTCCTCTTCGGGAGTAAGCTGATTCAGAGGACGGTCTACAAACATACGGATGGCGGCAATGCATTCTTCGCACCCGATAAACAGATTGATGCGACAGCCGTCAATCTCCTGAATGGCATAGGACAGTCCCTGACTTTCCACGCGCGCCACGGCATACGCCTGGTTTTTCTTATTCATGGTGTACAGTGCCATGCGGCGCACTCCTTTCTTCAACTCATAAATGTGGTTGAACAGAACTTTTATTTCCGGGATATTCAAATCAGGAAAATCAATGGTACTCATATGCTTCTATATCTGTTATTGGTTTTGCATCTGCAAAATAACAAGATATTCATAAGCCGGACAATACCTGTTTTCCATGATTTTGGCCGGGGAGCTTATCCTGTTTTTTGAGTATGTGGGCGATTAGTATTCCACCTTGTCGCTCTTGTTCTTCCAGGCTTCGAAAGCCTGAAGTGCCTCATCATGCAACAATTCGGTCATTTTCTTTTTCCGGTTCTGGCGGTCCAGTGCCATTTCCTCATAGATGAAAGAATCGTCAAAGCCGATGGCGGCTGCATCGTTCTTGTTGTTGCCGTAATAAATATGATCGATATGTGCCCAGTAGATGGCTCCCAGACACATGGGACAGGGTTCGCAGGATGTATAGATGTCGCATCCGCTCAAATCGAAAGTACGCAGCAGGGCGCAGGCGCTTCGTATGGCGCTCACCTCGGCATGGGCTGTGGGATCATGGTTGCTGGTTACCCGGTTCACTCCTGTGGCGATGACTTGATCGTCCTTTACAATGACCGCTCCAAAAGGTCCTCCGCCATTCTTTACATTTTCGATAGAGAGAGTGATGGCGAGTTTCATGAAATCTTCTTTCTTCATAAGTATGATTTTTTTCTGTTTCAGGCAAAGATAAACATAATTTACAACAAAACAACTTGGGGCTTCTTTATTTTCTGAAAAGTTTGTCAGAGAGCGGCCATAAGAAAGAAAAGGGTACAAAAAAACGGAGCCTGAAAAGGTTCCGCTCATATCTACAAATTAATAAATCTCAATTTTAAAGTGCAAAGCCCCGTTTTTTAGCAGGCTGCACTGTTTTTCAAGTCCTCATCACGGAAAAACATTGTTGTTCCTTTCTTGAAGAACTTACCATTACTCTTGTTAAACTCTACTACTGCTGCACTAACACCGACAGCGATAATTACAAACATAAAAAATGCCATAATTCTCAATTTTTTGTATTAAACAATCTTTCGTTAACTCCGATCTCTATCGGCAGTCCTTTTATTTGTGTTATCCTTTGTTTTGCACTGCAAAGATACAACCAAAAAAGCACCATTTCCAAATGAAAACATGTTTTTCAGCATAAAAAAGCGCATTTATTGACTTATGTCAATTATATACACCTTTGTTACGATTACAAAATAAATTATTCATAGAGTTGTAGACTATTTGTAATCGGTTAGATATGTTTATGATAGAAAATTATCTGAGTTTGTTTCTGTGGAAATGGGGAGTGACAACCCGGTTGAAATAGACCATGGAGATCAGACACAGGCCTGTTCCGAAAAGGTAGACCATAGAGAAGGAGAGCCATTCGGCTATCAGGCCTCCGGTAAGGATACCCAATCCCACGCCTACATCCCAGGCTGTAAGATAGCTGCTGGTGGCAGTGCCCCGCTGATTGTTGGGAGCCAGATTCACATAAAGCGTGTTATAGGCCGGGAACATGGTGCCGAAACCAATGCCCAACATAAAAGGAATCGTGTAGAACACCACAAGGCAAACCGCAGGATTCATGCTTTGGATCCATCCGCAGGCCGAGAGCAACAGAAAGGCGGCTGTGACCAGATAGAATCCGTAGGAGATGGTTTCGGTAACATAACCGCGGTCCACGTACCGGCCGGCAAACAGGCGGCTCACTCCCATACCGGCAGCCATCAGTGTGAAGAAAAAGCCGGTGGGGGCGGTCAGTCCGATCTGGTCGGCATACATGGCCACATAATTGGGGGTAGCTCCGTAAGGGATGGAAAGCAGAAACAGGGCGATGCTGGCCGGTATAC
>CAJMQV010000122.1 GCA_905215575.1 uncultured bacterium | reverse complement strand
TTTTCGCTAATCACCAATTTTACAAGTACTTATAATTCATCGAACTCACGTTATTATACCGTACAGACCTAAAAAGGAACCGGTACTTTCAGTGTCAGGCGTTGCCCGGTAACAGGATGCACGAATTGCACCTGCTCCGCATGAAGATACAGGCGGTCGGACGGATGACCATAAAGCTGATCTCCGCAAATAGGGCATCCTAATCCTTCGGGATGCGCCGCATGCACACGCAACTGATGCGTGCGACCGGTTTGCGGGAAAAAGGCAATACGGGTAGTCTGTCCTTCCCGATTCAGTACCCGATAACGGGTTACAGCCGGTTTGCCATACACCGGATCGACCATCTGCATCGGCCGGTGCTCCAAATCCGGACGCAACGGCAAACGAATCATGCCTTCATCCAGGGCAACTTCGCCATCAAGTATGGCAATATAAGTTTTTCGGATCTGATGTCGCTCAAACATCTGCTGCAGGGCCGTATGCGCCTCTTTGGTCTTTCCAATCAGCAACAGACCGGAAGTGTGCATGTCCAGACGATGAACCAACAGAGGACTGTCACTGTCTGGATAGCGGTTCTGCGCCCAGCTCAACACAGAACAGACGGTCTCTTCCTTGCCGGGAACGGAATACATACCGGCCGGTTTGGACACGGCTGCTATATAATCGTCCTCATAAATGATTTCCACCTCGCTATGGGCAGACGCCTCACAAACCACCGGATCGGGCTCCACATCCAATCCCTGAAGCATAAAGCCCAAAATAGGCTTGCACTTGCTGGTGCACGACGGATAGAAACGGCCGTCCTCACGCAACACGCCACGTGGAGAGTCGCCCCACCAGAATTCGCCCATAGCCAGTGGCCTCATCCCATGCAGATAGGCATATTGCAGCAATTTGGGAGCGGCGCACTCCCCTGCTCCGGCCGGAGGTTCCCCTCGTCCGGCATCACAGAATATCTGTTGCAAGCTCTGTTCCTCATTATTAGCATTGCGGAAAGTGAATTTCCGGAAGATCTGTTGCTGGAGCTGTTCGGAAAGACTTTTCCGCTTTTGCTTTAACGCCTTAATGGCAGCCTCCTGATCTTCCACCGCAGCCCGGCATTCGGCGATCCGTCCGGCCCAGGCTTTTTCCTGCCGTTTGAGCTCGGCCTTCTGAAACTGACTCTCACGGTTCAGTTGTTCCGCCTCATCGAGAGTAGCCGTAAGGCGCAGTTGCTCACGCCGCAAACGGGCCTGCCGGAATTCTTCTTTCATGCGCGACAGTTCTTCTTCGGCTTCCCCACTTACGGCAGACAAACGCTCATGAGCCAGAAGATATGCTTCGCTCTCCTTGAGAGCCGCCACCTGACGGTTTATTTCCGTAAGCCTTGCTTCGCCCTGTTTGAAGAATCCCTGTGGATCGAGAAAGTCGAATACAGGCGGCACAAAGTAAGGCTGACGGTTGGAACCTCCCAGCAATCCCGAGAAAGCGGCCAGGAAACCGACCTGTCCTTCATGATTGCGCACTAACAGCACTCCGAACATCTTTCCGTGCTGCAGTTCTTCATGCCACGAAGCGCAGGTATGCAAATAACGGCGCACCTGAGCCGCCGCCTGCTCCACCAAGGGATGAGGCGTGTAATGAAACGGATAGGTAAAAAGACGGGGCAGTTCTTCCGGCCGAGGCTGCGAAGCAAGTAAATGAAAACAGGGATGACACATTGCATTTTTCTTTATAGAGTGAAAAAAATCCTCATAACCGGAATTATGAGGATTTCTGAATATCATGTTGTCTGATTATGACAGACCTTCAATCTCACCGTTTACGATGTCGATACGCTCGGCCTGAGGCGACTTAGGCAATCCAGGCATACGCATAATCTCGCCGGCAATAAGCACAATCATTTCCGAACCGCAATTCAGCACAATGTCCTTAATATTGATGCTGAAGTTCTTAGGCACACCGTAAGCCTTGGCGTCGGCTGAGAAAGAATACTGGGTCTTGGCCACACAGATCGGATAATGACCTACGCCCAGTTCCTCTATCTTGGCCAGCATCTTCTTGGCAGCAGCCGAGAAGATCACCTTGTCGGCACCATAAATCTTCTGGGCCAGTTTGGTAGCCTTCACCTCAACAGAGTCATTGTCGTCGTAAGTGAAGTTCAGCGGAGCAGACGGATTCTCTTCAATAGTCTTCACTACCAGTTCTGCCAGTTCTACCGCTCCGGCACCGCCTTCAACGAAGGCATTGTTCACGGCAAAGCCTACGCCCATTTCGGCACAGTGCGCACGGCAGAAATCAATTTCCTCGTCCACATCGGTAGCATAACGGTTGAAGCAAACCACTACGGTCTGTCCGAAGCTCTGGATATTGGCAATGTGCTTGTCCAAGTTATCGAGTCCTTTCTTCAATCCTTCCATATTCGGCTCCTTGATCAGAGTCAGATCCACACCTCCGTGCATCTTCAGTCCCTGAGTAGTAGCCACGAGCACGGTCAGCTTCGGAGCGATACCGGCCTTGCGGCACTTGATGTTATAGAATTTCTCCGCACCCAGATCGGCACCGAATCCACCCTCGGTAATCACATAGTCGCCATAAGTCATGGCCAGACGGGTGGCCAGCACCGAGTTACATCCGTGAGCGATATTGGCAAACGGACCGCCGTGTACGAAAGCCGGTGTGTTCTCGGTAGTCTGCACCAGATTAGGATGCAGGGCATCTTTCAGCAATACGCAGATGGCTCCGGCAACACCCAAATCCTTCACACGGAAAGGCTTGTTGTCGATTGTAGTACCGAGCAGGATATTCTCGATACGGCGACGCAAATCCTGTTCGTCCTGTGCCAGACAGAGAATGGCCATAATTTCAGAGGCCGGAGTAATGTCGAAACCGCTCTCCATGGTCACGCCGTTTGTCTTGGCGCCCAGGCCGGTTACGATGTAACGCAGGTTACGGTCGTTCACGTCAAGCACGCGCTTCCACAAAATCTCCTTCATGGCAAAGCCTTCGTCCTTATGCTGATAGATATAATTGTCCAGCAAGGCGGAAATCATGTTGTGGGCAGAAGTAATGGCGTGGAAGTCACCAGTAAAGTGCAGGTTGATCTTATCCATAGGAAGTACCTGGGCATAACCGCCTCCGGCAGCTCCTCCCTTCATACCAAAGCACGGACCGAGTGACGGCTCGCGCAGGGCAACTACAGCCTTCTTGTTGATTTTATTCAGTCCCAATGCCAAACCGATAGATACGGTAGTCTTACCGATTCCGGCCTTGGTCGGGGTAATGGCTGTAACCAGAATCAGATTGCTCTGCTTCACCTTCTCATCGTCAATCAGTTTTTCAGGCACCTTGGCCACATATTTTCCGTACTGCTCCAGTTCGCTTTCCGGAATATTCAGTTTGGCGGCAATCTCCGTAATCGGCGCCAACTTACACTCGCGGGCAATTTCTATGTCACTCTTCATGTGTCTTATTATTTTAATGTTTATTGTTTAAGTGCTACAAACTTAATAAATTTTATTCAGAAAAGCTTCAAACAACGAAAGTATTTTCATAAATTTGTCATCGCGAACATAATGTATAACCTATTTTTTTGACCGTGAAAGATGAGAACATTATCTAATGGAATCCTGGAACTCGAAGTTTCAGAACGGGGAGCTGAAATACAAAGCCTGCGCAAAGTGTCAAGCAATAAAGAATATATATGGAACGCTGATCTGAAATATTGGGGCAAGCACGCTCCCATACTGTTCCCGATTATAGGTAATCCCGGAAAAGAAGGTATAGTATGTAAGGGAGAAGCTTATCCCATCCGCAAACATGGCTTTGTGCCGGAACTGACATTTGCATGTACGGAAGGTGATCGCATCCTGGAGTTTGTAACCAGTGATAATGAGGATACCCGTAAAGTGTTTCCATATAATTTCCGTCTGGAAATCATCTATCAGTTAAGCCGCAACAAGGTGATTCAGAAATTCCGCGTACAACATACCGGAACAGAAGGTGTTATGCCTTTCCAGATCGGAGGACATCCGGCATTTTTCCTCCCGGATTTCAAGGAAGAAGACATTGTGCATGGCTATCTTTCCTTTAACGGCATAGAATCAGTACAGTCCAATGAAATCAATCCTAACGGACACTACACAGAAAAGATTCTGCCATTTGAATTGGATGAAAAAGGAATGCTCCCATTAAAAAAAGACACATTTGACTGTGATACCATTCTGGAAACAAGGGGCATCATCAACCGTACATCCCTGTATAACAAGGAACGAAAACCTATACTCACCGTAAAAGCAAACGCCAAGACCACAGCCTATTGGTCGCCTACAGGTCAAAACGCTCCGTTTGTATGCATCGAACCGTGGTTCGGATGCTGTCGCAAGGAAGGAGAAACAGCTGTACTGGCCGACCGGGAAATGACGACGCTTTTGCAACCGGGCGAAGTTTATGAAGCTGAAATGGAAATTATCATAGAAGAATAAGCCCTTTCAAAGAAATCCATCCTTATGTTGTCTTTACTGATTCCAACTTATAATTATAATTGTGTGAAGCTGGTTACCGACCTGCATACTCAGGCTGAAAAGCTGAATATTGAATTTGAAATTCTGGTGGCCGATGACCATTCTGAAGAAAACATACTTATACAGAACCGTGAAATCGGAAAGCTGACAAACTGCCGCTATCTGGAACTGCCCCGAAATGTAGGACGGGCCGCTATCAGAAACTATCTGGCAGACCAGGCAAAATACGATTTCCTGCTCTTTATGGACAGTGATGCCATCGTAACGGATGCGGATTTCCTGAAAAGATACATGGCTTGTATCCCAGACTGTGAAGTGGTGTGCGGTGGAATCATCCATCCGGACACACTTCCGTCTACAGCTGTTTCCTTACGCTATTATTATGAAAAAGAGGCAGAAAAACGGTTTACGGCAGAAAGACGAAGGAAAAATGCGTATGGAGAATTCCGCAGTTTTAACTTTCTGATCAGAAAAGACATTTTCCTTCGCCACCGTTTTGACGAGGCTATTCGGAAATATGGTTTTGAAGACACTTTGCTCGGTAAAGAACTGATGAAGGACGGAGTATGTGTCACTCACATTGACAACCCGCTAATGAACGGGGACATTGAAGACAATGCCACCTATCTCAGAAAAATTGATGAATCGCTGCAAACGCTGTTTCGGTTTCAGAAACAACTGAAAGGTTTCTCGAACATCATCTTACTACGAGACATCTTAAACAAAATCCATATGGATCAGGTGGCCGCCTGCCTGTTCTCCCGATATGAGCAAAAAATCCGTAAGAACCTATTGAGCGCCACCCCTTCCCTATTGTTTTTAAAATTTTACAAGATCGGAAAGTACTGCTGCATCAGTTTGCAAAATGATTAGTTTCTCACTAATTTTGCACGAATTTCATTGTATTACGACAAACTCCTGATGACATGAATATACCTTTAGCAGAAAGAATGCGCCCCAAAACACTGGATGACTATATCGGACAGAAACATCTGGTGGGCCCGGGAGCTGTATTACGGAAAATGATCGACTCCGGAAAGATATCCTCTTTCATTCTGTGGGGACCGCCGGGAGTAGGAAAAACAACTCTGGCGCAAATCATTGCCAACAAACTTGAAACACCATTCTATACTTTAAGCGCCGTAACCAGCGGAGTGAAAGACGTGCGCGAAGTGATCGAAAAAGCCAAGAACAACCGGTTTTTCTCTATGAACAGTCCTATTCTGTTTATAGATGAAATCCACCGCTTCAGCAAATCACAACAGGATTCTCTATTAGGAGCTGTGGAACAGGGTGTCATCACGCTGATCGGTGCCACTACGGAAAATCCTTCATTTGAAGTGATCCGCCCGCTTTTGTCACGCTGCCAGCTCTATGTACTGAAATCGCTTGAAAAAGACGATCTG
>CAJMQV010000121.1 GCA_905215575.1 uncultured bacterium | reverse complement strand
TTGTAGAAGAGACCAAGAAAGAGGTGATGAACATGCTGAAGAAGACCATCCGTCCAGAATTCCTGAACCGTATTGATGAGACCATCATGTTCCTGCCGCTGACTCACGACCAGATCAAACAGGTAGTTTCCCTGCAAATCCAGGGTATCACGAAGATGCTCGAGGGCAACGGAGTGAAACTGAAGCTCACCGACGAGGCCTTGAACTTCCTGGCCGATGCCGGATACGATCCGGAATTCGGTGCCCGTCCGGTCAAGAGAGCCATCCAGCGCTATCTGCTCAACGACTTGTCAAAGACCATGCTGGCACAGAACATCGACCGCGAAAAACCGATTGTGGTACGCGTAAAAGACGGTGCTCTGGAATTCAGCAACGAGTAATCGAATGCACAAGATAACCGCATCGCATCATCTGATGATATGATGCCGATGACTTAACGAAACGGTCCCGATGATTTTTGCGAATCATCGGGACCGTTTTTTATTGCCTTCTTACTGCCAACTCAAAATATTCATAAACGTCAAATTCAAAAAACATAACTTTATATAACAAAAAAAAGAGTATCTTTGCTACGAAAACAATAACCAATTAAATAAAAACAAAGAACCATGAAAAAAAACTTACTACTATCTACATGGCTTATGCTTGGTGCCGCTTCTCCCCTACTGGCCCAAAATGAATTCCCGAAACTGACTGTAGAAAATGATACCACATGGTATACAATTTCTACCCCGGAACGAGAAAACCTGCACCTTACCTGCAACGGAAATACGGATTATGTAACCGGTAGCGCAGGCAACTACTCAGACAGTCAGATCTGGTGTTTCATTGCCAGCAAGAACGGCCAGCTCAATATTCTAAACCGGAAACACAAAAGTTTCGTCAGCGAAAAAGCGGCTTCCGACAAATATTTTATGAGTACTGCCACAGCTCCGGAAACCGGTTTCAAACTCTCCTTGGTGGAAAGCAAGAATCTATATAACATTCTGGATGCCGACGGCAAAATGATTAACCAGTGTAAAGATTCTGAAAAATACCGCATTACGAACTGGGAACAATCTACCGATCCGGGTAACTTATTCCAGATTGAAGAGATTGATATAAACAATATCGGACTCAGCCAAGCTAAAAGCGAAGCTCAAAATCTGCTGAACAATACAGAAGAAGGTACAGCACCAGGCACCTACTCCAAAGAAAACCGGGACAAATTAGCCGCTGTCATGGAACAGGCCCAGAGCGCCGAAGAAATTCAAGCAGCCATTGCTGAATACAAAAAGAGCGTAAACGGTATTATCGCCGGACAGTTCTACTTCCTGGTGTCTACCGGTCCGGACTATTGCCGCAACAGAGTGCTTTACAATACCAAACCTACCGAAGGGGCATACCTGAGATGGGGCGACAAGACGATCGACGAAAACGCCATGTGGGAATTTGTCAAGACCGGAAACGGAGAAACGGAAACTTATCTGCTCCGCAACAAAGCTACCGGACTGTATCTGCAGGCAACCAGCAATGGAAATGAATCGGGCGAAGTACGAGGCAGTGCCGCTCCGAACGAGAACACCGCATTCGAAGTGGAATCCTTGGGACAGAATAAATCTTTCCTGATCTATACTCCGGGAGGAAACCCGATCCACGCACAGAATGATTTCGGTGTGATGGTAACCTGGAACTCCAGAAACTACGGCAGCGCCTCATCATGGCAAATCATTCCGGCCACCGAAAATGAAATAGCCCAAGCCGCCCAAAAGACGGAAAGCGATCAAAAAGACTATAAACTGGTATGGCAGGAAGAGTTCAATGAGGATGGTGAAATCGACAAGAACGACTGGAACTTTGAATATGGATTTGTCCGTAACAATGAGGATCAGTGGTATCAGGAAGACAATGCCAGCAAAAAGGACGGAAATCTGGTTATCGAGGCCCGCAAAGAGCGTAAGGATAATCCGTGGTACGAAGCAGGAAGCAGCGACTGGAAGAAATCCAGACAGTATATTGACTACACTTCTTCTTGTATAACCACTGCCGGAAAGCATGACTGGCTGTACGGACGTGTGGAAGTGCGCGCCAAAATCCCATGCTACTCAGGTTCCTGGCCGGCCATCTGGATGCTGGGTAATGAAAGTGTTACCGGCGAATGGCCATCATCCGGCGAGATTGACATCATGGAATACTATAAGGATAAGACACTGGCCAATTTAGTGTGGGGATCAAGCGTCCGTTGGCAAGGTATCTGGGAGGCAAGAAGCACTCCGGTTACCGGCTATTGGGTAAAACAGGATCCGAACTGGACGGACTCTTATCACACCTGGAGAATGGATTGGAACGAAGAGTCTATTAAACTTTATCTGGACGATGAGTTGATCACCATCTGCAATCTGTCCAGAACCATCAATCAAGGTGAATGGCATCTGGTGGACAATCCGTTCCATACCTCACAATATCTGTTGCTGAACTTGGCTTTAGGTGGTAACAACGGTGGTCCTATTGCCAATGAAAAACTCCCATTCTCATATCTGGTGGATTACGTCAGAGTATACCAGAAACCGGAACACATCACCGGCATAGAAAGCAATCTCACCGAAGATGGTACTCCTTTGGTATATCTGAGCGACTATAGCTGCAACATCAATACCAAATCTTTCGAAGGAGATGTGCAGGCTACTGTCTATAATCTTTCTGGAGCACCGGTAGCCACAGCCACCGGCAAAGCGGAAAATGCCAGCATGCCTGTTCCGGTGAAACATTTGAGCAAAGGTGTGTACCTCGTCAAGGTATCTGACAAGCATCATTCTTTAACCGAAAAGATTGTCATTAAGTAAGCAACCGCTTCCGTCATACGAAGAAACTCTTTTCCCTGCATAAAGGCAGATGGAAAAGAGTTTCTTTTTTATCTACTTGTATAAATTCTGCTTTCGGACAGCCTTGCCTCGCCCCGACAAGAAAAATCTCCTCCTCTTCAAGATATGCAGCACAGACAGAACTCCAAACAGCAAACCAAGTTTGTAGTGCAACAGTCCGGCATGAGCATCTTCCGAAGAAAGGAAAAACAAGGAAATACCACTCAAAGACAAAAACACAAAAACAATACTCAGAAACAATACCATTTTCTTCCTGCCCTTACATCCATTTTTCAACGCACGATACCACGCCCAGTGGCATTTGACATGCAACAAAACGAGCAAGAGGAAAATCAAACTTGTACATACATGAGCTACGGCCCATGATTGTATGATTGACAAAACCGACGCATGTCCGGCAATGTGCAAACGGACACCCGTATAAAAACAGAAAACAAAAACAAGCAATAATAATAATAAATCCGTTGTGAAAATCAGTCTACCTTTATTCATCTTTTTTTAAGGCAAAGTTACGGCAGACCGACAGGAATGTAAAGAGACAAAACAAGGTTTGAATGGTACTATCCGAGGTATTTGCGGCGAAATGCTGTAGGACTCATTCCCACCGAACGAACAAACATACGGGTGAAATAGGATGGATCCTCCACACCTAACTTCTGCCCGATTTCCTTTATAGTCAGCGTTGTATAAATCAGCATACGCCGGGCACGCAGCATCAGCTCATTCTGCAAGTATCGCCCTACACTGACTCCGGTAATCTTACGAACCACTTCATTCAGATAAACAGGCGAAAGGTGCAGACTGCCGGCATAATAGGAAATCTCCCGGTTTGGCATATCTGAATCAGCCAACAGCTTCTGAAAGGCAAGCATGATCTCTACATGACGTCTGGAAGGAGAGCTGCTATTCATCTGCAAACGTAAAGCCGCAGCAACAATTCCGACAACCGCCCCCGCAAGATTACGGATAATAACCGCCTCCTCTGCCATATGAACTGAATGATCCAAACGATGCCGGATCATGGCAAACAGTTGGATGAGTTCCTGTTATGTAGCGGCATCTACAAGAAGCGAAAAAGGAAACAGGGCATATTCAGAAAGCGTACGTATGGAATCAGCATCGATCAAGGCACTATCCATAAACAAAAGAAAAGCATGAACATTACCGGCTTGCACAATCTGATGCACTTGTCCCGGTCTGACACAAACCATCTCACCGGCTTGCACTTCACGCTCACAGAAATCGATCGAAACACGGCAACAGCCCTGTTCCACCAAACCGAATATGTAATAATCATCGCGGTGTGCGTATGTCACCAATGGACCTCCGGCAGAAGGAAATACTTCTTTCACAAAAACGCCACAAGGAGTTTGCTGCACAGCCTGATGTAAAGGTATATTTTTCTTCATTTTCTATTCATATTCAGGTAAAACAGGAAAAGCATAGCGCACCCCGAAAAGGAATGCGCTATGCTTTTTTTAAAAATTAAATCCAATGCTCGGCATACACCAGCATCAGCAACTGCAATGCCAACAACAAAGGCATTCCATAGCGGAAAGTCAGATGTCGTGTTTTGTGATTGAACATGTGCATTGATAAAAGAGCACCACTGCTTCCACCGACAAAAGCCACGAGCCAGAGCACACGCTCCGGTATGCGCCAACGGCGACGATAGGCTTTCCGTTTGTCGCTGGCATAAAGCAGAAATGCAAACAGATTAATACCTAATAAATAGTACAGAAACATAATGAAATGATTTTTTATTATTGTATTTGTGTTAGAGTTTCACACTCTCTTTGTTTCCTTTTGATTCGTTCTGCATACGGTCCAGAGCGGTAACGACATAGGTGTATTTCGTACTTCCGTCCTCGTATGGCAATTTGATAAAGGTGTTGCGCGTGATGGCTACAATGTTTTCTGCAAAACGCAAATCAACATGCTCATCCGGCGCAAAACGATATACGACATACTGCACAGCCTTATCCAATTCTTTCTTTCCTCGGGGAGCAGTCCAGAAAAGCATGTATCCGTCTTCGGTCCACACGGCTTTCACACGACGGGGCTTTTTGGGGCTTTTCTTGTCTATCCACGGCATCTCGGGCTGAAGGGCCGGATAGCGGTGGTATTTGTAGCGCAGCATGCTGGCATAGTTTCCCTTATTGTCGACCACAGCCTTGGCATACCACTGACAACTTCCTTCAATACCAGGCAACGAACGCTGCAAATCCATCTTGCGCACCTGCTGATGGGTGTTGGTATTTACAGGATCGGAATACTTCACCGTGCGGTCTACGTCCTGACCGATATACACCGGACGTTTGCCGGCATGTTCGCTCCACCAGCGGGTCAGTGTAATGTAATCGGCTGTGGGGTGACCAATCTGCCAATATACCTGAGGGATGTTATAGTCCACCCAACCTTCGTCTACCCATTTGAGAATATCGGCATAAAGATCATCATAGTTCTGCAGACCTTTCGTGTTGCTGCCTCGTTTGGGATCGCTACTCAGATTACGATAAATACCAAACGGTGACACACCGAACTTCACCCAAGGTTTCACAGAACGGATGCAGTCGTGCAGTTTCTTCATAAAAGCATTCACGTTTTCACGACGCCAGTCGCCACGATCCATACCCTTGCCGTAACGGGCATAGGTAGCATCGTCGGGAATGGGCACTCCGGGCACCGGATACGGATAGAAATAATCGTCCATGTGAATGCCATCGATATCGTAACGCATCATGATATCCATCACCACCTGACAGATATAATCGTGGTTCTCTGGAATTCCGGGATCAAAGATCAGCTGTCCGTCATAATTGAAAAAGCGCTCTGGATGCTGGAAATACGGATGGTTCTTGGCCAGTTCAGTGGTGCCTTTGGTCTTGGCACGGAAAGGATTGATCCAGGCATGAAGCTCCATGCCACGGGCATGGCACTGCTCGATCATCCACTGCAACGGGTCCCAATACGGATTCGGAGGGGTACCCTGGCGGCCGGTCAGATAACGGCTCCAAGGCTCAAAACTGCTCTGATAAAGGGCATCGGCTTCGGGGCGCACCTGAAACAGAATGGCATTGATA
>CAJMQV010000120.1 GCA_905215575.1 uncultured bacterium | reverse complement strand
TGTTTGACAAGTCCCAGTTTATATGCCCGTTCGGTCAGACGCATATCGGCATCATCCTGACGGAGCAGAATGCGGTATTCGGCTCTTGAGGTGAACATGCGGTAAGGTTCGTCCACGCCCTTGGTGACCAAATCATCGATCAGTACGCCGATATAGGATTCGTCGCGGTGCATGACAAACGGATCCGATCCGCCACATTTCAAGGCGGCGTTGATACCGGCCACGATACCTTGTCCGGCGGCTTCTTCATATCCCGTCGTTCCGTTCACCTGTCCGGCAAAGAAAAGTCCGGAAACGATCTTTGACTCCAAAGAGTGTTCCAATTGAGTTGGATCGAAGAAATCATATTCGATGGCATATCCCGGTCGGTATACTACCAGATCGCGGAAAGCCGGAATCTTTTTCAAGGCCCGGATCTGAACATCCAGAGGCAAGCTGGAAGAAAATCCGTTCAGATAATATTCCTGAGTGGTTTCACCTTCCGGTTCGAGAAAAAGCTGATGTTGTTCCCGTTCGGGGAAGGTTACGAGCTTGGTCTCGATGCTCGGGCAATATCTCGGTCCGATACTTTGAATCTGTCCATTATATAAAGGAGAGTCGGGGAGTCCGCTTCGCAGTACCTCATGCACTTCGGGATTGGTGAAGCATGTCCAGCAGGTCAGTTGTTTCAGCGGGCGCTCTTCTTCCATAAAAGAGAATCGGTGAAAGTCATGCTCGCCTTCCTGTATGGTCATATCCTCGAAGTGCACACTGCGTCCGTCGATACGTACCGGAGTTCCGGTTTTCATTCTTCCGGCAGTGATGCCGTGGCGTGTGATGGATTCGGTCAAGTGATAAGAAGCCGGTTCGGCTACGCGACCTCCCGGTATCTGTGTGTGGCCGATATGCATCAGTCCGTTGAGAAATGTTCCGGCAGTCAGCACGACACATTTGGCTTGAATCGTCAGGTCGAAGTAGGTGCGTACTCCTTTAACCTCTTTATCTTCTACAATCAGTTCTTTTACCTGGTCCTGCCAGATATGCAGATTGGGTGTATTTTCCAGAATCTCTCTCCAGTGCCAGATAAACTTTCCACGGTCGCATTGGGCACGCGGGCTCCACATGGCCGGTCCCTTGGAACGGTTCAGCATGCGGAACTGAATGGAGCTACGGTCGGTCACGATTCCCATGAATCCTCCCAAGGCATCCACTTCGCGTACGATCTGGCCTTTTGCGATACCGCCCACAGCCGGATTGCAACTCATCTGTCCGATCTTGTTCATGTCCATGGTGATCAGACAGGTTTTGGCCCCGATGTTGGCGGCAGCGGCAGCGGCTTCGCATCCGGCATGCCCTGCTCCGATAACAATTACGTCGTATTTAAAATCCATTATTAAAGAGATGTTTTTAGTGTTTGCAAAAGTAATGTATTTTTAGGAATATATTGGATATTTCTTTTGTGCAATCACGGATTTAGATTAAATTTGCATCTTGTAGTAAGTGTACAAAGTATACTATTTTCTTAATTTAATTTTTAAATAATTTAATTTCAATCATTTATGTGGTTATGTGATTCATCTATTGGACGTAAGGTTGTGATGTCAGTAACTGGTATTGCCCTGGTCCTGTTCTTGACGTTCCATGCGTCAATGAACGTTGTGGCACTGTTCTCTGCAGAAGGCTACAACATGATTTGTGAATTCCTGGGCGCAAACTGGTATGCAGTAGCTGCAACCATTGGTCTGGCTGCCTTGGTAGTGATTCATATCATTTATGCGTTCTGGCTGACAATTCAGAACCGTCGTGCCCGTGGTAACAACCGTTACGATGTTACTGCAAAGCCTGAAAAGGTTGAGTGGGCTTCACAGAACATGTTGGCTCTGGGTGTGATCGTAGTTTTGGGTATGATCCTGCACTTGTACAACTTCTGGTACAACATGATGTTCGCTGAGTTGATCGGTGATCCTATGTTGGGCGGTATTCATGCAACAGACGGCTACAGATACATCGTGCAGACTTTCAGCTGCCCGGTTTACACCGTTCTGTATGTAATCTGGTTGTTCGCTATCTGGTTCCACTTGACTCACGGTTTCTGGAGTGCTATCCACACTTTGGGTTGGAATGGTAAGATCTGGTTCAACCGTTGGAAGGTTATCGGTAACATCTATGCAACAGTAATCATGCTGATGTTCCTTGTAGTAGCTTTGTATTTCTCTTTTTGCGGTGGCTGCTGCTAATTAAATTTCACGAATCATTAAATTGAAAAAGTATTATGACTAAGATAATCGATTCAAAAATACCTGAAGGTCCAATAGCTGAGAAATGGACCAACTATAAAGCTCATCAGAAATTGGTGAACCCGGCTAACAAGCGTCGCTTGGACATCATCGTAGTAGGTACCGGTCTGGCCGGAGCTTCTGCTGCCGCTTCATTGGGTGAGATGGGATTCCGTGTATTCAACTTCTGTATTCAGGACTCTCCTCGTCGTGCTCACTCTATCGCTGCTCAGGGTGGTATCAATGCTGCCAAGAACTATCAGAACGACGGTGACTCTGTTTATCGTTTGTTCTACGATACTGTAAAGGGTGGTGACTATCGTGCCCGTGAAGCTAACGTTTATCGTTTGGCTGAGGTTTCTAACGCTATCATCGACCAGTGCGTGGCTCAGGGTGTTCCTTTCGCTCGCGAATACGGCGGTATGTTGGCTAACCGTTCATTCGGTGGTGCTCAGGTATCTCGTACTTTCTATGCAAAGGGTCAGACCGGTCAGCAGTTGCTGTTGGGTGCTTACTCTTCATTGAGCTGCCAGGTAAACGCTGGTACAGTTAAGCTGTATACCCGTTATGAGATGATGGATCTGGTTATGATCGACGGCCGTGCTCGCGGTATCATCGCCCGTAACCTGGTAACTGGTAAGCTGGAGCGTTTCGCTGCTCATGCAGTAGTTATCGCAACCGGTGGTTATGGAAACACTTACTTCCTTTCTACTAACGCTATGGGATGTAACTGTTCTGCCGCTATGCAGTGCTACCGTAAGGGTGCTTGGTTCGCAAACCCTGCTTACGTTCAGATCCACCCGACTTGTATTCCGGTACACGGAGACAAGCAGTCTAAGCTGACTTTGATGTCTGAGTCTCTGCGTAACGACGGTCGTATCTGGGTTCCTAAGAAGATCGAAGATGCCAAGGCATTGCAGGCTGGTACCAAGAAGGGTAGCGATATTCCGGAAGAGGATCGTGACTACTACTTGGAGCGTCGTTATCCGGCATTCGGTAACTTGGTTCCTCGTGACGTGGCTTCACGTGCTGCCAAGGAGCGTTGCGACAAGGGCTTCGGCGTAAACAACACCGGTTTGGCTGTATTCCTCGACTTCTCAGAAAGTATCGAGCGTCTGGGTATCGACGTTGTATTGCAGCGTTATGGTAACCTGTTCGATATGTACGAAGAGATCACTGACGTAAATCCAGGTGAGTTGGCTAAGGAAATCAACGGTGTGAAGTACTACAACCCAATGATGATTTATCCGGCTATCCACTATACAATGGGTGGTATCTGGGTAGACTATGAGTTGCAGACTTCAATCAAGGGTCTGTTCGCTATCGGTGAGTGTAACTTCTCTGACCACGGTGCAAACCGTTTGGGTGCTTCTGCATTGATGCAGGGATTGGCTGACGGTTACTTCGTATTGCCTTACACGATCCAGAACTATCTGGCTGACCAGATTACTGTTCCTCGCTTCTCTACCGATCTGCCTGAGTTCGCAGCTGCAGAGAAAGACGTACAGAGCCGTATCGATCACTTGATGAACATCAAGGGTAAGCGTTCTGTTGATTCTATCCATAAGGAACTGGGTCACATCATGTGGGAGTATGTAGGTATGGGTCGTACAGAAGAAGGCTTGAAGACAGCTTTGGTTCGCCTGAAAGAGATCCGCAAGGAATTCGAAACAAACCTGTTCGTTCCGGGTTCTAAGGAAGGTGTAAACGTTGAGTTGGAGAAGGCTATCCGTTTGAACGACTTCATCACCATGGGTGAGTTGATCGCTTACGATGCATTGAACCGTAACGAGTCTTGTGGTGGTCACTTCCGTGAAGAGTACCAGACCGAGGAAGGCGAGGCTAAGCGTGATGACGAGAACTACTTCTATGTAGCTTGCTGGGAGTATCAGGGTTCTGACGACAAGGCTCCGGTATTGTACAAAGAGCCTCTGGTTTACGAAGCTATCAAGGTACAGACTCGTAACTACAAGAGCTAATTAACGGTGTGTTCAACGATTATTAAAGACAAAAACAATGGAAAAAAATATTTCATTTAAACTTAGATATTGGCGTCAGAACGGACCGAAAGACAAAGGTCACTTCGACGAGCGCGAGATGAAAGACATCCCGGGCGATACTTCATTCCTGGAAATGCTCGACATCCTGAACGAGCAGTTGGTTGAGGAAGGCAAGGAGCCATTCGTATTTGACCACGACTGCCGCGAGGGTATCTGCGGTATGTGCTCTCTGTACATCAACGGTACTCCACACGGAAAGACTGAGCGTGGTGCTACTACCTGTCAGTTGTATATGCGTAAGTTCAACGATGGTGATACCATCACTGTTGAGCCATGGCGTTCTGCCGGTTTCCCGGTAATCAAGGACTGTATGGTAGACCGTACAGCATTTGACAAGATCATGCAGGCCGGTGGTTATGTAACTTTGCGTGCTGGACAGCCACAGGATGCTAACGCAATCCTGATCCCGAAGCAGAATGCTGACGAGGCTATGGACTGCGCAAGCTGTATCGGTTGCGGTGCTTGTGTCGCTGCATGTAAGAACGGTTCAGCTATGTTGTTCGTTTCTTCTAAGGTTAGCCAGCTGGCTCTGTTGCCACAGGGACGTCCAGAAGCAGCACGTCGTGCCAAGGCTATGATCGCCAAGATGGATGAGCTGGGCTTCGGTAACTGTACGAACACTCGTGCTTGCGAGGCTGTTTGTCCGAAGAACGAAAGCATCGCCAACATCGCCCGTTTGAACCGTGAGTTCATCAAGGCTAAGTTGAACGACTAATAAGCGCTCTACGGGGCTGAAAATGCCTCATAGACGTTTTAAATAAAAAGAAAGCGGAACTGCCGGATGGCGGTTCCGCTTATCTTTTATATAGACTATCTGTTTTTATAATGAAGACTTCTAATTGATTTAATAGATATTCCAATTGACAGAGTAAAGAACAAAACAATAAAATATTCATAATTAGAGAATGAAATTCCTGATTTATACGCTATCAGTCCTAAGATTTCTTGTACCAATATGTGGTATAAGTAAAGAAATAAAGAAAAATCCCGCCCTATTATGGTTAATTTATGGATTATTTTCTTGTCTTTACCAAAGTTAGGAGTGCGTATGCAATATAGAAAGACGACAGTGGAAAGAATAATGGTCGTCAGGCAGTAGTCTCCGCTGGTGTGTAAGATAAGTCTTACAACAGCATATTCTATATAGGATAATGTGAGGCTGATTGCCAATAATATGAGAAAGGGCATTTTATTAAAGGAAGACAAGCATTGTTTTTGGTTAACTTTAATCCAGGAGCCCAATAAAACAAAGGGAAGTCCCATTGTCAGGAAGTTTCTATGATAGCATAAATTTTCAAATGGACTCCATATATTATAGCTTCCCATAAGCAAGCCGATTATAAAAAATACAGGGAAAACTTTTAATAACCAGGAGAAACACTTGAATTGTACAAATAGCCAGATGATAAACAAAACCTGCATGTAGGCTACCAGATACCAAAGGGTAAAAACATAAGGATGAGACAACAGTAAATTCATCCAGAAATGTTTAGGCATGAAGATATCATAATAATTTGCTGAGCCTTTAATAAAATATTGTAGAGTAGATAATAGGAGTGAGTAGAATAAATAAACACAAGTTGTTGTCAGATTTATCCAGAAAATTTTTTTCAGACTTTTCCAAATTCGATTCTCAGATACTTTTCCGTTTTCTGAAACCATAAAATATCCGGAAATCATAAAGAACAAAGGAACAGCCAAACGATATAGAGGTGCAAATACTCCTTTATAAATAACGTGAGTTCGATGAATTATAAGTACTTGTAAAATTGGTGATTAGCGAAAATT
>CAJMQV010000119.1 GCA_905215575.1 uncultured bacterium | reverse complement strand
GCTCAGGGTGGGTGGTACATACAGCTGGCAACATCTTCGGAGGTGCCAGCCTGTATAAAGCCGGAAAATACTCGGTGGCCAACGCCTGGTTCTGCGAACACCTCTGGCAGCACTTCCTGTATACCTGCGACACGACCTTCCTGCGCCAGACAGCTTTACCCGTCATGAAGTCCACCTGTGAGTTCTGGTTTGAGCGACTGGTCGAAGCAGCGGACGGCACTTTGGAATGTCCCAACGAATATTCTCCCGAACAGGGACGCATACAAAATGCCACGGCACACGGCCAGCAACTGGTAACCCAACTTTTCCTCAACACGCTCAATGCATTGGATGCTGCCGGAGAAACGGCAAACGATGCCTTCCGGCAGACCTTAAAAGAGAAATTGGCACGTATAGACCGCGGTCTGCGCATAAACTCCAAAGGCGAACTACGCGAGTGGAAGTATCAGGAGAATACACCCAACCAACCGGCCAATCAGAACCACTTTGCCGACGATGAAGCCAATGTATGGCAAGGACACCGTCACACCTCGCATCTGGTAGCTCTCTATCCAGGCTTTGAGATTGATCCGGGAAAGAATGACACTATCTTCAAAGCTGCCGTGCAATCTTTACAGGACAGAGGAGAAACCGGTACGGGATGGGCACTGGCCTGGCGCATTGCTCTGTGGTCACGAGGCCGTAACGCCCAGAAGGCCTACACTTTTCTGAGAAAGTTCACGACACACACCGACGCACTTTCCTACAACTGGTACGGCGGCCTTTATGACAATATGCTCGACGCTCATGCCACTTCCGTATTCCAGATCGAAGGAAACTTCGGAGCCACTGCCGGCATGGCTGAAATGCTGCTTCAAAGCCGACCGGATTCCATGGTATTGCTTCCCGCCCTGCCACGAGCCTGGGCCGAAGGTTCCATAAAAGGTTTGAAGGCCATCGGCAACTTCGAAGTTGATCTGGAATGGAAGAACCATCAGTTATACCGACTGCATATCCGCTCGGGTTCGGGACAACCCGCAGTTCTCGCCTACCCAGGTATTGAGAATGCCCGAATCAAGACAAACGGAAAAAGATTCAAAGGCAAAAAAGAATGTAACAAAAATTGCCTTATTCTGGAAACACAAGCCGGCAAAGAATATATCCTGACCTGGGAAGACAAGTAAAAAACGTAAAAGGAGAAGCCAAATCCAAAGTGAATCAGACTCTATTAAAGGCTATATATTGTAATTTCCAAATATAAAAAGAGCTTTATCATAATCCCCAAAAGAATTATGATAAGGCTCTTAACCATATAAATAAAGGAAACATATTTGCCACATTGCAACAAACAAACCTAAAAAGAGCCATATCAGCACTTGAAAACCAAGTTTGATATGGCTCTTTTTGGATTGACATTATCAAAGCAACATATTTTTATTTTATCGGTTACCCAGGTCTACCGATATCCATTTTCCTTTTGGAGCATGAACCTGAATAGTTTTACGCTGACCAGAACCAGCAGGGATTCCAAGCGTCAGATCACCCCCTACTTCAGAACAGATCCGTACTTCGTCCACTTTTCCGTTCTTCATGGAAGCCGAAACCAACACACCACCCATAGCACGCAGTTTCTCGAAAGATACATCTTTCCAGTCTGCCGGTATTGCCGGGAAAATCTGAATTACATCCGTATGGCTCTGCAACAACATTTCCTGAACTCCGGCGGCAAAGGCAAAGTTTCCTTCAAGAGTAAACGGACGATAAGTGAACAATGATTTTCCGGTACCGCTCTGATCACCATTGGCATGGAAAGTGTTCTTCAAACAGAAGCATTCGGCAAAGGTACGCAAGGCTTTTGCCGCCCCTTCTCCATCGAACATACGGGCTTTAATATTGCCCAGCCACGCATAGGAATATCCTGTCCAATAATCCGGACCAAACTGATCCAACCGTTTCACTGTGGCGCGAATAATGCGCTGCGCTTCCGGTCCGTCACTCCAGTCAATCAATCCCAAAGGATGAATAGCCATGGCGTGCGAGAAGTGACGGTGGGATCCTTCATAAGGGAAGCCCTTGGCAAAAGTAAGGCTACCATCATCAGCCAAATCGTAATCAGGCAATTGACCCGCAATTTTCCGCCAATGTTCTGCCTCCTCTGGCAGCTGCAATGCATCAGCCATTTCAGAAGCAGCACGGAAAATAAAGGTCATCAAGGACAAATCATAATTGGTCATTGTCTTGAACCAGGCCTGAATAGAATTATCAAAAATCTCCGGACTGCTGCTGAACTCCAGACGACGTACTCCCGTAGACTTATCCACTTCGGATATCTGTTCCAAGAAAGTAGCTACATCACGCACATACGGATAGCCTTTCTCTTTCAGAAACTCCTTATCCGCAGAATATTTCCAGTGCAGATAGAAATGCTGTCCTATCCAAGCACCGGCAGTCTGCGACATAGCATACTGAATCCAACCACCCATCGGTTCACCGGTAAGAGTTGCTACTCCAGGCACATTCAAGCCTTCGGTCTCAAAATACTGACGGGTCCACTTCCGGTAGGTATCCCGCTGATTCCAGATGGTGTTCAGATAACCCATACCTTCCTTCAGGTGATTACCTGTATAAGCCGGCCAGTAACTCAACTCGGTATTCAGATCGTGGTGATAGTCTCCTTTCCAAGGTGGCAACTTTCCATTATCGGCAGTCCAGACTGCTTGCAGAGAAATCGGATAAGAATCCTCACGTGCCGCAGATCCGAACTTGTACATCTCATTCTCATATTGCTTTTGCAAAACCTGATCCGGGAGAGTAACGGAAGAAGCAGCCCAATAATCTTTCCAGAAATCCAGATGAGCCTTATAATCTTTCGACATACCACGATGCAGAGCCTCCGCAACTTCATTTGGTGCCTTATCTTCGGCTAAAGAAGAGGTTACGCTCCATACTCCGTACAAAGCATCTCCCTTGCGCTCCCACTCTACCGCGACCTCGTAATAGAAGTTTCCCCATCCCGGCTGGTGGTAAACAATGCGGTTTTTGTCTTTCGTGATTGTTCCCTGACGATAGCCCAAACGCTCCAAATCCGGTCCGGAATGATCGTTTGCCTGATCTGTAGAAGAACGGTCATAAACCGGAGGTACAATATTCGGCAACAGGGAATCCGTCAGATTATAGAAAACAAACCAGCCGACCGGCTCTGTGGCATGAACAAAGGTCTGCATGCGGGTTCCGTTTTTCCACTGAACCTCGCAAAGAGCATTATTCAGATAAAGATGCACAGAATCAGGCGTACCCAATTGTTTTAAAGAAAACTCCAATGCCGCTCCCGGAATCTTTGACGGGGCCGGATCACGGTCATAAGGCCAGTCAAATTTCTTCTGTACGGGCAAATAGTCATTCTTTCGAATCTGTTCCTTAACCCAAGAATAACGATAATAATCCCCCGACAGCATTTGGACGCAAGCCTCATAAATCTGTACGATCTAATGAAAAGCGCAAAGAATTTCCTTTTTGCCAAACTAAAGCTCCAACAGTAGCATTACCCAAAGGAATTCCTTCATCCCAGGTCGTCGCAACTTCTGCAAATGCAAGATCGTGAGCCGTAGGGGTGACCCCACATACAGTCACCCCTCGACAACTCACCAGAAGGCTAATACCTCCCCCAAAAAGCAATCGGTTCTTTTTCATAAAATAGATCAATTAAACATTAGGTTAAGCAAAGATAGAGACGAAAGCTTTTTTCCGTATATATCAAGTATACTTTTTTCAAAGAATACTGATTTTAATCAATTTTATGCCAATTATTGATTCAGCAACTGCTTTACAGCAGCACTTTCTTTTTGGTTCTTTTCCTGCTGCTGTTCTTTTCCGAAGACAGCATCAACCTCATAAGACTGCAAAGATACGGCAGGAGCGAACAACGCATCATCGGCTACATAAGCACGGGCGGCGTTCAGTAAAGCCTTAGTGGCCGGACGCTCATCGATACGGTTAACCGCATCCATGCAAATGGTCAACAAGCGTCCGTTACCCACTTTGGCCTCAAAAACAATACCCAATTTTTGATTATACTCATAAGAATCTATGCTCTGTACTAACGGTGTAAGATTTCTGAGTTCCGTGAGATCTACCGCTTTGGTGTAATTCAAGATATCCCACCACTGCCAGTCAGCCCAAGCCTTAGTCGGGAAGTTACGGAAGAGCGGATGACGGTCCTGAATAAGAGTACCAACAATCATCGGATCCCAGTTAAACATAATCGGATTCCAGAAATGACTTGCAAAGTGTGTCTTGCGTCCTGCAACCTTATCCGTTACCAAAAGAACACGCTTACCGTTCTTCAACGCTTCGCGCACCTGCTCATTATATTCTGTAGCATAAAGGTAATCTCCCTCTACAGCTTTCTGATTCTGAGGATATACCCAGAAATCCCACTCATTGCGTATGCTGTCTGCCAACTGTGCTTTCAATGTAAAACGAGTCGGCTGATCCACCTTATTCAAATCAATACTGATCTTTCCTAAAGAATCGACAGACGAGATTTCTACTTTCGGTGTGCGGAAACTACCTTTCTGATAAGAGGTGCCGCTCTCTGCCTGCAAATCCCATTTCAACTTAGACGCATTCACATCCTGCGCACCATATTGATAAAGGTCAAACTGAACTTCAAGTTTTTCAGCATTGGTGTATGCTCGTTTCGGGAAACGGGCCAACAGAACCACCGGTCCGCATGATTCGCGGAATTTCTCCGGACTAACCAATCCCTTGCTTTCCCAGAATGCGTCGAGCACTCCAACAAACGCACAGCCCTGTCCTGGGAAGTCAGAAAGTCCCAACAGTTGGAAACCTGCCGAATTAGGAGTACGCAGCAAAGACTCATTTACTTCCTTATACTGAAGCACGGTATGCGCTCCTGAAGCACGGAAGAAATCATCAGCCTGATGCAACATGCCGTTACGGGCCAGACGTTCACGATATACCTCAAAATTACGTGGCTGAAGCACACCGGTATATTTTTTCATCTCATTGAAATTCGGATACATACAACGCTGACCGGACTCGTGTGCTATGGCCGGAACATCAATGTCATGCTCCTTGCGCTTATCCCACATAGTAGACGGAATGCCTTCATAAACCGTAATACCACCTTTCTCTGTTACGTGAGATACATAGAACTGATCTGAAGCCACGTGTGTTCTTGCTGTTGAAGCAGAATAGAGATGACGGTTATCCATGCTCTGTCCCTTACGGATCAGATCTTCAAGTACTGAAAAATCTCCTTCATTTTCATTACCATTACAATACAGCAGGAAAGAAGGATGATTACCGTATTCACGCAAAATGGCTTTCATCTCATTCTCAAAGAATGTGCGGCGCTCCGGGCTCTTACCTACATCCTTAATCCACATAGGCAGCTCGGCCTGCAAATACAGACCCACCTCATCGGCAGCGGTAAAGGCAGCCTCTGGCGGACACCAAGAGTGGAAGCGTACGTGATTCAATCCATAACTCTTTACGGTTTGGAAAATTCGTTTCCAAGAAGCCACATCTGTTGCCGGATAACCGGTAAGCGGGAATACAGCGCAATCCAAAGCTCCACGGAGATGGATATTTCTGCCGTTCAAACGAACATGATGCGCCCCCTGCTCAATCTGGCGCATACCAAATGTTTCGCTGATTTCATGCTCAGCCTCTCCTACGGTAAGTTGTGCAGTCACTTCATACAAGAACGGATTGAACTCATCCCAAAGCTTCATGTTCTTGCCCAGAGAAAGCTTAAATTCCTGCTGCTGTTCCGGCTGTGACAAGGCAACTTTTTCTACGGTTTCATATACGGTTTTCCGGCTTTGTTTTTCACGGACAGTCAAACGCAACTCACCTTCGGCAGCCTTACCGGTAACATTCAGGAGCGTGGTTTTCAATACAGCTTCCTTAGCCTTGATATCCGGATAAACATCCATAGCGCCGATATAAGTAGGCTCCACAGCCTCTAGCATCATTTGACCGACAACTCCGTTCCAGTTTGTCTGGGTATACTCTGTAGTTCCATGATCCCAATGATCCATCGGGTATTTCAGGCGGTTGTCAATGCAAAGAGTGATCGTGTGAGTTCCCGGTGTAAGCTGTTTGCTCAAATCAAAACGGTTCGGAGTACTCAAACGCTCATCCCAGGCAATCAGTTCACCATCCACATAAACCGCAGTTTCCCAATGGCAGCGCTCCAGATTCATTCGAATCACCTTTCCG
>CAJMQV010000118.1 GCA_905215575.1 uncultured bacterium | reverse complement strand
CTATACGGAGCGTTGTAAAAAACGATCCCGATGATATTTACAAACGGTCCCGATGACTTCCGGAAGTCATCGGGACCGTTTTTTCATTGGGTACAGACATTCATCTTTATTCCGGTCAGAACAGTTCCTAAAGCAAAAACAAATAAAATCTCTTTTTGTTAAATCCAGGGCTGTTACCGGCCTCAAACCTTGAACCCATTTGTAAGAATAAAAAGAAAGCACTACTTTTGTTGGCTTTTTAAAAAGAGAAAATACTATCAATCACTGATTTATGAAAAAGAACCTATTTCTGCTTTCCCTGCTGGCCGTATCCGGTCTGGAGGCTTATCCCGTTCAGGGAACGCAGCAATCGTCGGCCATCCACGCCGACAAGAACCGGGCAACCGGACAAGTAACCTTCTACAGCAATGGCGGCAGCGGCAGCATGGAGCCGTTGACAGGACTTGCAGAGGGACAGGAATTCCAACTCCCGAAAAATACCTTCACCCGTCAGGGCTATCGTTTTGTAGGCTGGAGCAATACGGCGGGCAGCGACGATCCGATGTATCAGGATGCTTTTCCCCGGTTCACTTACTACTCATCCAACTCTACGCTGTATGCCATCTGGGAGCCGGAAGCCACAGCCTTACGGATTTCCTTCAATGGCAACGGAGGCGAAGGAAGCATGGAACCGATCTACGTGCGTGCCAACCAGACCATCATCGTACCGCCGCACCAGTTCACAACTGCCGACAAAGGATATGAGTGCAAAGGATATGGCCTTTCGCCCGATGACTACGCCCGATACCGGATTGGCGGTACCGCCAGGTTCACCAGTTCCTGCACTCTGTATGCCTTCTGGTCGCCTCTGGACGGCTCTATCGGAGGAGCCTGTGAGGAGTTCAAGGGACAGAGTGTTTTTGTGGAGGGCGTTCACGTGCCCGATGAGGACTGGGTACAGACAAGTACAAACCCTGTGAAATATTTCGCCGAATGGAAAGCCGGAAGAGGCTGGTATGATGTAGACCAGGACTGGCTGAATTTCTGTTGGGCCGCAACAGGCTCCAATGTAATTCACTGGTGGCTGGACCGCAACAAAAAATATATTCAGGAATACAGAAAGACACACGATGTTCCCGAATTCAAGTACTACGGCAAGGGAGTTTCGGATGTGTTCAGACACTTTGTGAGAAACTGGGTGGAAAACAAAGGTGATCTTCCCACTCGCGGATTCGACTGGTTTATCAACGGAATAGATGATGGCGTTCAGGCATCCGCAAAGGGAAAAGGCGGATTTTTCAAAGATGTATTTGGCAATAACTCACTGGCCGTCACTTACAACCCGATGAGCCGGCGCACGTTCAACGAATGTGTGGTCGATGCTCTGAAAAACAACCGCATGCTTTCCATCGACGAAAGTAACATATCGGGAAGTCATGCCATTACCTTTTGGGGAGCCGAATTTGATGAAAATGGCTATGTCAAAGCCTTATACTATGTAGACTCTGCGACAGCCTGGAACAACTCGCTTCTGGGAAGAGATCTCTCTTTGGGTAAAATTGATGTGATATACCGCGAAGACCAGAACTGGCGCCCATATATGCAGACTTCCGTACTGATTAATGGAGTAGTCCAGCATGGTCTGATTCCAATTGTAACCGTTTACAGTTACGATAAGGGTACTGAATACTGGGAGGAATATTTTGCGACACAAGGTCAGGAAAGCTATACTCTCGTATGTCAGGACGAGAACGGAAAAACCTTCCAGTCACAAACCCTAAAAGCAGAGCACGGAGCAGCAATCACACTGCCGGCATTCCCCTTCCGGAAAGTGACCAAGGCGATGGCCGGAGATCAGGAACTGACCATCAGCAGTGAAGGAACAGTCAGCACGGCAGAAGCATCCGGCAAGGAGATCACATTGCAGTATGCAGATAATCTGCCTTTTGAAACCACCACCGTCAGCAACGGCAGTTTCACGGATGCACACTGGTATCTGATGGGCAGCAACGGCAGCGGTGCGCTGAAACTGATGCAATATGACGCGCAAAACCAGGAGCATATCCAGGTCACAACCCTCACCGAAGGTCATCTTCTGGACGAAAGCAAGCTGTGGTGCATCAGCGGAAACGTGACCGACGGATTCAAGCTGTATAACAAGACTGCCGGAAGCTCTCTGGCTGTGACCTACACTCAGGAGGACGGGAAAGCAACGATGAGCAGCCCCGAAAATGACATGGCCGTATGGTCTGTCGCAACTGCATCCGGACAGGAAGACGATCAGATGTTCTGCTTCGAAAGCAAAAATATCAACTACGGAAAGACATTCCTCTGCGTAGCCAATCAGGAAGTAACTTTCGGAACGGCAAAGGAATCTGTTGCCACACTGAAAGCCATGAACCCAACAGACGTTCTGAGTCTGACCGCACCGGATTTTGAAAACAGACTTCAAAGTATTCCAAACGGTGCTGTAGGCGAACCGGCAGACCGAAATGCCGTGAAACAGGCTATTGAAGCGCTGAAAAGCAACCCTACAACGGCCAATTATCAGGCAGTGTGTGATGCCTTTGAAAATAAAACTGCGCTGAACCTACATAAGGCCTACTATCTGTTAGGAGTTGATGCACAAAGTGCCGTAGCCGTACAACAGGACGGTTTCTTCCAGGCAACAAGCACCGCAGCAGCCAATGCAAATGGCATCTTCCTTCTGGAACCGACAACAAACGGAGCTTACCGTATTTCCGTGCAGGGAGAGTATTTAGGAGCAGCCAAGAGCAACAATCAGAACAACGCATTTGGTCTGGAAGGCCGAAGCCTGAACGGCAGCAAGATCAAGCAGGGAACATTTGCCCTGATTGACGGTGGAAGTGCCCGCTTCTACCTGCAAAATACGAATACCGAAGCCAGTGGCAATACATACGTACATCTGAACGGACAGACTGTAGCGGCTTGTGGCGACCGTGTGAACGGAACTCAGTGGTATCTGGTTGAAGCACCGGCTTTAGATATTACCATTACCGAAGCCGGATATGCTACAGCCCACTATCCGTTTGCCGTAAAACTGCCACAGGACGGCAGTCTGAAAGCCTATACCGGAACCGTGAGCAGCAACGGTACAGATCATAAACTGATTCTGAAAGAACTTCCGGGCGAATGGATTCCAGCCAACACGGCTGTTATTCTTTCCGGTAAGGCCAACACTTATACACTGGGCATTTCTGCCACCGACGAAGGCGCTACAGTAAGCGGCAACAATATGCTGGAAGGTACTTTCCTGCCGGCAGCCATTACTGCCAAAGACTATATTTTAGGTAATAAGGACGGAGTGACCGGCTTCTATAAGGTAGCGGACAACGACC
Organism: uncultured bacterium; assembly: GCA_905215575.1. Classification (GTDB taxonomy): domain Bacteria; phylum Bacteroidota; class Bacteroidia; order Bacteroidales; family Bacteroidaceae; genus Paraprevotella. Next base: position 2,951 of record CAJMQV010000118.1, on the reverse strand, counting down.
TGACCCTGGGAGCCAACAAGGCTTATCTGCCGGGAATGAATATTCCGGCATCTGCCGAAGGAGCCGGCAGATTCATCATTTCCTTCCAGGAAGATGGTGATGGCACCACCGGTATTGAGTCCGACATCATGACCGATAACGCTTCGGAGGAGCTTTACGATCTGCAAGGCCGCCGTGTGCTGAACCCAACCGAAGGAGTTTATGTAACCAAAAGCGGAAAGAAAGTGCTGATTTCCCGATAAACATATTCACTCGGACATATATAAAAAGAGTCGTATCTTTGCTCAGTATTTGAGTGAATGATACGACTCTTTCTTTTATTAACCCTTTATTGTTGTATGGAATGAAACTGAAGTCTAAAGCTCCAACTCGGTAACGACCTCACCATCGAACAGGTTGATGATGCGCTCGGCATAACCGGCATCGTGCTGTGAGTGCGTCACCATAACAATGGTTGTACCGTCACGATGCAATTCGCTGAGCAGCTGCATCACCTCCTTACCGTTTTTGGAATCCAGATTACCGGTAGGCTCATCGGCCAGAATCAGCTGCGGTCCGGCTACCACGGCACGGGCAATGGCCACACGCTGCTGCTGACCGCCGGAAAGCTGTCCCGGAAAATGCTTGGCACGGTGAGCAATGGCCATACGCTCCATCACCTCCTGCACCTTCTGCTTGCGCTCGGCTGCCGGCACACCCATATAGAGCAACGGCAATTCGATATTCTCATACACATTCAGTTCGTCAATCAGATTGAAGCTTTGGAACACAAAGCCGATAACGCCCTTACGCAAACGGGTGCGCTGCGCCTCGGTGTACTTCGACACCTCTACCCCATCCAGATAGTAAGTTCCATCGGTAGGATTGTCCAGCAGTCCCAATATATTCAGCAAGGTAGATTTACCGCAACCAGACGGTCCCATAATGGCCACAAACTCTCCCTTCTTAACTTCAATATTCACCTTGTTCAAAGCCCAGGTTTCCACCTCTTCTGTGCGGAACACCTTCTGTAAGTTTTCTGTCTTAATCATTTTATTCGTATTTATAAGGTTATTGTATATAATCTGTATCTCTCAAGATTCATTTATTCTGTTTTCAGAGAATGCACCACATCATTTCTCAGAAGCCCCCATGCCTGCACGCCTACAATCAGGAAAGACAGGCCCAACAGTACTCCCAACGGAAGGAGCAAATCGAATGCCGACAAGGATACCCGATAGGCAAACTGTTGCAGCCATCGTGTCACAGCCCAAGCAGCCAAAGGAATGCCGACCAGATAAGCGCCCAACGCATACACTAAGAACGGCTTGAGCAGCAACCAGAGTATTTGCCGCTGTCCGGCTCCGTAGACTTTCCGGATGGCCATCTCACGCACGCGCTGCCGCATGGCATACCACGAGATGCCGAAAATGCCGAATGCGGTGAGCAACAAGGCTATGCTCGCATAAACCGTCAGAATGCGGAAGAAGGAAATGAAACGCATGTTCCGTTGCAGAAAATCCCGGTGCATATCAGTATACTGGAAGGGAGTGTGATACATTTCCTCCCACACCGTGGCAATCTGCCTCAGGGTTTCTTCACGACGCTCCGGAGCCAGACGAATCTGCATACAGGTGGCCTGAGCCAATTCCTGATCCGGCTGCTGCAAATAAATCACAGCCGGCGAAATTTCATGTTCCAGAGAGTTGACCGGAAAGTCCGGCACCACCCCTGCCAATACATATAAGGAATCGGCTTTCGCATCAAACTCCCGCAAAGCATGTCCTATCGGAGAAATTCCGGGCGGCACCAGGGTACGCACATAACTTTCGTTGACCAAAGCCGGATGCGCATAATTCTGCTCTATCTGCTGCAAGGTTGTCCCCGTGAGCAGACGCAGATTCAGAATGTCAAGCAATGTGGTATCGCTGTAGAACTTCAGCAGGAAAGCGGACTGAGTCGTACCATCCGGCTTCGGAAGTTCCAGCATGCTCATCAACGCATTCAGAACCCGCCCTCCTGACACTGTAGCGGTAATCACACCGGGCACCTTGCGGAGCAGTTCCTCACGAAATGGAGCTACGGGCGGAGTTTCCCAGTCGCCAAACTCTATCCGTCCCTCATAACAAGAGGCACGCTCCATAATCTGTTTCTGTTGCCGGGCCGCTACGCCCGTAGCCAATACCAGTCCGCCGGTAACCGCAAACTGAAGCAGGACGAGCACAGACAGGAAACGGCGTTTCTGTCTGCTGCCAAAAGCTGCCCGATAATCGGAGTAACTCAGTCGGATCAGGCGACGGCTGGCATACCACGACGGCACCAAAGACAGGATGAGAAACACCAGAAACAGCAAAGGCAGGATTTGTCCGCTGAAGAAGAAGGACATCTGCAGGCGTGATCCCAAAATGGAATTGAACAGCGGCAACACATCGTGAATCAGCAACAAGGAAAGCAGGAAAGAAAGCAACACGGTAAGGAAAACATCACCAAACAGTTGCATGCGAATTTCCTGAATGGTTCCTCCCATCAGTTTCTCCACGTGAACCATTTTCAACTGCTGCCACAAACGGCTCAGATTCATGTTCACATAATTGCAGCATGCCACGAACAACACCAGCAAGGCAGCCAACAGTCCTACGTAAAGCAGCTGCACCGGACTCTGCTGCAAGAACGGCAAAGGTTGCTGATTACTACCTTCCGGTTGTACGAAATAGAGTTCCGACAAGGGGTCCACGTAATATTGCGTGTCACCGGGTTTCATCGTAGCAATCCCCTCATTCTGGCGGATAGCACGCTGTACCTGCTCCGGGTCCGTCCCTTTCCGGAGTTTCAGAAAAGGAACTCCTCCCCAAAAGTCCGGTCCCAGACCGGTAAGCAAATCCATCTTCAAAAAAGCCTGGGACTGCTCCTCCCATACGGCCGCTACTTCATAAATGCGGGTTTCCGCACTTGCCGTAATCCGCATCTCCTGT
>CAJMQV010000117.1 GCA_905215575.1 uncultured bacterium | reverse complement strand
AAAGTAAGTAATGATGCGCCACAGACAGGCCACCACCAAAGCTGTTCCGGCTATTTGGAAAAAGTCACTGTAATAGGACTGGAACATATATTCTCCGAAACCGCTTCCTCCCGGAGTGGGTGTTACCACCAGCACCATCCAAATGACCAGCTGACGGACAAAAGCCAGAATATGGTCTCCACCGGTTGTAAAGCCATAAAGCAAAGCATTCACCACCCAATAGCGGGAACACCAGGCCCAGGCCGTAATCAGGAAGCACTTGAACCAGAATGCACGCGACCGCTTGCTGATTTCCTCCGAACTGGTAATCAGATCCTGTCCTAATTTCTCTACCGCCGGCTTCCATCTTCTCAACAGGGGTAAAGAAAACAATGCGTTGAGTATATTACTGATCCATACTGCTTTATGAAACAATGCGATATAAAGTATAAGCGTCCATAAACTCACTACGGTTACCACCGCAATAAAGACAAACTGAAATCCGGCGTCCAACGGTACCGAAACCGGGAACAGAATGCCGGTAGGAATCAGAAGAAGTACCAGAATGCTGGCCAAAGACAAAAACAGTTCGTCCAAAAACAGATTGGCAATCATGATTGAGGTCCCCTCTCCACCCGACAGCCCTTCCTGATGCAGATAAACGGCAATCAGACTACTGCCTCCCACAGCAGAAGGCGTAGCGGCCGAAGTAAACTCACAGAGCATATTCACCCGGAAGGCCTGCTTCCAGGATAGTTTCCGTCCCACCAACACCTTGAAGCGTTGCGTCAAGGCAAAATTCTGGCAAAGCATAAAGAATACAGCCAGCAGAATCCCCGTCCACATACGGGCTGTGGGGCGCAAAGTTTCAAACAGCGAAGGATCAAATTCCTTCCAAAACAGATAACCAATCACCGACAAGCCCAAAACAATCGGAATGGCAATATAAAACGGATTGAATAAAACTTCATTCTTCATACGTCTACCTTATTTTGAATAGCGATTGATCAGGTTACGGTAACGGTCGGCCACCTCGCCGGCAATATCTTCCCACGAACGGGCCAATGAATCTGACGCTCCCCGCGCTACCCTTCTCAACAAATCGGGATCCTGCAAAACAGACCGGATCCGTCCGGCATATTCCTCCGTATTCTCCGAAGTCAGGAAACCATTCTCCCCGTTTCGGATCACAGCCGAGGCTGTCGATCCCTCAAGCATCAGCGAAGGAGTATGCAAGGCTGCGGCCTCACGTACTACCAACGGAGCATTGTCATAACGCGACGGAAACAGAAACAGATCAGCCGCCAGATAATAACGGCGCAACTGTTCGCGTTCGATAATGCGTCCCAGAAAACTTACATGATTTTCAAGCCCCAAATGCCGGGCCAGATCCTGCAAGGCCGAAGCCGCATATCCGGTACCGATAAAGAACATGCGGAAAGGTATGTCTTTCAGTAAAGCCACCGAACGAAGCAGAAAATCCAGATTCTTTTCATAGATATGCTGCCCCACAAAAAGCAACAGGGGTTCGTCCGCCTTCAAACCAAGTTGCCGACGCACCTGTTCGCGTTCTTCGTCCGAATAAGTACCGGCAAAATCATTTCCGTTGTCCACCACTTCTATCTTGCCACGATAACCATACTCACGGAGCGTTTCCTCTACCGAAGCCTGAGGGATCCACACTTCATCGGCCTGGTTATAAAAGTCCACCACATCCTGAATCAGATAATCCACCACTGCCTTAATAGGCATACAGCGCTCAAAGTCGGCACGATATTTGGAATGGAAAGTGGCCACCATAGGGATATGGCGCATACGGGCCTGTTGCAAAGCTAGCTTTCCGGAAGAAAAGGGGCAATGGGCATGTACCAGTGAAAAAGGCATCTCATTCAGAGATTTGCGGATATGGCGGTCAAACTGTGGAAGTCCCATCCGGTAAGGATTCCGAAAAATCAAAGGGATGGAACAATAGCGCAATACGGGAAACGGTTCACGATCTTCATACTCATCTGCCGAAGGGGTCACCACACAAACCTGCTCCCCTTTCTGATGCAGCCAGTAAGCATAATTACGTGTAGCTACAGAAACGCCATCCATCACCGGAGGAAAGCAATCATTGAATATTCCGAACATTTAATTTATACATATTAAATTATTATCAATCATCATTACATTGCAAATATACAATTTTTCTCTACTTGTATCCCTTTTTTCTTTTCTTATGTTCTGCTGTTCATACAAAGGGCCGATTCTGCCTTGAATTTTTCTTAAACAAACGGCAATCCTGTGACAAATCAGTAATAGGAAACAAACATAATATTCATTTATGTGCCTTATTTCTGTAATAACGGTATTCTAATTTTGCAGCGAATAACAATAACATCTTTTTACGGATATGAAATCATTCAAACATCTTTTATTCAGCTCTGCCCTGCTGTTGCTGACCGCTTCAGCCTCGGCACAAAGCAATTCCTCATTCTTTAATCAGGAACTTATTGTTAACGGAAGTGCCGATCAGTTTGATTCTTCCAATGAACTTCTGAACTGGAAAATCAAGGATGGCTACAAATACAGCATGACCGCCAAACAATACAAGAATGCTGATTTCAGCAATGAGCATATCCCAAGTGGCGAAAGCGCTGACTCTTGGCTTTTCTGTGGAAAAGGAAACGGTTTATTCGACAGTTCCCCCTCGGCATCCTATCAGGACATCAGCATTCCTGAAAGCGCCTGGGAACTGATTGACAACAGTCTGACCACAGCCTATATGTCAGCCAAAATCGGAGGCTATGAAAAGCAGAATGACCATATTCAAATCATCTATTCTTTTCAGGACCAGAATAATTCTCCCTTACAGGAAATCACACTCGGACCGGTAGAAGCTGATGAACGCAACAATACAACCCAACTTCTGGAAAAGGCCCAGTCTGTAACGGTTCCCGCCGGTACCCGAAAAATTCAGGTCACTCTGATTGCAACAGAAACAGATTGGGGAAGTGATGTGGACGGTTATGCAGACCACATCAGCCTGATTATAAAAAGCAATATGCTCCCAGCCGGTATTTCTGTTTCTCAAACACAGTTTACGCAAGGTGATGCGGTAAGTATCCAATATACGAATCTGCCGGCAGGAGCACGAATTGAGCTTTACAAAGACGAAGCCATGCTTCCGCTCAATCAGATTAAAACGATAGAGGGAGATCTGTTCAATAATTCCGGAAACTTTGATCTGGCAAACACTCTGGAACCGGGAAAATATACCGTAAAGACTATCAGCAGCGAAGAAAAGGAACTCACCGACCCGTTGCACTTCATGGTCAAGAACAAGGAGTACGTAAAAGGTGACAAAAATATCTTTGTCATGAGTGATATTCACGTGATGAGTCCGGAATTGCTGGTACAGGAAGGAAGTGCCTTTGAAGAATATCTGGCCACCGACCGCAAACTGCTCGTAGAAAGCGAACGGATATTGAAGACCATCGTAGATTCTGTCTTAAACAAAAAGCCGGAACTGGTGCTGATTCCGGGCGATCTGACTAAAGACGGAGAACTCAAAAGCCATCAGTTGGTTATAGAACAGCTGAAACGCATTGCCGCACAGGGTATTCAGGTACTGGTCATTCCCGGCAACCATGATGTAAACAATCCTCACGCACTTATCTACAACGGAAGCCAAACCGAGTATGCCGAAACGGTTTCAATGGAAAAATTTGCCGAGCTATATCAGGATTTCGGCTATGGGAAGGCCTATGCACGTGACAAGCACTCGCTAAGCTATGCCTTCGAGGCTTACGACAATCTGGTTATCATCGGTATAGATGCCTGTAAATATGAAGAAAATACCTTTATTAATCAGGGAGCGGCAGAAGATGTGTGCGTCACCGATGGGCGTATCAAACCCGAAACTCTCTCCTGGATCTGCCAGCAGGCTTATGCCGCCCGCCAAAAGGGAAAGCGTGTACTGGCCATGATGCACCACAATCTGGTGGAGCACTTCAACCAACAGGCCAGTATCGCCGCCCCTTATGTTGTGGAGAATGCCGCGGCCATAAGAGATTCGTTCATGAATGCCGGCATCCATACGGTTTTCACCGGTCATTTCCACATCTCGGATATAGCCAAGGACTACAATGCCAATAAAACCGATTCCATTTTCGACGTGGCTACCGGCTCTACCGTAACTTATCCATGTCCTTTCCGCCAAGTAAAACTGAACGAAGACAACACACTGATGGAAATCAGCAGCCATCTGCTCCGCCGCCTTCCGGGAACAGAAGAGCACGATATCCATTTCGACGCCTATGCCCGCGAAAAGCTTGCCAGCGGCATTGCTCCAATGGTAGACGGATTGATTCATGACTACTGGCCATATATTGAACAGAAATTCGATGAGATTGAAGCCAGTCTTCCACTGCCAGGCATTCTCGTGCGCCCGGAAAGTCCGGAAGCACTCAGTGCCATCGTGATTGACTGCTTTGAAGAAGTCGGCATCAAGACTTATCTCACTTTCTCGGAAAGCAACGAACATCTGAAAAAGACAGATCATCTGATGGAAGAAATCAAGGCCGGTGTGGACAAAGCCATGAAATCCCTCATTGCCGGCTGGGCTCAAGAATTAGCCAAAGACAAGGTGCACGAAATGCTTTACCCTATGTTGGAGGAGGTTGTCGGCAGTATCATCGAAAACAAGACCAACAAGGGTACCGACCGTGAAAATCTGAGCAACGACCTGTTCTTCAATATTGAATATCCACAACTGGCCGGTCTGCACGGTGACGGAACCTTTGAGAATCCTTATACTGACCATGATGTCGCTCTGCTTGCCCCCTATACTTCGGGATGGTTCATCGGCGAAGTACTCGGTTCTTACAATGAGGACGGCAGCATCAACAGTAGTGAACCGGCTCGCAGCAACTGGGCCGTAGGTGAAAAAGATAACATCATTCCTGTGGAATTGCCCGAAGGATGCATACAAACAGCTGTAAATGCACAGGAGCACGACATCATCGGAAAAACCATTCGTTTCTACGGACAAAAGGGAATTTATATGAATCAGGCCAATGGTATCTGTAAAGTCAGTCAAGTTGCCGACCTTTATACACTGAATATCAGCAATGCCGGATACACTACCTATTATACGGACCATGCTGTTATTATTCCAGAAAAGACAAAAGCCGGCATTATTACTCAGGTTTCCGATACCCAAAACAGCATCTCTGTTGACTGGAATTATCCGCAAGGTACCACCATTCCTGCCTTTACCGGAATGATCGTTCAGGGTGAATCCGGAGAATATCCTTATATTGTCAGCGGTTCTTCTGAAAGTACTCCTGCCGATAACCTGTTGAAAGGCTCTCTCACTAATGCCCCAACGGAAGGCAGCAACTGTCTGTTCTATAAACTGACAACCGGAAGTAACGACCATGTAGGATTCTACTGGGGTGCCGAACAGGGCGGTGCTTTCGAGAATCAGGCGCATAAGGCTTATCTGGCTCTACCGGTCGAAACCGCACAGAACTGCAAGGGCTTCCAACTGGAAGGAGATGAAACCACTCATATTGATGACATACTTCCGGAAAATCAACCTGTAGATGTTTATACTGTAAGCGGTATCTTGTTACGTCATAATGTCAGCCCGAAAGAAGCCCTTCGAGGACTGCCAAAAGGAATATATATCGTAAACGGAAAGAAAATCGTTCTATAAGTATCTTTCAAGAAAAATCCCTCAAAAGGAGCGTTTCAAAACTCCATTAAAAAGAATCGTATTTTACATTCGAAAATTGGAACACTCTTAACTGTAAAATAAAATAGTCGCATCATCACTCAAAATAGAGTTTGATACGACTATTTTATTTTGTCATTATATCATAAACCTTTATAAAAGTCCTTTTAAATACCCACAAAGATGAGCAGCGCATAACCCAGAACAAAACCGACAAAACCGATAATCAGTCCCACCTGTGTCATATCGCGTGTAGTGGTCAGTCCAGTTGAATGAGTCAGTGCGTTCGGCGGTGTAGAAATCGGGAAGAGCATAGCCAAGGAAGTAGACAGAGCTACACCGACCAACAAGGTTTTCACGCCTCCTACGGCATTCAGAGAATCGCCCATACCTACGGCAACGGCACTCAGAATCGGAACAATCAGATTGGCTGCCGCCGTATTGGAAATAAAGTTGGAAATGAAATAGCCCAACAATCCGGATACAATCAGTACCACCAAAGGAATCCAAGTATCAAACGGAATAGACTCTACCAGATGTTCGGCCAAACCGGTCTTGTTCATGGCTACACCCAGAGCGATACCTCCGGCCACCATCCACAGCAC
>CAJMQV010000116.1 GCA_905215575.1 uncultured bacterium | reverse complement strand
CTGTAAAACATACTTTTAACACTTCCAAAACAACACGAAATTTTTTCGAAAAAATTTTGTGATACAAACCTATTTTTTGCACTTCATAAACAAAAAAGCAGATATATGCCTCTCAAAAGCTCTCCAAAAGCAATCATAATACTGTGCCCATCCAGCACTGATTTCATTCCATTATATCCCCCTCATCAAATTTTCATTCCCAAACAACCTGATTCTTTTCTCAACAACAAACAACCGATTTAAATGCGCCCCGAACTATTCGCAAAAAAATAATCGAGAGCATTTTTTTATTTCGTCCCGACGATTTTCATTTTTTGTCAGCATGAAATTCAAAAGACACCATCTGCATTTTCCCAGGCACACCACACTTCTTTTATATCCCTTCCCAAACAAAGAAAAACTTACGACCGACCAGTAACTGTAAACATAAACCTTATATTCCACTATCTTCTTGCCTTTGACGCATTCAGACACCTTATTATTATAATAGAACATAAAAATTTGCTTATTGAAGCTAAATCTTTTATTTTTGCATGAAATGACATTTTATCATTTCTCCTTATTATACTGTAAATATATTGCATAATGAAAGAATTTATCAAGAATACCCTCGCAGCCACTTTAGGCACCATTATCGGATTCCTGCTTTTAGGTATCTTTGGAATATTCCTCCTGCTGCTTCTGATTGTTTCGGGAAGCAGCATTCCCACTTTGCGTCCGAACAGTATCCTGAAAATTGAACTGAACGGAGCATTGGAAGAGCGCTATGAGGATTCTCCCTTAAACGATCTTCTGGGAGAAGACTACCCTACCATTGGTCTGGAACAGATTCTGACCAGCATCAACCGTGCTGCCCATGATAAAAACATCAAGGCTATCTATCTGGATGCCGGAAATCTAAGTCAGGCCACCCCTGCCATGGCAGAAGAAATCAGACTGGCGCTGAACGAATTCAAGGAAAGCGGCAAGCCGGTCATCAGCTACGGTGACAATTACAGTCAGACAAATTACTATATTTGCAGCGTGGCCGACGAGGTCATACTGAATCCCAGCGGACAGATCAGCTGGCAAGGTCTGGTGTCAGAGCCCATCTTCTACAAAGACCTGTTGCAGCGTATCGGTGTAAAGATGCAGGTATTCCGTGTGGGCAGTTACAAATCGGCCGTGGAACCGTTTACGAGCACCGAGATGAGCGCCGCCAACCGAGAGCAGATTGAAAGCTATTTAGGTTCCATCTGGAAGAATATGCTTCAGGACGTTGCCCGCTCACGCCACATCGGACAAGACACCCTAAACCGATATGCCGATGATTTTCTGTCGCTTGCTCCGGCCACAGAACTGGTCAGCAAGCACTTGGCAGATACACTTCTGTATCGGGAAGACGTACAGAACTATCTGAAAAAGAAGCTAAGACTGAAGCAGAATCCGCAAATCATCACTCCCGCCGGTTTGGAAAACATTCCACAGAGCACAGGAAAAAAGGAAAAAATTGCCGTATACTATGCTTTCGGAGATATTGTCGAAAACCCTTCGAGCATGAATTTCTCCGAGATAGCCTCTAAAAAAGTATGCAAGGACCTTACCGAGTTAGCCGACGACAATCAGATCAAGGCTGTAGTGATCCGCATCAATTCCGGCGGAGGAAGCGCTTATGCTTCGGAACAGATCTGGCACAGCATACAGACACTGAAAAGCAAAAAGCCGGTCATCATTTCCATGGGGGGCATGGCCGCCTCTGGAGGTTACTACATGGCCTGTGCCGGTAATGAAATCGTTACTCTTCCTTCTACCTTAACGGGAAGTATCGGCATATTCGGTATGATTCCTGATATGAGCAATCTGCTGAAAGATAAATTAGGGCTGAACTTCGATGCTGTAAAGACCAACCGACATGCCGACTTCGGTACTCTGTCGCGTCCGTTCAATCCGGAAGAAACGGCCCTCATGCAAAAATATATCGAAAACGGATACCAGCTCTTCCTGAAACGGGTATCAGAAGGACGCGGTCTGTCCTTGAAACAAACCGCCCAACTGGCCGAAGGCAGAGTCTGGACCGGAGCACAAGCCTTGAAGAACGGTCTGGCCGACCGCACCGGCTCTCTGCAAACCGCTTTGGAAAGAGCGGCCCAAAAGGCGGGTATCGGGGAGTATAGCGTCGTGTCCTACCCAAAACCTCAGAAATGGTATGAAACCCTGTTGCAAGACCAACAGACAGACTACATACAAAGCTCGCTGAAAAGCGCTTTGGGCGACTATTACCAACATATACAATTCATCAACAAGGTCAATGCCATGGATCCGATACAGGCCCGCATGCCTTATGAACCCAATATCAATTAGAAGAAGCACCCCTGAAAATGGAAGGAGATTTAATAAAGATCAATGAATGGCTGACTCCCCTCTCCTGGCTTTACGGAGCAGGAGTTTTTGTCCGCAATGAAATGTTTGAGCTGGGACTGCTCAAATCGAAAAGCTTCGACATCCCGGTGATCTCCATCGGAAACATCACTGTGGGCGGCACCGGAAAGACCCCACATACGGAATATCTCATCGAACTGCTGCGCCACCATTTCAAGGTGGCCGTGCTGAGCCGTGGCTACAAACGCAAGACCAAAGGCTTTGTGCTGTCCAACGCGGAAACCCGCATGCAGGACATTGGTGACGAACCGTTCCAAATCAAGGAGAAGTTTCCCGATATCTATGTAGCAGTCGACAAAAACCGATGTCACGGCATAGAGCGTCTGTGCGACGAGTCTGTTGCTCCGGGCACAGAAGTAATCCTTCTGGACGATGCCTTCCAGCACCGTTATGTGAAGCCAGGCATCAACATCCTGCTCATCGACTATCATCGCATGATCACCGAAGACAAGCTTCTTCCGGCTGGTCGTCTGCGTGAACCGAAAGAAGGAAAAAGCAGGGCTAACATCGTGATTGTGACCAAATGCCCCCGCGACATCAAGCCGATGGGCTTCCGCGTCATCAGCAAAGCCCTGAACCTATATCCCTATCAGAAGCTGTACTTCTCCACATTTAAGTACGGGGATCTGCTGGCGGCACACCCGGAACGGAAAAACCGTCCGTTGGCATCTCTGGAAAAGAACGAGCACGTACTTCTGCTCACCGGTATCGCCTCACCCGAACAGATGATTATCGACCTGGGACAATACACCAAGAACATCACTTCACTTAGTTTCCAGGATCATCACTACTATTCGGAGAAGGACCTGCAAAATGTGTACGACACCTTTCAGAAGATGCCGGAAAAGAAACTGATCATCACCACAGAAAAGGACTTCAGCCGACTGAAGGGGATGAATCTTCACGAAGAAATCAGAAAAAACCTGTATATACTGCCTATCGAAGTGGAGTTTATGCAGGAACAGGAAAATACGTTTAACGAAAACATTATTGGTTATGTACGAAAAAATTCAAGAAACAGCATCTTGGCTAAAGGAAAGAATGCCAAGTAACCCAACCACAGCCATCATTTTAGGTTCCGGTCTGGGCAAACTGGCCGAAGAGATAACAGACGCACATAGTATAGCCTACAAGGATATTCCGAACTTCCCGGTTTCAACAGTAGAAGGCCACAGCGGCCGCCTCATCTTCGGAAAACTCGGCGAGAAGGATATCATGGCCATGGAAGGCCGCTTCCACTACTACGAAGGCTACTCCATGAAGGAGGTTACCTTCCCCATCCGCGTCATGAACGAACTGGGCATCAAGACCCTGTTTGTGAGCAATGCCGCCGGAGGAACCAATCCGGACTTCGAAATCGGCGACCTGATGATCATCACCGACCAGATCAACGCACTGCCCGAAAATCCGCTCCGCGGAAAGAATTTCCCTAACGGACCACGTTTCCTGGATATGCACGAGGCTTACAGCAAAGACCTCATCAACCAGGCGCTGAGCATCGCCCAGGAGAAAGGCATCAAGGTGCAGCAGGGAGTTTATCTGGCCACTCAAGGCCCGACTTACGAAACTCCGGCCGAATACAAGATGTTCCGCATCTGGGGCGCTGACGCTGTAGGTATGTCTACCGTGCCCGAAGTGATTGTTGCCAACCATTGCGGCATCAAGTGCTTTGGCATCAGCATCATCACCGACTTGGGTGTAGAAGGCAAGATCGTAGAGGTAAGCCACGAAGAAGTGCAGCGCGCAGCCGAAGCCGTACAGCCGATTATGGCCGACATCATGCGCGAGATGATCAATCGCGCATAAGCCCGCCTTCCTTATTATATAATAGATGTGAAACTAAAATTCAAACATGCAAGAAATAAACAGAACAGAAATTGCCACTCTTGGCGAATTCGGACTGATCAAGCACCTGACCGAACAGATTGAACTGAAGAATCCGTCTTCACTCTACGGTGTGGGCGATGACTGCGCCGTACTGAAATATCCGGCCGACAAGCAGGTGCTGGTCACCACAGACCTGCTGATGGAAGGTATTCACTTTGACCTGACCTACGTTCCCCTGAAACATTTGGGCTACAAATCGGCCATGGTGAACTTCTCCGACATTTATGCCATGAACGGTATGCCCAAACAGATGGTTGTTTCCATCGCGCTGAGCAAACGCTTCTGCATTGAGGATATGGAGGATTTCTACGAAGGTCTGCGCACCGCCTGCGAGGCACACGGCGTGGATCTGGTTGGAGGCGACACTACCTCATCACTCACCGGACTGGCCATCAGCATTACCTGTATCGGCGAAGGCGATCCGGACAAGGTGACTTACCGCAACGGGGCCAAAGACACTGACTTGATTTGCGTGAGCGGTGACTTGGGAGCCGCCTATATGGGACTTCAGCTTCTGGAGCGCGAAAAGGCGGTATTCAACCAGCAACTGAAAGAAGCCCGCGAGAGCAAGAATCAGAAAATGGAAGAAGAACTGCTCCGCGCGCAACCGGATTTCAGCGGTAAGGAATACCTGTTGGAGCGTCAGTTGAAGCCGGAAGCTCGCCGCGACATCATCGAGGCTCTGGCTGCCGCCAACATCAAACCGACAGCCATGATGGATATCTCCGACGGACTGAGCTCTGAGCTGCTCCACATCTGTACCCAGAGCAAAGTGGGCTGCCGCATCTATGAGGAGCATATCCCGCTGGATTATCAGACAGCCGTCATGGCCGAGGAACTGAACATGAACGTAACGACCTGTGCCCTGAACGGTGGCGAAGACTACGAACTGCTGTTCACCGTGCCTATCTCCGACCACGAGAAGATTTCTCAGATGGAAGGTGTGAAACTGATTGGCCACATCACCAAACCGGAGCTTGGTTGCGCTCTGATTTGCCGCGATGGCAACGAATTTGAGCTGAAAGCACAGGGTTGGAACCCTCTAAAATAACTTTTTTCGAAAAAAGTTCTCAAAAAGTTTGCGGATACAAAAGTTTTTCGTACCTTTGCATTCGCAAACGAGAAGGTGCCATAGCTCAGTTGGTAGAGCAAAGGACTGAAAATCCTTGTGTCCCCGGTTCGATTCCTGGTGGCACCACTTTGAAAAAAGCAAAAGACAGTAAAATCCTGATTTCTAAATGAAATCAGGATTTTTTGTTTTCTCCCGACACGCAAAAAACGGCAAAATATTACCATTCGAGGTGGAGCAAAAGATGGAGATAAAAGGTGGAGCAAAAATCTCCACCGAATTAGAGTCTTTCTCACTGATTTGCAATGTTTTGCGTATCAAGAAAGGGCACTCTAAAATATTTTGTGCAAATGGAAGACACATGATTCAGACAAAACTGAAGTGTACCCCTAATAGAAGCACAAAATACTTTACGGCTAATTATATAATCAAAGTAGGCAAACTCCCCATTCTTTTGATTACCTTTGCACCATCTTACAAAGCAAACCTATGAACAGACTTTATGAAGAACGTTTAGGTACCGACCGCATGCTGCCGCTCATCTTCCGTATGGCACTGCCAGCGGTTGCGGCTCAGTTCGTCAACCTTTTATATAGTATTGTAGACCGTATTTACATCGGCCACATTCCGGAAATAGGCACTGAGGCATTGGCCGGAATCGGAGTAACCAGTTCCATCATCATCCTGATTTCCTCTTTTTCCGCCATCGTAGGTGGAGGTGGCGCCCCACTCGCAGCCATCGCTTTGGGACAGGGTGACCGAGAACGTGCCGGAAGGATTCTGGGCAACGGTTTCATACTCCTGCTACTCTTTACTTGTGTCACATCCATAACAACCTACCTGTTTATGGCCCCGATCCTCTCCTTCGCCGGAGCATCGGAACATACCATCGGTTATGCCCGCGACTATCTGTCCATCTATCTGTTGGGAACCAGATATCC
>CAJMQV010000115.1 GCA_905215575.1 uncultured bacterium | reverse complement strand
AGAAAACTTTATTTTTCCGGAGATTGAAAAAGTACAAAATTTTGTATACGGTTGCCACCCGCAACCTGCTTGCGCTAAACCCCTCTCTCCGGATTAAGTATAAAGAGCTCTCTCTCCGAATGAACTTCCAGACCTCTTCACCCGGATTGCAGAACATGATGCCCTATCGTGACGCCCGCAACCCGTTGAATATCGTCACCGGAAATCCGTACTTGAAGAATAACCAGAAGTTCAATGCCAGATTTGACTGGAACCATACCGTACGCGAAAAGAATGTCATGAAGAGGAATATGCGTGTGGGATCGGATTTTACTTACTATGCGCGTTCTGTAGCTCAAGGCATGACTTACAATCCGCAAACAACGGCCTATACCTATCGTCCGGAGAATGTTAAAGGCAATTGGATGTGGCACTCTTCTCACCAAATGTCGTTTGCCCTGGGTAGCAAGCAGCTTTGGTGGCTTGACAATGAATTGAGCGCCGATGTGTGGCATTCCGTTGACTTTGCCTCGGTCGAAGGGTTCAATGAGGCACAGCTCAACAAGGTAGAAACGGTCAAACCCAACGAAACCCTGAAGATTCGCTATACAGGCAAATCAACCAAAGCCACTTTGCTGGGCAATGTAGCTTGGCGGCGTACTTGGGGCCATCGTCCCTCACAAGAGACCATCAGCACATTCGACTTCAGTTATGGCGTAAATGCACAGCATACGATAGAGTCTTGGCACACGACATTCAATGTAGATGCCTTAATGTATAGCCGTCGCGGTTATAGCAGCAGCGTCATGAATCGAAATGAATGTGTCGTCAACGCAAACATCAGTCAGGCTTTGCTACACGGCAGACTTATACTTAAACTGGAAGGACGTGACATCTTCAATCAGCAGTCGGCAACATCCTATGAAGTGAATGCACAGGGACGTACGGAGTCATGGCATCGTATTCTCCCCAGCTATATCATGCTGCATGCCGTCTATCACTTCAATCGGAAACCGAAGCACTAAGAATACAAACTCCGACTCGCCCCACAACTTAATAAAAGTGCAGGCATAAACTTTTCCCCTCCTTTTAAAAACTCTTTAAAACGGTTTTTAAAAGGAGGGGATTGCTATAATGATATACTCTATCATAACCTTCCTATCAGGTCGACTTTTTCAGTCCAAGACCGTTACGAATTAGTTGTTTTTTACCGCCCAGTCACCGATCGTGCCCGTCTCCGAAGAGAAGCCGGCACCGATACAATACAGTTTCCGGCTGTCGGCAGCATATTCCCGGGCGTTGCCTTTCTCCTCAATCTGCTGCAAGGCTTCTTCGGCTGTACCATCCAGTTTAAACTCAAAGATATAGACATAGTCGGCCGTTTCCAGCACACAGTCCACACGGCCTTGGCTCTGCACCTTCTCCACATACACCGTGTAAACGCTCACCAGACGCAGGATCAGATAGAACGTATACTGGAAATAACGCTCCCGCTCCGTCTCATCTTCCTTGCGCCGCATCGTATAGGGAATGCTTGAAAGGAAAGAAGTAAACAGAGTATGCACCCGCTCCACATCTCCCTGGCGCAAAGCCACTACCAGACTTCGGATCCAACCACCGGTTTCCTCCTTCGGTTGCAGATAAGCTGCCGAAAGCATCGTAAGGAATCCGTTCTTCACCTCATTGTTCGGAAAATCGAGCAGGAAGGTATTGAAATCCCGGTCATAAGCCTTCACCGTCAGATAACCACTCTGATAGATCATCGGCAGAGGGCGCTCCACATCGGCCTTGTAGTCGATAAACTCCTCCGGGGGGTAATACTTGCCTGTCAGTTCGTTCATATTCTCCTTGAAGTGAGAAAGCAGACGAATCAGATAGGTCGGTGTGCCCGTGCTGAACCAATAATTATCAACACTCATACGATCCAAAGCGTTGAGCAGACTGAACGGATTATAAATATCTGTCATGCGCTTACTAAAGTGATAACCGTCATACTGTTGTTTCAAGCGCAGACGCATTTCTTCCGGAGTACACTGGTATTCGACAGCCATGGCGGCTATCGGTTCCGCAAAATTGCGGTCAATCTCTTCCTGCGTAATACCACACAATGCCTCATAACGGGCATCCATACTGATGTCCTTAGGCTGGTTGAATCCGCTGAACACACTGACCTGAGAAAACTTGGTCACTCCCGTCAACAGCACAAACTGCAGATGGCTGTCCGCACCCTTAAAGACCGAATAAAATGCTTTCAGAATGTTTCGATGCTGATTCTCCAGATCGGTATCCACATCCAGCACGTCCAGAATCGGCTTGTCGTATTCATCGATAAGCACCACCGCCCGTCGGCCGGTCTGTTGGTGAGCAGCCTCCAGCACTTTAATGAAACGAAGGCCAACATCCAGAGCTTCGTTGGCTTCTAAAGAATACGCACATTCCCATTTCCGGACATAATCCAGAAGCATCGCTTCCAAAACACCGCTTTTGGTAAAGTTCATGCCATTGAAATCCACATGAAACACCGGATACACCGCCCACTCTTTTTCCAGACGTTCCATAGCCAAGCCACGGAACAGTTCTTTCCGCCCCAGATAATAATTCTCTAAGGTAGACACCAGCAGACTCTTGCCAAAACGACGCGGACGACTCAGGAAATAGATTTTTCCCTCATGAGTCAGCTTGTAAATCAAGTCGGTTTTGTCTACATACATATAACCGTCTTCAATGAGCTGGTCAAAGCTCTGAATGCCTATCGGATATTTCATCATGGTCTTCTCTTTTAAATCTTTACGCAAAGATAATAGGAAAATAGACTTATCCCCTGTTTATAAAGAAAAATATTCGGAGAAGTCATTTCTCCAGAAATGCTACCTATCACATCCGTCCCTCTCTCACAGCCTGAAGCTTTGCCTTCAGTTCCTGAGCCTTCTGCTCGTTCTTGTCTATGACGTTTTTCTTTTCCTCACGGTCTTTTGACAAATGATACAACTGAGGTTCCTTGCTGTTTCCTGATTCAATGACCGGTCCCCAGGGAATGCCGGCCGGACCATCGCTCGGCTCGATATATTTCCACTCTTTATCACGTATAGACAAGGTATGATTATATGACTGCTCAATCACGTAATCACGTCCCTGCGCATCATCGCCCAACAGAGTTGCCAGATGGTTCTCGCTATCTGGTGCCGATCCTTTTGGCAAACGGGCCTGAAGCAATTCTCCAAAAGATCGGAACAAATCAATCTGTGAGAACAGCGCGTCCGATGTTTTGCCTTTACGGATATGCTGTGGCCAGGAAACGATAAACGGAATCCGGGTTCCTCCCTCAAAGGCACTGTATTTATTACCACGCAGTCCTCGGGTTGGAGAATATCCGTCTAACAGTTCGGCAGCCTGATCCGCATATCCGTCGTCCAGCACCGGCCCGTTGTCGCTCGACAGGATGATCAGGGTATTCTCATACAGTCCGTTCTTTTTCAGGTAATCGATTACCTGCCCCACCGTCCAGTCAAACTGTGCTATGGCATCACCACGCACTCCCATCGGATTCTTTCCACGGAAGCGTTCATGCGGGAAACGAGGCACGTGCACATCATTGGTAGCCAAATACATAAAGAAAGGTTTGTCCTTATTTTTGTCGATAAATTCCAAAGCATGTGCCGCTATAGAATCCGCAATATTCTCATCCTTCCACAGAGCTTTTCCTCCCCCTTTCATATAACCGATGCGACTGATGCCGTTCACAATGGCCTGATCATGTCCGTGCGAAGGTTTCAGATTATACAGCAGTTCCGGATGGTCTTTTCCCAACGGTTCGCCGGGGAAAGGTTTCGCATAGCTCACCTCTATCGGAGCACTCGGATCATAATTGGCCACCATACCGTTCTCGATAAAGACACAAGGCACACGGTCGCCCGTAGCAGCCATAATATAGGAATAATCAAAGCCCAAATCGCCGGGATGAGTCGGTAGCGGAGCATTCCAGTCCTGTTTTCCGCTCTCCGCTCCCAGACCTAAGTGCCACTTGCCGATGGCCGCAGTAGCATAACCGGAGTTTTTAAACACATCTGCCAGTGTATATTGTCCGGGCTTGATAATCATACCGGCATTTCCGGCTGCCACATCCGTTCCTTTCTTGCGCCAGGCATATTCGCCCGTGAGCAAGGAATAACGGGATGGAGTACTGGTAGCCGCCACAGCATGCGCATTGGTAAACAGAATGCCATCCTGTGCCAAAGCATTCACATGGGGAGTCTTTACATTCTTGGCATCATAACATTCCAGATCACCATAGCCCAAATCGTCGGCATAAATCAAAAGCACGTTCGGGCGCGCTGCATTCTGAGCCCATAAGGCGGCACAGCTTCCCGACAACACTATGGAAAATAAAAGTTTTTTTTGGTTCATCATCTAATAAGGTATTCATTTAAAGTTATTATAAACAGTCACAAAGATAAATTTTTTATTGGATTACTCCTCCGTCAGTAATCAATTACTTCTCCGTCAGTAACAGATTACTGACGGGGGAATAATTTTCAGAAACCGATATGAATGGTCCGTTTCACCAGCGAAAACACTCTTCGTAACGGTCGAAAGGCAGATCCTCGGTCACACCAACCTGACGCAAGGTCTGTAGCACCTGTTCCTGTTCTTCCGGTGTCAAAGCAAAGTCGCCACGGCGACGCTCATAGAAAGTATTCTGACTAAAATGATTCAGCAACAGAGCACGGAACTTCTGATATTGTGCCGGTAGCATCCGCTCCTGCATCCCCTTGAATCCACGGGCATAAACCACCGGAGCGGAATTGCGGTAATAAGGACAGGAAGCATCCGGAACGCAACGGTCGGGATTGAGCACACGCAGATAAGTGGAACGCTCCATCATGGGTTTACAGGCCAAATGACGCAGACAAGTAGAAGCGCACGGACAATCCTCATGCAAACACAAAACATAATTCTCAGGAACTTCTTTAGACAGTGTTTTTGACATAGATGTTTGATTTTTAAGGTTTATAATAAGTGGTTCTTCAAATACAAAGATACTCTTTTTCAAAGCGAAAGTCAAGAGACCAAAGAAATTCACTATCTTTGCAACTTCTTTGCCAAAAGCGAAGAAAATTAAGGTATTAATCATTATTCAATCATTTATGCTTAAAAAACTTTTTGGTTTTGACCCGGCCGTGTCACAGATTCGTATTGAAGTGCTGGCGGGCATTACAACTTTCCTGACCATGGCCTACATTCTGGCCGTGAATCCGAACATTCTGAGTGCCACCGGAATGGACAAGGGGGCGCTGTTTACCACTACGGTACTGGCCTCAGCCTTTGCCACCCTGCTGATGGCCGTTTATGCCAAACTGCCTTTCGGACTGGCTCCGGGTATGGGACTGAACGCATTCTTTGCCTACACCGTGTGTCTTACATTGGGCTATAGCTGGCAGTTTGCCTTGACAGCCGTATTGCTGGAGGGACTGATCTTCATTCTGCTCACCGTGACCAATCTGCGCGAAAAGATTGTCGACGCACTGCCCATGAGCATCAAGAATGCCATCGGTGCGGGTATCGGACTTTTCATTGCCTTTATCGGTCTGCAGAACGCGGGAATCATCATCCGTAATGATGCCACCCTTATCAGTTTAGGACACATCACTTCCGGACCGGCTTTATTAGGGCTCATCGGTCTGCTCATCACTTCCATCCTTTTGGTCAAGAAGGTAAAGGGAGCGTTGCTGATCGGTATTCTGCTCACCACACTGATCGGTATCCCGATGGGCATCACCCAGATGAACGGGCTCTTCAGCGCGCCTCCTTCCATCAAACCGATTTTCATGCAGTTTGAATGGCATCATATCTTTACTAAGGAGATGGTCATCGTGGTGTTTACCTTCCTGTTTGTAGATATGTTCGACACTATCGGAACTTTGGTTGGTGTTACCACCAAAGCAGGTATGATCCGTGAGGACGGCAAAATTCCGCATCTGAAACAGGCATTTTTGGTCGACGCCATAGGTACAACAGCTGGTGCCATGTTAGGTACCAGCACCATCACTACATTTGTGGAGAGCGCTTCGGGTGTGGGCGAAGGCGGACGCAGCGGATTGACTGCCTTTGTCACCGCAATGTGTTTCCTCGTATCGCTTTTCTTTGCGCCGTTCTTCCTGGCCGTTCCGGGCGCTGCTACCGCACCGGTGTTGATTCTGGTAGGTCTGATGATGGTGTCGGCCGTACAGAAAATAGATTTCTCGGACTACTCAGAGTCCATTCCGGCCTTTATCTGTGTCATCTTCATGCCACTGGCCTACAGTATCTCCGACGGTATTGTACTGGGCCTGATCAGCTACGTGCTCATCAATATGATCTGCGGAAACTTCAA
>CAJMQV010000114.1 GCA_905215575.1 uncultured bacterium | reverse complement strand
CACGATCAATAGCGGTATCTATCGAATAAAAGTCATACCCTCGGCCCAGTAAAAGGCGCTCTCGGTGACCGGTAGCAGGACATAGAGCAACAGGCCCACCAGCACGAGCAGAAAAGCCCAAAGCCAAAAGAGCCACCCGATGCGCAGCGTGCGCAGACTATTCGGTATCGGTATCCGTTTTCGTATCATCGGTCTGTATCTGATATTTTACCATTCTACGATAAAGGGCACCCCGGCTGATGCCCAACACCAGAGCCGCCTGACTCAGGTTGCCGTCAAACTGGCGCAAAGTGTTGAGTATGGCCTGACGCTCCACTTCCTCCAGCGTAAGTCCCTGCAGGGAAGTCATCCCGCCATGCTCTTCTTCCGAAGCTTTTTCATTGGCCGGCGGCACATAGTGCGCCCGGAAATCATTGGCTGTCAAACGGGATTTGCAACTGACGAGCAACGTGCGCTCCACCAGGTTCTTCAGTTCGCGGATATTTCCGGGATAAGGCAAGGACATGAGGTAACGACGGGCATCGGGTTCCAGTTCCGCCGGCTGAAGACCATACTGACGGCATTGCAAATCCAGAAAATGGGTAGCCAGCAAAGGAATATCCTCACGGCGCTCCCGCAAAGCCGGCAGTCGTACCGTAATAAGATTGATACGGTAAAAAAGGTCCTCACGGAAGGTATGCTCACGGATCATGCGGGGCAGATCGGCATTGGTGGCACTGATTACCCGCACATCGGCCTTGCGCTGACAGCTGTCGCCCAGCACCTCATAGGTCTGGTCCTGAAGCACCCGCAACAACTTGACCTGACAGGCCAGATCCAGTTCGCCGATTTCATCCAGAAAGATGGTTCCCTTTTCGGCCAGCTCGAAGCGACCCACACGGTCGGCCACCGCATCGGTAAAGGCTCCTTTCTTGTGTCCGAACATCTCGCTCTCGAACA
The DNA here is from genome assembly GCA_905215575.1 of uncultured bacterium. GTDB lineage: Bacteria > Bacteroidota > Bacteroidia > Bacteroidales > Bacteroidaceae > Paraprevotella. The sequence goes on along the minus strand of CAJMQV010000114.1, from coordinate 5,479 downwards.
GACTCTGCGAAATACCTCCCAGATTGACCTTCACGAAGGCATTGGACGCACGCATGCTGTTGCGATGAATGGTTTCGGCCACCAGTTCCTTGCCGGTTCCGTTCTCACCGCTGATCAGCACCGGGGCATTGGTACGGGCAATGCGCCGCAACACATCGATTACTTCTTTCAGCGGCTTGCTCTCGCCCACAATCAGGCTGCGGTCGAACACATCCTCCTCCGGAGCGGAAGCCAGATCGGCCGTCAGTTCCAGAGCCGTTTCTATGCGCTGCATCAGCGCCACATTGTTCCAGGGCTTGGTGATAAAGTCGAAGGCTCCGGCCTGCATGCCTTTTACAGCCAGCTGGATGCTGCCCCAGGCGGTCATCAGAATGACCGGCACCTCGGGGCGGAACAACTTGATCTGCCGCAGCAGGGTGAGTCCGTCATCACCGCTGGTAGAAAGCCCGAAATTCATATCCATAAGTATCAGCCGCGGGGCTGAAGCACGTACCACGTCCATCGCTTCGACAGGACCGGGTACGGCCATCACGTCTTTACCGGCCCTTTTCAGCATCAGGGTCAGCGAAGAGCGTATCGCACTATCGTCATCTATTATCAGTATCATAATAAGACAAAGTTACTTCTTTTTATTGGATTATTACCGGACTATTTCCTCAAAATCGGCATCAATATTGGTCTGGGCGGCAAAATCCCACAGGGTGATGCTTCGAATCTGATAATAATAGTACCAGTAGGAGAACAATTCGTTGATGTATTTGCGACGCGCCTCATCCTTGCTGGTCTGCGCGTCGTTCAGGTCGAGTGTGCTGATCTTGCCGATCAGAAAAGTTTCCACGTTGCTCTGATAACGACGGCGGGCAATGGCATCAGCCTCCAGAGCAATCTGCAACTGGTTCACCTGATTGTTGAACTGCTCGGTGAGCACAAAAAGACTCTGACTGAAATCGGCCTCTTCCTTACGCAGCTGCTGGCGCACTACCTCGCGGTTGCTCTCGGCCACCTTGACCTGTCCGCGGCGTTTGCCCCAGTCGAGTATGGGCACCTGCACGCCAACCTGAACCACCTGATTGTCCTTCATCTCGGTGTAGGTGCGTCCGAAATCGGAGTCACTGCCCGTAAATCCCACCTGGGCATAGAGCGAAACCTGCCTGCGGTTGCCTTTGGCCTGCGCCACCTGATAGTCGGCTTCCAGCTGACGGCGACGGAGATTATAGGAAATGGAGTTATGCTCCAAAGCTTTTTTCAGCACCTCGTGATACTCCAATGAAATCGGCGGCACGCTGTCGGGCAGCACCGGAATCAGTTCTTCCGTTTCGCTCAACGCCAGAAACGAGCGCAGTGTGAACATGTTCGATTTCAGACTGCTCTCATTGGCCGTAAGCGTGGAGCGGGCATTGAGCACATTCAGCCTCAGCTGCAGCAGATCGTTCTCGCTGATCTTTCCCATGCGCCGCTTGCTCTCGGCCACCTCGCAGAGTTTTTCGGCGTTCTGAAGATTCTGACGGGCAATGCTGACATTCTCACGGGCCAGCAGAAAGTTGAAGTAATACTGAATGACGGTCATCGTCACGCGCTCGGTAGCCGAAAGGAAGTTGGCCTGTGCCTCGGCATAGCGGAGCGGTTCGATGCGGCGGTCCCACTTCACCGAGTTCACACCGAAAAGAGGCTGGTTCAGAGTGAGGGCCACCGGTACGGACATAAACTGATGGTTGCGGTTGCCGGTACCGAACTGGGTCATATAATCGAGCGACGTGGTGAGCGAAAGGGTTCCTCCCGTAAACCAGATGCTCTGATCCACAGAAATGGCTCCGTTCAGACTCATATAGTCATTGCGCACATAGGTGTGCGAACCGTCGCTCTGCTGATAGGCGTTATAGTTTTTGCGATAGCTGGGCAATGTAGCCGAGAAGTTCACCTCCGGAAGCAGCTCCGCCCGGAAACTGCGGTAACTCCAATAGGCAGATTTCAACTGCCCCAATGCAGAGGCGGCATCCACACTTTGCTTGCGGGCCAGCACAATAGCTTCGGACAAGGTCAGTGTACGGGGCGTCAGTTCCTGAGCCGGAAGCAGAGAAACCGGCAACAGGAACAGAACGGCCAGAAACAGGCGGAAAATGACTCCGTCACGATACAGTATTATTAAATTTTTCATTGCAGAACTTGTTTTCTAAAATCAGATTCCTCGTAAATCACAAAAAACATTATTCATCACGCAGCGCATCTGCCGGAGGCAGGGACAGCATACGGCGTACCGGAAAGTATACCGCTATAAAAGAAACAGCCAACAGTAAAATATAGGTTACTACAGACACCACGAAGAAACGTGCCCACAGCCGGTTCTGCCAGTAGATCGGATCGGGAATACCAACACTCCCCTGACTCATCTGTATGACCGGACCTAATCCTTCACTGCGCACGTAATGGAACAGGACAAACAAAACCAGAACAAAAGCAACCGTTACTACAGACCATATTTCAAAATAGAAATTTCCCATGATGGTTCCTTTTGAAGCGCCCAGACTCCGCAACACGCCGAGTTCGGAACAACGGTCGCGGGCATGCATCCAAAACGTACCGAACACACCCAGAAAGATACAAAGCAAGGCAAACCCGGCCAAAACATAGTGCATACGAAGCTTGCTGGTGATACCTGTCCTGAAAGCCATATCCCGACTGTAATCAGAGAAAGATTTCAGACCGACATAATAGAAATTGCCACGATTGATTTTAGGAACAATGTCGCGTTCAAAGCGTTGTCGGAATGCCTGTTCATCAGCTCCCTCTTTCATACGGAAAAGTACACTTTGATATAAATGAATATACCCTAAAGGCTGACTCATTAAAGCCAACGGGAAAGGTTGACGGACATCAAAATGCTTGATATCGTGAAAGACACCGACAACCTCCAATTCTCCTCCATTACAATGGACTTTCTTCCCAACAACTTGAGCCGTACCAAATAATTCTAAAGCAAGTTGTTCGGATATGGCTACCTGATTGCCAGAATGAAAAAAATCAGACGGCAAACGCAGTTTCTCACCACTCAAAGCGTCTGTCAATCCCAAAACTCCTGCCGGATCATTATGGGGAACATCAAAATACGTATAAATCTGCATGGAAACTTTATTCGTATCCTCATCCTGCATCAAGGAACCACTCCAACTACCACAATTCGGAAAACAACTTTCACTTCCGAAAGCCACACTGCTGATTTCCGGACAAGAAGCCAGTTCGTTCATAATGAGCTGCAACTGTCTGGCCTTAGCTTCATTATTATCTTCGTCAGCCTGATAATAACGGCCATATCCTTCATCATAATACCCAAGAGTCAAGCGATAAATTCCCTTGGGATCATAGCCACGGGGAATCATCCGGTCGGCCGTAAGCACACAAATCGGGTCGAGCACCATCCAAAGGAAATAGCCAGTAAGCAAAAGTTCCAGAAAGATCCAGATATTGCGACGCCGCCGGTTCCATATCTGATGTAATATAATCCTGTTCATGATTTTCTATCTAATCTGTTTATTTATTCATATCATATCCTTCTCTATCTTCTTGTCCCAATTAACGTTTCTGACTCAATTGCTCCACAATATTCTTCCGTAGAGCCAACAGGGCCGGAATCAGAGCTGAAATCAAATTCAGCACCAGACAAAACAGCACAGCAACGCCAAAAACTGCAGGATTCAACAACATCCCGGCTGTAAACTCTGGAGCAGGCATATCCGTATCAACAGTTATGTCTAATATCGTCAGAATCCAATCGGACGAAAGCCAGATAAAAACGTAACTGAACAACAAGCCGAAAATACTACCCAAAGAAGTAAAAAACAGATTCTCATTCAGAACCTGGCGTAACAACCAAAAATTGGAAGCGCCATAGGCCTTACGGATACCTAACTCACCAATTCGGCTATCCATACGAGAAGCAATAATGCCGCCCAAATTCAGAGCCGGAATAAAGAGCAAAGCCAACAGGAAATACAAAAACGGACGCATCGTTTCTTTTACGTTCATGGTATCCCACTTACGAAAACAACTCTTCCAATAATCATCCGGTTGATCAAAGATTTCATGCCGATAAAGCTTACAGGTAGTGTTATATTTTCGGAATGCCTCACGCACCTCTTGTCGCAGGACTTCTTTTTCGGAAACATTGGGAGCTGTCATGTATACCGTAAGAGTTCCACGAATATTTTCACCTCCATCCGTCCGCAACACATCTATATTCCGAGTTACCGGCAACCACAAGTCGGCCGCCGTTACCGGAGTCACCCAAGACACATTCTGCACCACGCCAACGATCTTCAGTTCATTACCGTTGAACTGAAAATTCTTTCCGACAACATCTGCCGTACCGTAAAGACGACGCGCCAGTTTTTCAGAAACAACAGCAACAGGCATGGTCGCCTTTACATCAGCCTCAGAAAAAGGCTTTCCGTACAGAAAGCGAAAAGTAAAAACCCGCCAGAAACCATCGTCCACATATTTGGGAGTTATGGATACAGGAACAGAATGGAGCGTCAACGCAGCTCGGTTTTCAAAGGAAAAATCCTGTGCCACTACGGCAATGTCATCCAAATGCGGAAGTCCCTTCAAAAGTTCATACGGAACGCGCGGTGACAGAGCGCCACCACTATATGAACCGGGATTGCTGAGATCATTGGCCTGTACGTATTGCAGCACCAGCGTACGGTTCCGGTTTCCTTCGGGATAGATGGGAGCGAATTTCACGTAAAAAATAATAAACAGCACCATCAGCAGGGCCACCGAAAGTGCGGTGCCCAAAATGTAGATGCTCGAAAACAGCGGATTCTGACGGAGCAGAGCCCAACTACGATAAACATATTTCCGAAAACGGTTCATAATCAATAAGTGTTTGTTTTATTCGTGTAAGTTATTCTTCGTGCAGCGCCTCCGTCGGTGCAATCCGGCTGATGCCGCGCACAGGCACATAAATACCGAAACTGACAATCAGCACCATCAGCAGCCAGACCACAGCCGAAACTATCAGATAGTGCAGTTTGAAAGACTCATACCAATAGTGCACAAAGGGACTGAAGCAAGTGTTTTCCGGCTGGTACAATCCGGTATGCAAAGCATATTGCAAATAAATAACTGCCCCCAAGAAGACAGACACGGTGGTCAGTATCAGTCCCTCAAGCAGGAACAGACGCGCCATCTTCCCGGAAGTGGCTCCAAAGCTTTTCAGAATACCGATCTCTTCACGCCGGGCACGCGTCTGCATCCAGAAACTTCCGGAAACTCCGAAGAAGATGCAGAACAGGAAGAACGAGCCTAACAGAAGCTGCACCTCATAATCATAGGTATTGGAAAAGTATCCCTGACTGATATAGTGGTCGTACGATTCGATCTGCACCACAAAATAGTTACCCATTTGCAGCTCCCGCAAAGCCCACTCCCGAAAATCCGTCAGAAAGGCATCCGGGTCCACATCATCGCGCAAACGGAAGAT
>CAJMQV010000113.1 GCA_905215575.1 uncultured bacterium | reverse complement strand
AGTTCCCGGATTGTCACTCCCTGGTCAGGCAGAACAACTATCATGGCAGCATTATCCGTTGTATATCCAAATTTCGGTATAAATATTTTCCAGCCATATTTACGGGCGTGCTCCTGGAATGCATTACGCAAGCCGTTGTTCGCAGAAACGCCTCCTGCCACAGCCACCTGACGAATACCTGTATCCTTGGCTGCCTTTCTCAGTTTCTTCATCAGGATATCCACAATCGTAAATTCCAATGAAGCGGCCAGATCTTCTTTATGATGTTCTATAAAATCGGGATCTTCTTTCAACCAATCTCTAAGCGAATACAGGAAAGAAGTCTTCAATCCGCTGAAGCTATAATTATATCCTTCAATCTGCGGACGGGCAAAGTGATAAGCCTGCGGATTTCCCTGTCGTGCCAATCTGTCAATTATCGGTCCTCCCGGATATCCCAATCCCATCACCTTGGAGCATTTGTCTATAGCCTCTCCGGCAGCATCGTCAATCGTCTGTCCCAGAACTTCCATATCATTATAGGCCTTGACCAGAATAATCTGCGAATTACCTCCACTTACCAAAAGGCAAAGGAAAGGGAACTGCGGCTGGTCTGCATCCTCATCATTCTCCTTGATAAAATGTGCCAGAACATGTCCCTGCAAATGATTTACGTCAATCATGGGGATACCCAGCGAACGGGCAAAACCCTTGGCAAACGATACGCCTACAAGCAGTGAGCCCATCAGACCCGGACCACGCGTAAAGGCAACCGCAGACAGTTGTTCTTTCGTAATACCGGCACGCTTAAGCGCCTGATCTACAACCGGCACAATATTCTGCTGATGAGCGCGTGAAGCCAATTCGGGAACCACACCACCATAAGCTTCATGAACAGCCTGACTGGCTGTAACATTACTCAACAGCACACCGTTTCTCAATACGGCAGCCGAAGTATCATCACAGCTTGACTCTATACCTAATATATATATATCCTTTTTCTCTTCCATAAAAACAAATACTTAGTGTGTCAATATTTCCAGTCCGTGCTCTGTCATCACAAAGGTGTGCTCCCACTGTGCACTGGGCAGTTCATCCTCAGTAACCACAGTCCAGCCGTCTTCCTCGTCTACGAACACTCTCCAGTCGCCCATATTGATCATAGGCTCAATGGTAAACACCATACCAGGCACTAACAGCATACCGGTCCGTTTCTTTCCGTAATGCAGCACTTCCGGCTCCTCGTGAAACTCCAGTCCCACACCGTGTCCACACAAATCACGCACTACGGAAAAACCGTTTTTCCGAGCATGCTGAGCTATGGCATGACCGATATCCCCTACAAAACCATAGGGCTGTGCGGCCTGCATACCGATCTCCAGACATTCACGTGCCACATCAACCAGTTTCTGTTTTTCGGGAGTTGTTTTCCCTCCAACCACAAACATACGTGAGGCATCACTGTAATATCCGTCCAGAATGGTAGACACATCTACATTCACGATATCTCCCTCTTCCAACACATCAAACTCGCTTGGAATACCATGACACACCACCTCGTTTATGGATGTACATACACTTTTCGGAAAACCCTCATAATTCAATGGAGCAGGAATCGCACCATGTCCTACCGTGTAATCATATACCAGTTTGTCAATCTCCAAAGTAGTCATACCCGGATGTATTTCCTGGGCCACCAAATCCAATACTCCGGTATTGATAACACCACTCCGGCGAATGCCTTCTATCTGTTCCTGTGTCTTGATCAGCTTCCTGTCGGGAACCAGACATCCCTGCTGCTCAAAAGACATCACTCTCTTCTCCAGCTCAGTAGGTTCCACACCTTCGGGAACGAACCATTTTCTTCTTGATTTTTTTCCCATATTGATATACTTTATTTTACAAAGGTAACAGAAAAAAATGAGAAGCTCCCACAACTGCACAATAAAAACAGCTTAGTAACGAATATTAATACAGCCTAACTTTTCATCGGAAAATGATCGAAATGAAAACTGATGCTGAGCATAAAGTAACTGTTTATCCCCTTCTGATTAATGATTTCACGACGATAAGACACCGTATTCGTCTGATTTATAGAATGTATTTGACGAAACAGATCAAAGCCCTGAACCTTCACCTCCAGAGACTTGTTTTTCAGAAAGGAATAAGAAGCCTCCAGGTTACAGATAAACTCATTACCATTCATGGACGGTTCCCAATATCCCGTCCTTGTGTTTCGATACATCTCGACTCCCAATCCTAATCCAAAATCAAGATCCAGACGCATCAAACCGCCAAACCCGTAAATCCATAAATCTGAATCCAGATCCTTCTGCTGATTATTCCGATAACAAGCCAGCGTGGCATACAGATAAGGCTTTACAAGCAACGAACGATACTTATACTGGAAAGCTCCATAATGCGTCGTGGTGAACGAGCTGATTCTGGCATGCAGATCTTCTGTATTGCCGTAATCACCCCGCGCAGCCTGAAGAGCCTGCTCCGCTCCGCCACTGAAGGCACTTTTCCATTCCAGATTGCAGTTAAACGCCTTACGGAAAGAAGTGATGTAATCCAAAAAGCAGGAAGCACTCCAATTGCCGTTCACATTAACCGGAGTAATGGTATAAACACCTTTTACAGGATCATAGTCCATCTTCTGGGTTATGGTCTGCCTGTTCAATGCCGCATTGGCTGATACATTGAGCTGCCTTTGCAAAGATGGCTCAAAAGAAAAAAGCGTGCACGAAAATATATGATTGGTTTCCGGCACCAACGCAGCATTTCCCACATACCGATGCAAAGGGTCCGTACAGTCCCAAACAGGCAATACCCCTAAAAGATCCGGCTGTTTGCGACGTCCCATATAATGAAAATTCAGATTCCACCGATCGTCTTTACAATATGCAAGACCAAATTCCGGCAACAAAGACAGAGTTGTCTGTACACTGTCCACAGTTTCTCCACCCTTTACATAATGCAGCATCATGCGTTCCGGCTCCAAAGCAAGCCCCCGGTAACACACCAACCGTTATATTCATATTGCATCAAAACCCGTGCTTCATGTATCCAGGTTTTCAGATTGGCCTGTTTGTCCAGACTATCTGCCGGCAACCGTCCTTCATCGGACATCAAATCCAAAAACACATAACCCAAATCATGTGTTTTCTGATCTATACGGTCATACTGACCTTCTATACCATAAGAAAACTGCAATTTGACTCTTTGCCACGGCACAGTTGTCAAAATTGCTTTGGCAAAGCCTCGCAATCCGTTCTTTTCCGCATTACTTTGCAAAACCTGCCTGCTGACTTCTGCCATATTGGAATAATAAACATCCGCGTGCGAAAAGTTGTATTCCTGATTATCCGAATAATATACTCCCGCGGACAGGTCAACATTATTTCCCTTTTCTCCCCAGGCCTTATTCAGCATGGTAGTCACTCCGGCTCCCAAACTTGAGAGATTTCCCAAATTCATATACTGGTTACTGTTCAGGGCATGCTCCCCATAAGAAACCGTCAGATCTTCCTTAGGAAGAACCTCTCTGGTTTCAGATATCGAATACATGGAATGCTCAAAATCCGCCTTATTCAAGTAGGTTCTTGTTTTCCAGGTCAAAGATTTTCCCGAATACGTCCAATCCAAGGAAAAATTAGAGGATCGGGTATCCGTTGTTTTCTCATCATTTCCAAAAGAATAAATCTTTGGCTGATGCCAATAATACTCCGTATTCGTCTTTGAGGCCGACTTTGTCTTTGCCTTATTCAAAAAGGCAGTGGCATTCACTTCCCAGGCTCCCTGAAAGAAGTTTATTATTCCATTATAGCCTTGACGGACCACCTCATTTACATTGGTTTCAGCAGACAGTTTGTCTAAATACGAATCTCCTATTCCTGCAGCCACAGGCTGGTTGTCAGCAGAGCAGGATAAAATACCCTGAACACCAGGAGAAAAGCCACTCACTGTAGCACCTAACTGATAACGCTTACGACTTCCTCCCGCGGCAGCCGCATCTGTGAGCCACCCACGCGAGCGGTCTGGATAAGTATACACATCAAGAACCTGTTCTCCCTCATTACGATAAAGCCCGGTGTTCTCCTCCTCATCCGAATATTTCTTATAGATTCTGACTTCACGAAGCATATCCGCCGGCAAACTATTAATGGCCAGTTCTTTGCCTTCCTTCAAAAAATCTCTTCCGTTAAGTTTCAGATGCACCACCTCTTCGCCTTGGGCCAGTATTCTTCCGTCCTGAGTTATTTCAATTCCAGGAATACGTTCCAACAATACACGCAATTTGGAACCCTCGGGCACAAAAAAGCCGGAAACATCAAAAACCAGGGTATCTCCCTTTAAAACAACCAGATTTTTCTTTCCGGAAACAACCAGTTCCTGAAAAGCCAGACTATCCAGAGGCAACATCACCTCCATGGAATCACGCATTTGCTTTACGGACGCAACGCACTGCCCCTTCGGCCACCAGGCAGAAAGAAAAAACAGCAAAAAAAGCAGACGAAAATCCGGCATCAGCAAAAGCAATAAGTCTATAAATAAAAGGGTCGGTTTCACAAAAACGAGTATCCTGTCCCCCTTTCCGACAGAATACTCGTTTATTATTTATGATCTTACACAGATGATATTACAATTCATCTGACATGTCATCTACATCCTTCACTTCAGCTTCGGGAGTATAGCTTTCATAGAAGCTCTCCTCATCATTGCTATCGTCATCGTTGTCGTCGTCATTCTCATCGGCAACATGTCTGCGGTTTCCGTCCTCATCAAATTCCGGTTCCGGCGTAAAGCGCAATTTTTCCTGAAGATCTTTCTTCTTGGCAAAAATAGCCTCTACCCATGTACCCTTTGGAACTTCCAGAAACTCATAACCGTCTGCCACCTTACGCTCCAAGGTTCCTCCTTTCGCGTGAATACGCGAAGCCGGCAAGGTTGTTGTACTGATATCAAAAGCAGACTCGATAATATCCTTAATAGCCAAAGAGATAGAATCCCAACCTCCGCCAAAGTTTCTCTCAATCAGCTCAAGCAGAGTTGTGGCTGAAATATATTTGATATTCTCATAAGAAAGATCGGTTATCCGTTTGATCTCTTTCTTACGGATAGCAATGGCTCCTTTCTTTTTCTCGTCAAGATGTGACAGCACCACATAAGAACCAGTCTTATATTTAGCTACTTCACGCTCATTGTCCGAATCAAACTGGGTTACCTCAAAAGCCAGTCTCAAAATATTCAAGACCTTGTCTTCCGAAGCTGGGGAATCATCGTCTTTCTTTTCATTGTTCCACAACTCAGCCAATTCCATGGCATCCAAACCCCAGATATTGCTGGAATTCAAATCCAACACAGACTCAACAGCGTAATTTTTATTATGCATAAGCTTCTGCCTTTATTTTTTAATGATTAAAATATTCTAAATATAAAAAGAAGGGTAAAGATTAAGCCTGAAGCTCTCCGCCTTCCAACTGCATTCCCAAATATTGATAACGGAAATTGCGTCCCTTAGAAGAAGGGAACTGACTGCGCGGATCAACATCCTTACGCGCACGCAGATGATCAATGATACGGCTGTAACATTCCATCGGAGAATGAGCCTTGACTCTTGCCTTAAAGACTGTATCCTTGTATTGAAACTTATTTGTTCCAGGTATGGAAATCACTCTTTTAAAAAGCACCTCACCCTCATACCATCCGATCTGCTCTTCTGTAAGGCGGTTGATCACGGCGTCTTTCGGATTTTCCACAGCAACAGTCTGACGGGCACCATTCTCCTTGAATTCAGCCAGAGTCTGCGCCATAGTCTTGATGACAATAAAATAAACTCTCGGACGCACTTTATATCTTTTCGGATAAGGCATCGGGCTTTCCATGTATTGCTTCAGATCATTCATGAAATAATCATCCACAACAATACCCGGAATGGATGACAGGAAATCAAAAGCCTCCTGCACACTGCTTACAACACATTCTTCATCAAAATAGCGGATATATAAGTTCATCTGCTCAATATAAATAAACAAATTAATACCTGAAAAAGCAACTACTACCTATATTAACCATATAGGTAATTCGCAGCAAAATTAAAAAAAATGGCTGAAACCCACAAACAATGAAAACAAATTATAACAGATATCTTTCGAAAAAAAGTACCTTTGCATCCGTTTTAGGAGTAAATAAAATGAAGATTCTAAGTTTTCTAAAGAAATGGACACTCCCGGTAGCCATTGTCACGGGAGTGTTGGTGTACATTATCGGGTCGTACATCCCACACATCGACCGCGTCAGTCCTTTTATCAACCGCACTCTGGAAATCGTGCAGCCCTGTCTGATCTTTTCCATGTTGTTTCTCACTTTCTGCAAGATCGACCTGCGGAAAATGCGCCTTTCACGATGGCAGTTTATAATTACTCTGCTCCAGGTAGGCATCAGTTTCATATTGGCGCTGATCACCCCCTGGGTAAGTTCAGACATGCAGATCTGGA
>CAJMQV010000112.1 GCA_905215575.1 uncultured bacterium | reverse complement strand
CCTTCAGGAAAGCCTGGATGGAATCTCTCAGCTGGTTGTTGTATTTGTTCTGCTCGTTGGCAAACTCAGTCATCAACTGGTCGTTCAGAGCCTGCAGATCCTGCTGCTGCTTGGCCAGTGACATCTGTGCACGCTCCAGCTGGTCGCGGGTTGTGAAGGCGTTTGACTCATACTTCTTCTGCAGTTCAGCAGCCTGGTTGTGCAGAGAGCGCTCCTTGCTGGCAAGCGTGTTGCGGATGTTCTCGCCTTTCTTGTTCATCAGCAAGGTGTAGTCCTTGCAGAAGTTATATTGTGACATCAGAGTGTCGATTTCCACATAACCGATTTTCTGTGCGCCTTCAGCTGCTTCGGCTGTTTTCTTTTCACCTTCCTGTTGCGGTTTCTGGTTGCAGCTGTTCAGCGACAAAGCCATCAGTCCGCCCAAAACTCCGGCATAGATAAACTGTTTCTTTCTCATTATTTTTTCGGATTTGAGTGTATAATCATGATTTGTGCTCCGCTATACGGTGCGGGTTCTCTTTTCTTTCCATACGGTCCATGCTCTGCACGCAGTTGATACCGCGTTTGCGCATGGCGGCGCTGTGCCCGATATGGGTATTCGGGAATCGTCCGTTCTTCTTAAACAGGATTTTAATTGCCAGCAAAGCCATGCAGACCGCAACAATTATCAAAGTAAATAATAAAGTCTTCAACATTTTGATTATATTTGCAGTTACAAAGGTAATGTAAAATCAGTGTCCGCAAAAATCTGATTACTTAATTTTTCTAATATAAGGGCTTTTCTTAGTGTTTTGGAAAAGAGGAGATCAGATGTTGCCGTACACAATAATTAATTGATCAAGAATATGAGTCAGATTGAGTTGAAACCAAAGTGTGTGTTTGACTGTTTTGCCCAGGTAAACCAGGTGCCTCGTCCTTCAAAGAAGGAAGAGAAAATGATGGCCTTTCTGAAGAATTTTGCTGAAAAGCATCAGTTGGCCTACAAGCAGGATGCCTGTGGTAATGTGTTGATTTCCAAAGCGGCTACTCCGGGTATGGAGAACCGCAAGACGGTTGTTTTGCAGAGCCATATGGATATGGTTTGTGAAAAGAACCGTGATGTGGAGTTTGATTTTGAGAAAGACGCGATACAGACTTATGTAGACGGCGAGTGGATGCGTGCCAAGGGTACCACTTTAGGTGCCGACGACGGTATCGGTGTGGCCATGCAGATGGCAGTCCTGGCTTCGGACGATATTCAGCACGGACCGTTGGAGTGTCTGTTCACCCGTGACGAGGAAACCGGTCTGTCGGGAGCCTTTGCGCTGGAAGCCGGCTTTATGAGCGGCGACATCCTGATCAACCTCGATTCAGAGGATGAGGGTCAGTTGTATGTAAGCTGTGCCGGTGGTGCCGGAACCACAGCCGTGTTCTCTTACGATACGACTCCTGTACCTGCCGGATATTTTGCTTTCGAACTGAAGGTGAAGGGATTGACCGGAGGTCACTCTGGCGATGACATCAATAAGATGCGTGCCAATGCCAACAAGGTTCTGGGCCGCTTCCTGTATCAGTCTATGAAGAAATATGACCTGTATCTGTGCGACATTCAGGCCGGTGGTCTGCACAATGCCATCCCGCGTGAGGCAGCTGCCGTTTGCGCCATCCCGATGAAGGACAAGGAAAGCATCCGTGTGGACTGGAATATCTTTGCTGCCGATGTTGAGGAGGAATACAGTGTAACGGAAAAGAATATGGAATTCCTGCTTGAGAGCATGGAAACTCCAGCCGAGGCGGTAGACCGTGGTGTGGCTACCCGTTTGATTACTGCCATTCAGGCTGTGCACAACGGCATTCTGTCTATGTGTCAGGATATTGATCTGGTGGAAACCAGTTCCAATTTGGCCAGCATCCGCATGAATGCTGAAGAGAAGAAGATTGTGGTCATCACCAGCCAGCGAAGCAGCATCCTGAGCGCACGCAAGAATATGAGCGCCACGATTAAGGCAACCTTCGAACTGGCCGGTGCCGAGGTAACGGTGGGCGACGGTTATCCGGGTTGGAAGATGAATCCGGATTCTGAGATTCTGAAGCTGTCGGTAGAAACTTACAAGCGTCTGTTCGGTAAGGAGCCTAAGGTATTGGGAATCCATGCCGGTCTGGAGTGCGGTCTGTTCAGCGAGAAATATCCGCATCTGGATATGGTTTCTTTCGGACCAACCTTGCGCGGTGTGCATTCACCGGATGAGCGTCTGCTGATTCCTACTGTAGAGAAAGTATGGGATCATCTGCTGGAGATTCTGAAGAATATTCCGGCACGCGCTTAAATAAGTAATAAATATAGAAAATAAACGCAAGAGTCATGCCGGCATTCCGCTTCGGGATGGCTCTTGCTTTTTTTACGGATAAGGTTTGTATATTGGGATATGACTATGAAATATTGTCGTTTGATGTTCCGTTGCTTGTTGTGTGTGTTCACGGCGGCTGTCGGATTGGTTTCCTGCGATGATTCCGAACGGTTTACGACAGATCGGGGAGCGGTATTGTCTTTTTCTTCTGATTCCATACAGTTTGACACGGTGATTACGACTGTGGGCAGCAGCACCCGTATGCTGAAGGTGTACAATCGTAATGACCGCGCCGTGCGCATCACACGCGCCTGGCTGGAGCAGGGAGAGGCAACTCCTTTCCGGGTCAATGTGGACGGAGTGTTTCTGGCACCGTCGTCCGGAGCTTCGGTGGCCGGACTGGAACTACGCGGTACGGACAGCCTGATGGTTTTTGCCGAGGTGACTGTGCCGGAGCGCAATCAGAACGAGCCGTTTGAACTGACCGACCGCCTGTTTTTCCAATTGGAGAGCGGAGTGGTGCAGTCGGTGGTGTTGCAGGCCATAGGGCAGGATGCCTATATGTGGCGGGGCAAGGTGATCCGTCAGGACACGACGTTGCAGGCCGGTCGCCCGTATGTGATTTACGACAGTCTGGCTGTGGAGCCCGGTGCCCGTCTGACATTGGCGGCCGGAGTGCAGCTCTATTTTCACGACAAGGCCAATCTGTTGGTGCGTGGCAGCTTGACAGCCGAAGGAACTCTTGAAGCGCCTGTAGTGATGCGTGGCGACCGTACGGACAATCTCTTTGATTATCTGCCCTACGACAATACGCCTTCACGTTGGGGTGGGGTGCGTCTGTTTGCCGAGAGCTTCGGCAATTCGTTGCGTTATACCGATATACATAGTGCCAGCTATGGCATTCAGTGCGACAGTTCTTCCGTGCAGGATTCCAAGCTCGTGTTGGAAAACTCCATTCTGCATAATATCGGAGGGGACGGACTGAAAGCCGTAAACTGCCGGATTTCTGTGGGTAACACACAAATCAGTAACACACTGGGCAATTGCGTGTATCTGATCGGAGGCAGTAGCGAGTTCGTGCATTGCACCCTGGCACAGTTCTATCCGTGGGAGGCAATCCGCGGCCAGGCGCTTTATCTGTCCGACAACTATTTCAGTGCCAGTGTGCCATTTCAGAAAGCACACTTCTATAACTGCTTGATTACCGGTTATGCCGAGGATGTGATTCTGGGCAGTTTGAATGAGGAGAAGCAGAAGTATGACTATCTTTTCAAGAACTCTTTGCTGAATACACCCGTTGTAAAAGACGATCCGCGTTATGCCGGTTGTGTGTTTGAAGGGGAAATGGAGGAAAGCCATTGCATCCGTGAAAAGGGTTTTGTGCTTTTCGACACCAAGAATTATTGGTACGACTTTGCTCCCGACTCCTGTTCGGCAGCGTTGCAACTGGCCGATACGGTTTATTCCCGGCGCTATCCTTTCGATCGCAAGGGCGTGAGCCGTTTTAACGGCGTGCGGCCGGCAGCTGGATGCTATGAGTATGTGCCGCGCAAGAAATAGGTTATGATGAAATGGATATACATAGGGGTGCTGGTGTTTCTGTCCGGAGTGTTCCGGGCTGAGGCCCAGCGCCCTTTTCGTATCATGGAGTATAATGTGGAGAATCTTTTTGACTTGCAGCACGATGAGGAGCATACGGACGAGGAGTTTCTTCCGGGGGGCGGAAAAAGATGGAACGCCTATAAATATTGGAAGAAACAGAACGCCTTGGCCAAAGTGGTGGCCGCTGTGGGCGAACGGCGTATTCCCGACTTGATGGTGCTTTGTGAGGTGGAGAACGACACGGTGGTGCGGGATTTCTGCCGACGGTCGGCCTTACGGGCATTGGGCTACCGTTCCGTACAGACCGCTTCGGACGATGCCCGTGGAATTGATGTGGCGGTGCTCTATCAGCCCGGCAGTTTCCGTCTGTTGCGGAGCGACACAATCCGCATCCCTTCCCGGGAAAACGGTTTTGAGCCTACTCGCGATCTGCTTTATCTGCAAGGGAAACTGATTTCCGGCGATACGCTGCATCTGATAGCCTGCCATCTGCCCAGCAAATATTCCGGTACTCGTGCGGCCGACCGCCACCGCAGGCTGGCTGCCCGGACGCTTGCCGCTGTCTGTGATTCCGTATTGCGGAAGCATCCCAACGGCTGTCTGGTGGTGACCGGTGACTTTAATGCCACGGCTACGGAGGATATTTTCCGGGAGGAACTGCTGACGGTGCCCGGCCTGTATCTGCTCCCGGCTCAGGCAATGCACGATGCCCGTTCGGTGCGCGGCACTTACCGTTATCGGGGGCATTGGAGTTGTTTGGATCACTTTTTGGTATCTGCGGCCCTGCGGGATTCCGGCGGACGGGTCGGACTGAAAGATTCCGTAGCCCGTATTGCCGATTGTCCTTTTCTGTTGCAACGTGATGAGAAGTACGGCGGGTGGAAACCGTTTCGCACTTATCTCGGACCGCGCTATTTAGGCGGATACAGCGACCATCTGCCGTTGGTTTTCGATTTGATTATTCGTGATGATAAGGTTCGTTGTTCAGAATCGTCATCGCCCGATAAATCTGTTCCGTGAAAATCATGCGGATCATCTGATGCGAGTACGTCATCTTCGAGAGTGAAATCTTTTCGTTGGCCTTCTGGTAAACGGCTTGTGAGAAACCATACGGACCGCCGACGATGAATACCAGTCGTTTGGGTACGGTGTTCATTTTCTTTTGCATCCACTGGGCAAACTCTACAGAGCGGAACTCTTTTCCGTGCTCATCGAGCAGCACCACATAGTCGCCTGGAGCCAGAGCACGCAGAATCAGTTCACCTTCTTTTTCCTTCTGCTGTTCCTGACTCAGATTCTTGGTGTTCTTCAGTTCCGGAATCACTTCCATGTCAAACGAAAGATAGAAACGAGTACGCTGGATATATTCGTCAATCAGTACGCCGAAGCGTGGGTCGGCCGTCTTGCCGACAACAAGTAATGTAGCTTTCATGGTTGCAAAGATACATCAGCATCGGCACACAGATTGGGCCTGTTTGTGATATTTAACTAATACAGCGCACATTCAACGGCTATTTTGCGTATCTTTGTAATAAATTTTATGTTAATCCAAAAGAAAGAGAAAAAGATGCTTACTGTAGACGAATTGAATGATCGTTTGATCGATCTGGCTTTTGCTGAAGATATTGGTGACGGCGACCACACCACTTTGTGTTGTATTCCTGAGGACGCGATGGGTAAATCCAAACTGCTCATCAAGGAAGAAGGTATTCTGGCCGGTATTGAAATTGCCAAGAAGGTGTTTTACCGTTTTGACCCGACCCTGCAGGTTGAGGTGTTTATTCAGGACGGTGCGCATGTAAAACCGGGAGATGTCGCTATGATCGTTTCCGGAAAGGTCCAGAGTTTGTTGCAGACGGAGCGTCTGATGCTGAACATCATGCAGCGCATGAGCGGTATTGCTACCATGACCGGCAAGTATGTGGCCCGTCTGGAAGGTACCAAGACCCGTATCCTCGACACCCGCAAGACCACTCCGGGCATGCGTATGCTGGAGAAGGAGGCGGTGAAGATCGGTGGCGGTGTGAACCATCGTATCGGTTTGTTCGACATGATCCTGCTGAAGGATAATCATGTGGACTTTGCCGGAGGCATTGCGGCAGCCATCAACCGTTGCCACGAGTATCTCAAGGCAAAAGGCAAGGACTTGAAGATTGAGATCGAGGTGCGCAATTTTGATGAATTGCAGCAGGTGTTGGATTTGGGCGGTGTAGACCGTATCATGCTCGACAACTTCACTCCGGAAGATACCCGCAAGGCAGTGGAGATGGTGAACGGACGCTTTGAAATCGAGTCCAGCGGCGGTATTACTTTCGATACCATCCGCAACTATGCCGAGTGTGGCGTGGACTATATCTCGGTCGGTGCCCTCACTCATTCTGTAAAGGGACTGGATATGAGTTTCAAGGCATGCTGATCGCTGTCTGAATCCGAAAAATATAATTTTGACTTTACCCAAGGCATGTTTTTATGTGGATAGAAGAAATTCGGTTTGCCGGATGTTCTTTTCCGGCATGAAAACATGCCTTTAACTTTATGCTTATGCGTATAATCTGTGCTTTAACTTTCTGGATGGGG
>CAJMQV010000111.1 GCA_905215575.1 uncultured bacterium | reverse complement strand
CTACAACCAACTACCCTTGCTGCGATCAAGCCCTGGGGGATTCGAAGGGAGCTGGCCGTACAGGACTTTCCCGTTTGCGGTTGCAAAGGTAGGCATTTTTATTAATCCTGCAAAACTTTTGGGAGTTTTTTTTCGAAAAAAATATTCCTCCAACCTGTATATTTAAGCAATAATTCTCATAATCAACCAATTGAGCATTTCAAAAAAAAATCGCTAAATAATGGCTTTCTGCTTTTTTTTACTACCTTTGTAGGCGTATTTAAATATTCATATAAAATGGACAACACCTTCGATTATCATAAGGCACGGACCTATGCCAGCCAGTACGGCGCTATCGTTGGACTTTGCTGGATCATCAGTTTTCTGTCTTACATGGGCGGACTCACTACTCCATTCCTGGCCGACATAGGTCTGATTATGGGTATTGCATCGGTTTTTGTAGCCGGAAACATCATCCGTTTCTATCACAACGCACGTCAAACACTCTCTTTCGGAAAAGCCTGGTGGATGGCTATCACCCTTTATTTATGTGCCACCTTGCTTACCGCAGTAGTGCAATATATCTATTTCGAGTATATGGATCACGGTACACTGGCTCAGACTTATGAACAAATGCTCACCGCGCCCGAATACCAAGAGTTGCTCCAGCAAATCTTACCTCAGAGCAACGACACCAATCTGGTACAGGATATGATTGATCTGCTTTATAGCATCACACCTATTCAAATGACTTTCCAGTTGTTGGTTTACAATCTGTTCTTAGGATTGTTCCTTTCAGTACCTACCGCATTGCTGGGAAGAAGAAAGAAAATTATCAAACAATAAAAAACCACTACTTTAATTATATGGATATATCTGTTATCGTACCTCTGTATAATGAGGAAGAATCCCTGCCCGAACTGTATGCATGGATCAAAAGAGTCATGGACGAACATAAATTCTCTTATGAAATAATCTTCGTAAACGACGGTAGTACTGACGGCTCCTGGAACGTAATCGAGAATCTTCAAAAGAATGGAAACGGTTGCGTAAAAGGAATCAAGTTCCGCCGCAATTATGGCAAGAGCCCGGCATTGTATTGCGGTTTCAAGAAGGCTGAAGGAGATGTGGTCATCACCATGGATGCCGATTTACAGGATTCTCCGGACGAAATCCCGGAACTGTACCGTATGATTACCGAAGACGGATACGATCTGGTATCTGGATACAAGCAAAAGAGATATGACCCGCTGTCAAAAACCATCCCTACCAAACTGTTCAACGCTACAGCCCGCAAGGTGAGCGGCATTCATAATCTGCATGATTTCAACTGCGGACTGAAAGCCTATCGCAAGGAAGTGGTCAAAAACATCGAGGTTTATGGTGAAATGCACCGCTACATTCCTTATCTGGCCAAGAATGCAGGTTTCAAGAAAATTGGCGAAAAAGTGGTACACCATCAGGCACGTAAGTTTGGAAGCACCAAATTCGGCGGTTGGAACCGTTTCTTCAACGGTTATCTGGATTTAATTTCATTATGGTTCCTGAGCAGTTTCGGTTTGAAGCCGATGCATGTATTTGGCTTGCTGGGTTCCATTATGTTCTTTTTGGGTTTCATCGCAGTGGTCATTGTCGGTGTAGACAAACTTTATGCTCTGCATAGCGGACAGCCATACCGTCTGGTAACCGACTCGCCCTATTTCTATCTTGCCCTGACTACCATGATCATCGGAACCCAACTCTTTCTGGCCGGATTCATCGGAGAATTGGTGACACGTAACTCTGCTGAAAGAAACAACTACCAGATAGAAAAAGAAATTTAGGATGAGAATCAGACAAAAAATAGCCATCTGGAGCGCAGGTCTTCTGTGCTCCACTTTCATATCCTGTAATGAAACGGCCTGTCCGCTGAACAACACCGTTACGGCGCAATTCAATTTCTACCGAATGTCACAGGGAGAAAGTGAAGAGGTTCAGCTGTTGGATACACTCACTGTTACCGCTGTAGGAACCGATTCGGTTCTGGTAAACCGCGATTTAGGTGCTTCGGGAATCCAGATTCCGCTGAGCTATTCCCGTCCGGCAGATACGCTATCCTTGCGTTTTGCCAATGACAACGACCATGTAGTGTATGATACCATCATCATCGAAAAGGAAAGTTATCGGCAGTTTGAAGCGCCCGAATGCCCCACGGTAACCTTTCATCACATCAAAGGCATCCGATCTACCCACCGATATATTGATACGGTACAAATCGTCAATCCGAACATAAACTATAATGCTACAGAAAATTTTAAGATCGTGTTTTATACTACTGACTAGTGCAGTACTGGTACCGGTTCATGCTCAAAATGCAGAAACCGGCACTCCATCGAAACAGGTGGAAAAGGTCATTGCCGGCGCCCAACCGGAAAAAGTCCCCGTATTCTGTGGCATTGCCGTTTCCGTAGATCTGGCCGGCGCTGCCATGATGGCCTTCAACAGCAATTTTGCCCAGACAGAAGCCGCCTTGCGCCTGAATTTTAAGGAAAAGTATTTCCCGGTATTTGAGTTGGGATACGGTTTTTCAGACTATGTTTCTGAAGAAACGAACAAAGGTTCCCGAACCAACGCTCCCTATATGCGCATCGGAATGGACTACAACTTCACCAAAAAACGGAATGGAAACCGACTTTATGCCGGTGTAAGATACGGATTTACCCGTTTCCGATACGACCTGACAGACGCTTCATACAGCGATCCGGTATGGAACCAGCCTCTGCCCTTTCTTCTGAAAGGCGAATCGGGAAACGCACAATGGGGTGAAGCGGTTTTCGGACTGGAAACCAAAATATGGAAATTCATTCAATTAGGATGGAGCTTGCGCTACAAAGCCCGGTTTACCCAACACGTAAACCGCCAGGGAAGTCCGTGGTATTTACCGGGATTCGGAAAAAACGGAAGCACCTGCTTTGGCGGCACCTTCAACCTGATCTTTGAAATCTAAAAGCTATTAAACAGATAAAATGACAACACTCGAAATCATTATCCTGGCTATAGCGTTGGCCATGGATTGCTTTACTGTGAGTATCGCCTGCGGACTTGCTCAGAAAAAGGTGGTACGCGCCCCCATGACTGCCATGATTCTTCTTTTCGGAATTTTTCAGGGAGGAATGACACTCGCCGGATGGTATGGCGGCTCTTTGTTCAGCGATATCGTAAAACCGGTGGATCACTGGATCGCTTTCTCCCTGTTGGCCTATCTCGGCGGTAAAATGATTTACGAAGCCTATGCCCATAATGAAGATCAGGAAGACTGTTCCGCCTGTAACAAAGGCCTGCTCCGCACCCGTAATATCATAACCATGGCCGTAGCCACCAGTATTGACGCATTGGCTGTAGGTGTGTCGTTTGCCTTTCTCGCTTTAAGCAACATACGGCTCTACACAGCCTGCCTGATCATAGCTCTCGCCTCTTCATTGTTTACCCTTTTAGGGCTCGGAATCGGTATCTTTGCCGGCAAGAGAATCAAATTTCCGGTGGAAGCATTGGGTGGTATTATTCTTGTCTGTATCGGTATTAAGATCCTAATTGAACATTTAAGCGAAGGATAACATGAAAAATCTAAAAAAACTCAGTTGGCAGATCCCATTCCTGCTTTTTCTGATCCTCGGCACATACTATACATTAACACAAAAAAGCGGAGGACCGATCCAATGGAAAGAAGAAGGCAATATCAACGGCATCTCCTATTCCATTTCATGCCGGGGAAGTATTCACCAGCAAAAAGCACTGGATGCCGAACTTGAAAAAATCCGTCAAGGCGTGGAACGCGCCATGCAAAACGACAGCACACAGAATATCCACCCCGACACCGTCAGCGCCCGCATCTATCACATGATCGTTGCTTTCATGAAAAAAGAGCGACTGAACGATTATCAGTTGGAAGTGGGTTCCTGCAGTACAGATTCCCTTCGCTGACTTTATACCGTAAACAACACAAAAAGACACCTCATACAAGCCTATCAGCCACAAAAGTACAATCAAAAATAGTTAAAGAGAGAAACAAAAGAAAAGTTATGCCGAAAGGATAACTTTTCTTTTCGTATCTTTGCGTAAATATAGTTTGTTAGGAATAAATTGTAGAGTTGTTGTGATGGAAAATTCCATTTTTGAAACATTGCTTGAGCTTCCTTTCTTTCAGGGTATGGGTCGGAGCGATATGATTCAGATCATGAACAACCTGCCGCTCAAAGCGAAAAGCGTACCGGCAGGACGCAATATCGTGATGCAAGATGAAAGTTGTCAGCATCTGATCTTCGTTCTGAAGGGAATCCTCCGCATTGTCACTCAGGCAGAGCATCATCTTTTTACCATGAGTGAACGGATTCAGGGGCCGACCGTCATCCAGCCTGAAGCGCTTTTTGGCATATACCCGCACTATCGCAGCACTTATCAGGCACAGACAGAAGCCAGCATTATCAGTATCCCCAAACCCGCGGCTCTGCAAATTATCGCTTCATACGACATATTCCGCCTGAATTTTTTCAACTATCTTTCCAGTATCATATTCAAGAAACAAAGACCTTGCTGGAACATCCTTCCGGGAGAATCTCTGGAACAGAGAATCGTGCGCTTTATTTTGCAGCACATCCAGTATCCGGCCGGAGAAAAAGCACTTACCATGCGCATGGTCGATCTGGCAGATGTGTTGAACGATACCCGCATCAATGTGTCGCAAAGTCTGAACCGCATGCAGAAAGAAGGAAAGCTGATCCTAAAACGAAAAGAGATTATTATTCCCAGCATTGAAAAGCTGGCCGACATAACGAACTGAAACAACTAATATATGAGCAACGAAAAGAATCAGACACGCCACGAGAATCCGTTTTTCAACCAACCATACGGAACTCCGCACAATACCGCTCCTTTTCAGGAGATCAAACTGGAGCACTACGAACCGGCTATCCTCGAAGGTATCCGTCGTGAGAATGAAACCATCGACAAGATCATCAACAACCCGGAAGCCCCTACGTTCGACAACACCATAGCATACAGCACTCCCGACAATATGCTCTCACGCGTCACCGAAGTGTTCTTCAACCTGCTGAGCGCCGAAACCAATGACGCGATGGACGAGCTGGCACAGAAAATGTCGCCCATCCTGACCGAGCACGCCAACAACATCATGCTCAACGAGCAGTTGTTTGCCCGCGTCAAACAAGTGTATGAGAACCACGGTCCACTGGATGCCGAGGAGCAGATGCTTTTGGACAAGATGTACGACGGATTCATCCGCAGCGGTGTGAATCTGAGTGCCGAGGATAAAGAGAAATTCCGTGCCATCAGCAAGGAACTGAGCCAGCTCACACTTCAGTTCTCACAAAACCAGCTGAAAGAGACCAATAACTTCCAGCTGCATCTGACCGACGAACAGGATCTGAAAGGACTGCCGGACAGTGCCATCGAAGCCGCCCGTCTGGCCGCCAAGGAAAAGAATCTGGAGGGATGGGTATTTACCCTTCATGCTCCGAGCTACTCGCCGTTCATGACCTATGCCGACAACCGTAGCCTGCGCGAGCAGATGTATCGTGCCGCAAACACTATCTGCACCAAGGACAACGAATACAATAATCTGGAAATCGTGAAGCGCATCGTCAACCTGCGCCGCGAGAAAGCCCAGCTTCTGGGCTACCGCACCTATGCCGACTTCGTACTGAAACAGCGTATGGCCGAAACCAGCGAACAGGTTTATCATCTGCTGAACGATCTTCTGGAGGCTTATCTGCCTACCGCAAAGGCAGAAGTGGCCGAAATCATCGCACTGGCCAAGAAGCTTGAAGGCGACGACTTCGACTTCCGTCCGTGGGACTTCTCTTACTATTCCCACAAGCTGCGCATGGAGAAATACAACATCGATGCCGAGATGCTGCGCCCTTATCTGGAACTGGAGCAGGTGAAGAAAGGCGTATTCGGTCTGGCTACCCGCCTTTACGGCATTACTTTCCGTGAAAACAAAGATATTCCGGTATATCATCCCGATGTTCACGCTTACGAAGTGTTTGATGAGGACGGCAGTTTTCTGGCTGTGCTCTACACAGACTTCCATCCGCGCGAAGGCAAGCGCAGCGGTGCTTGGATGACTTCGTACAAAGAGCAGTGGATCAGCAAGGAGGACGGAAACAGCCGTCCGCACGTATCGCTCACCATGAACTTTACGAAGCCAACCGAAGACAAACCGGCTCTGCTCACCCTTGGCGAGGTGGAAACCTTCCTGCACGAGTTCGGCCATGCCCTGCACGGCATCTTTGCCAACACCCGTTTCGAGAGTCTGAGCGGAACCAACGTATATTGGGATTTTGTGGAGCTTCCTTCACAGATCATGGAGAACTTTGCCATCGAGAAGGATTTCCTCAACACCTTTGCCCGCCACTATCAGACCGGCGAACCGATGCCCGACGAACTGATTGACCGTGTGGTGCGCAGCCGCAATTTCAATGTGGCCTATGCCTGCATCCGTCAGGTAAGCTTCGGTCTGCTCGACATGGCCTACTACACTCTGGACCATCCGTTCGAAGGCGATGTAATGGCCTTTGAACGCGAAGCCTGGAAGCGTACCGTCCTGCTGCCTCAGGAGCCGGAGATCGGAA
>CAJMQV010000110.1 GCA_905215575.1 uncultured bacterium | reverse complement strand
TCAGTGGAAGGCGTATTTGACTGGAGAGAATATCTGGATAGTCTGAATAAAGGGTAAGGCGGCTATGCGGCTGTCGCGGTGCAGGATGCCTTTGCGGCTGTAGCCCACGGTTTCTTCCTTAGGCACATCGTGAATCTGCAAGATGGTTGTGCGCAAGGTGCTGACGTGGTTGATGGTTTCGTTGTTGCGCGAATTGATACCGTAAAGACCCAGTCCCAAACGAACCATGTCGAGATGGCGTTCGGGGAAGTGTTCGATTCCGGCACTGTTACAGATATGGCGCAGAATCTTGTGCGGGAATGCTTTCTGAAGCATGTCACTGCCATGCAGGAAGCGTTCATACTGTAATTTGGAAAATTCGTCGAAGCCGTCGGCGTCGCTACCCACAAAATGAGAGAATACCGAGCGCGGGATAACCGCAGTCTGGTGTTTCAGCTTTTCGATAAGCTGTTCCATATCCTTATACGGATCAAATCCCAGGCGGTGCATGCCGGTATCGAGCTTGATATGGATCGGGTAGTTGGTGATGCCTTCTTTCTCTGCTGCATGAATCAGAGCGTCGAGCAGTCGGAAACTGTATACTTCGGGTTCCAGTTCATATTCAAATAAAGTCTTGAAAGCGGTCATTTCCGGATTCATGATCATGATGTTCGATTTGATACCGGCTTTTCTCAGATCCGCTCCTTCGTCGGCTACAGCTACAGCCAGATAGTCGGCGTGATGATCCTGAAGTGTCTTGGCTATTTCGATGGCACCGGCACCGTAGGCCGAAGCCTTGACCATGCATACCATTTTTGTTTCCGGTTTCATGAAACTGCGGTAGTAGTTCATGTTCTCCACCACGGCGTTCAAGTCAATCTCCAATATAGTTTCGTGCACTTTGAGTTCCAGCAGTTCGGTCAGTTCGTCGAAGCGGAAGGTGCGGGCTCCCTTGATGAGGATCACCTCGTTGCGCAAGGTTTCGAGCAGTCCGCTGCCGATCAGTTCGTCGGTAGTAGCGAAGAAGTGATGTTCCATCGGGAAGCGGTCAGCAAACTGGCTGATGGCTTCGCCCACACCGATTACCTTCTTGATGTGGCGGCTTTCCAATAAGGTGGCCACCTTGCCATACAGATCTTCCGGCTTTTCTCCGGTCTGGCACAAGTCACTCAGCAATACGGTGCGCTCTTTTCCCTGACAGTCCGGTCGGCGGTTCATAAAGTCCAGAGCAATATCCAGCGCATTGAAATCGGAGTTATAACTGTCGTTGATCAGCGTGCAGCCGTTTTTACCTTCAATCACTTCCAGACGCATGGCGATGGGTTCCAGTTGGGCCATTTTCTGTCGGATGACGTTGCGGTCCACGTTCAGGTACAATGCCATGGCCAGACAGTGAGTGGCATCCGTGATGGATGCTTCGTCGATGAACGGGATTTCCACCTGATCGGTAGTGCCCTGATAACGGTAGGTCAGCACAGTGGAGCGTTCCTGATATTCGGGACGCACAAACAGGCGGGCATCTGGATTATGAAATGACCAACCGAAGGCTTTGCTACTCATACCATAGCTTTGTATACCTTCCTTGATCATCGTATTGTCTTCATTATAAATAAGGAGTTCGGCATCTTTGAAGAGCTTCAGCTTTTCGTGACATTTCTCGTCCATAGACACGAAGTTTTCCTGATGCGCATTGCCCAATGAAGTGAAGATGCCGTATTGCGGCTGGATGATAGTCTGCAAGGCTTCCATTTCGCCACATTGCGAGATGCCGGCCTCGAAGATACCCAGTTCGGTCTGTGCATTCAGATTCCAGATAGACAGAGGAACGCCGATCTGAGAGTTATAGCTGCGCGGTGAGCGGGCAATGACATAGTTCTCCGACAGAATCTGGTAAAGCCACTCCTTGACCACGGTCTTACCGTTGCTGCCGGTAATTCCGATAATCGGAATGTTGAATGCCTCGCGATGGCGTTCGGCCAGACGTTGCAGCGCTTTGAGCGGGTCCAGTACCACCAGGAAGTTGGCGTCGGCGTAACGGCTCATATCTTGAGGAGGGGCGCTGACTACAAAGTTACGCACTCCGCGCTGATAAAGTTCGGGGATATAATGATGTCCGTCATTACGATTGCTTTTCAAGGCGAAGAACAGAGATTCCTCGGGAAAGCATAAAGAACGGCTGTCTGTAAGGATCCAATCAATCTTGGAGTCCTGATTTCCGATGTGCTTGGCTCCGATGAGTGAAGCGATTTGTTCTAATGAATAAGCCATATTCTTTTATTTTAGGCGAGTAGATAACCAATCGAATTCATAACTTAATGCTAAGTTCGGATATTTTTTTCGTATGCTTTCTAACTTTAACAAAGTTTTACTTAAAAAATCTTGATAGGCTTTTGACTCCGGGCGGGTGGGGCGATGCTCCAAAGCGCGTCTGATCGACTCCCATTCTTTAACGAACTCCTTGGTTTCTGGGGTAAAGAACGTCTGCTGGAAGCATTCCCAGATATAAGCCACGGCTTGCGGAGAAGGGTGGAGCATATCTTCTTTATAAAAGCGGTAGTCACGCAGTTCGTCCAGTACGATTTCGTAGGCCGGGAAATAAAAACAAAAGTCCGGATGCGCACGGCATACCTCATCAGCGGCAAGAAGCAGGGTGGCTTTGCTGAGCTGGCTTCCGTGGAATCCGTATTTGGCATAGCGGTAAGGGCTTACGGTGAACACGATGCGCAAACCGGAATTTTCCCGACGGCACAGGCTGATGATGGTTTCCAGTTCTTCGGCGCAGCTCCGTATGTCCAGTGTGATTTCCTCAAAAAGCCGGCCCGGTTGCTTGTGACAGTTGCCTACGATCAGCGACGCCTCTTTTAGCCGATAGGCCCTGTTGGTTCCTAAAGTTATAAATAAGGTGTGAGCCTGTTGTAACTGCCGGCGGGTTTCCTCCAGACGGTTTTGCAGTCCGTTGAGACACTCTTCGCGGCTGTTTCCGCTGAAACTGCTGTCGTGCAGCCAGGAGTGCCACCCCTGCTCCGATTCAAACAGAAAATCTTCGGGAGATATTTCTCCTGTCAATTCCTGAAAACACAACCGGATGCTGGCCGGATTATAGAGTACTCCAAAAGGATTTACGGCACAAGGAAACTTGCGCGCTGCCATTTCCGAGCCGATATTTTCGGCAAAACACGAGCCTACAAAGAGGCTCTGGTCTGATGGGCTAAGGGGCGACATGCTGTCCGGCAATTCAATTTGTGTCCTGAATTCCATACGTTGCAAATGTTCTTTGGGAATAAAATAATTATGCAAAAATAGGTAACTTCATCGAATTTATGCTAAATTTGCGATAATTTATATCGTCATGAGTAAGGAAAGAAACTTCAACTTATTGTCTAAAATAAATTTACCTGCCGATCTGAGACAGCTTCCTGTGGAGAAGTTGCCGGAGGTTTGTGCCGAGTTGCGTCAGGATATTATCGACGAGCTGGCCGACAACCCGGGGCATTTTGCTTCGAGTCTGGGGGTCGTTGAACTGACCGTGGCGCTTCATTATGTATTCAATACGCCTTACGACCGTATTGTGTGGGACGTGGGGCATCAGGCATACGGCCATAAGATTCTGACCGGCAGACGAGAGCGTTTTTCTACCAATCGGAAACTGCATGGCATCTGTCCATTCCCTTCGCCCGAAGAAAGCGAATATGACAGTTTTACCTGTGGTCATGCTTCCAATTCCATTTCTGCTGCTTTGGGTATGTCTGTCGCTTTTGAGGAAAAAGGAGAGACCGACCGTAATGTCATTGCCGTGATCGGTGATGGCTCCATGAGTGGTGGATTGGCGTTTGAGGGACTGAACAACGCTTCGTCCACTCATAATAATCTGCTGATTATCCTCAATGACAACAATATGAGCATTGACCGAAGCGTGGGCGGCATGAAGCATTATCTGCTCCAGCTGCACACCAGTCCGTGGTACAATCGGCTTCGTTTCCAGGTTTCGCAGAAACTGTATCGTTGGGGTGTGCTCAACGACGAGCGGAAAAACAGTATTATCCGGTTCAATAATTCGGTGAAATCGCTCATCAGCAATCAGCAGAATATTTTCGAAGGAATGAATATCCGCTATTTCGGACCGTGCGACGGGCATGATGTGCTGGAACTGGTGCATGTGCTCAATGGCATCAAGAATATGAAAGGACCGAAGTTGCTGCATCTGCACACGGTGAAAGGAAAAGGATTCAAACCGGCCGAAAAGGCGGCTACCATCTGGCATGCGCCCGGAAAGTTTGATAAAGACACCGGTCAGCGTATTGTGAGCGATACCAGTGGCCAACCGCCCAGATTTCAGGATGTGTTTGGAAATACTTTGCTGGAGCTGGCACAAAAGAACGACCGTATTGTCGGTGTAACACCGGCTATGCCGACGGGATGTTCCATGAACATTCTGATGAAAGCCATGCCCGACCGTGCCTTTGATGTGGGTATTGCCGAAGGTCATGCCGTAACCTTCTCCGGAGGAATGGCGAAGGAGGGTATGGTTCCTTTCTGTAATATCTATTCGGCGTTTGCACAGAGAGCCTACGACAATATCATTCATGATGTGGCTATACAAAGACTGAACGTGGTGCTGTGTCTGGACCGTGCCGGACTGGTTGGCGAGGACGGACCGACGCATCATGGTGCCTTCGATCTGGCTTACCTGCGCCCAATACCGCATCTCACGATCTCTTCGCCCCGCAATGAGCATGAATTGCGTCATCTGATGTATACGGCCCAGTTGCCCGACAAGGGACCTTTTGTGATCCGTTATCCCCGTGGGCGTGGACATTTGGTGGACTGGAAATGTGATATGAAGGAAATACCGGTAGGAAAGGGAGAAAAACTGAAGGACGGTGAAGACATTGCGATTCTGACTCTTGGTCCTATAGCTTACGAAGCCGGAAAGGCCATAGAACAGGCCGAGCAGGAGGCTCGTGACCGGGGAGAAGAACTTACGGTAGCACATTATGACATGCGTTTCCTGAAACCGATAGATACGGAGATTCTCGAAGAAGTGGCTCGCAAGTTTACGCGCGTCATTACTATTGAGGACGGTGTGATTTCCGGCGGTCTGGGAAGTGCCGTACTGGAATATATGGCCGACAACGGACATGCCCTGAAAATAAAGCGTCTGGGATTGCCGGATGAGTTTGTTGAACACGGCACAGTAAACCAACTTTATCAGATAGTGGGGCTCGACTGTGAAAGTATTGCCCGAGAGATTATACAATTAGTAAAACATTGATCTATGAAAATAGTGATTGCAGGTGCCGGAGGAGTGGGCACTCATTTGGCTGAACTTTTATCGAAAGAAGACCAGGACATTGTGCTGATTGACGAGAATCCTGAGAAACTGGCAAATATAGCCAATAGTTTTGACCTGATGACTTTGAATGTGCACCCCACTTCGATCAACGGTCTGAGAGAAGCCGGTACCAACAAGGCCGATCTGTTTATTGCTGTAACTCCCGACGAAACCAAGAATATGACTTGCTGTATGCTGGCCAGTGCCATGGGAGCGCAGAAGACCGTGGCCCGAATTGACAACGACGAGTATCTGTTGCCCCAGCACAGCGAGTTTTTCAAGAAAATGGGCATCAACTCCATGATTTACCCGGAGTTGCTGGCTGCCGGTGAAATTACCGAGGCTCTGAAACGAAGCTGGGTGCGCCAGTGGTGGGAAGTGCACGACGGAGCACTGATCATGTTGGGCATCAAACTGCGTGAAACGGCAGAGATTCTGAATATTCCGTTCAAGGAACTGAATGGTTCCGGTGTGAACTATCATATTGTAGCCATCAAGCGTGGGGAGGAAACCATCATCCCGAATGGTGATGACGAATTGAAATCGGGTGATCTGGCCTATTTCATGTGTACCAAGAAATATATTCCTTATATCCGCAAGATTGTGGGAAAGGAACATTATGAAGATGTGCGCAATGTGATGATCATGGGCGGTGGTATGATCAGTGTGCATGCGGCGAAATTTGCTCCGAGCTATATGAATGTGAAGATTATTGAGCAGGATACCGCTAAGTGTATGGAGTTGAACAACCTGCTGGAAACTGATGATGCTTTGGTGATTCATGGTGACGGTCGAGATGCTTCGTTACTGATGGATGAGGATATTGAGCACACACAGGCTTTTGTGGCTCTGACCGACCAGACGGAGATCAACATTCTGGCCTGTCTGACCGCCAAGCGTATGGGAGTGCGCAAGACCGTGGCTCTGATCGA
This sequence comes from uncultured bacterium, assembly GCA_905215575.1. Classification (GTDB taxonomy): domain Bacteria; phylum Bacteroidota; class Bacteroidia; order Bacteroidales; family Bacteroidaceae; genus Paraprevotella. The sequence goes on along the minus strand of CAJMQV010000110.1, from coordinate 420 downwards.
GAATATGGATTATATCGGTATGGCCGAGAAACTGGATATCGGTACGATTATCAATAAGAAGGAAATTGCGGCCAGCCATATCTATCAGCTGATGTTGAATGCCGATGTGGCCAATGTGAAATGTCTGACACTGGCCAACGCCGATGTGGCAGAATTTTTGGTAAAGCCAAATGCTAAGGTTACCAAAAAAGAGGTGAAGGATCTGGGACTTCCGCATGGAGTAACCATCGGAGGACTGGTACGTGCCGGTGAGGGTATGCTGGTGAGCGGTAATACACAGATTCAGGCCGGTGACCGGGTGGTGGTGTTCTGCAAGAGCATGCTGATGAAGAAACTGGACAAATATTTTAATTAAGAATTCTCATGCCGGTGTTCCTGAAAAATGATCCTGATGAAAAATGAAAGTTATCACGATGATTT
>CAJMQV010000109.1 GCA_905215575.1 uncultured bacterium | reverse complement strand
CAGGTTGAGTTCCGGAAACCGGATGCGTGTGTAGAGCAGAATGCCGCTGGCCGCTATGCTTTGGGCTATGACTGTGGCCAGCGCCGCTCCTTCCACTCCCATCCTTATACCGAGTACAAACAAAAGATCGAGTCCGATGTTGAGCACCACCGACACGGCCAGAAAGAGAAGCGGCACTACCGAATTACCCACCGCACGGAGCAGGAAGGCATAAAAATTATAGATGCCTACGGGGATCATGCCCAGCAGGATGATGAACAGATAGCGATAGGTCAGGTCTACGATTTCAGCCGGAGTCTGCAACAGACGGATGATGGGCGAGAGCCAAATCAGTGAAACTGCATTGAGCAGCAGGGTAGTGCCGCCCACCAGCAATATCGAGGAGTAGATACTCTGCCGCAGTGCTTTCAGATCTCCGGCACCGTATTGCATGGAGAACACGGCGCTGCATCCCATACACAGTCCGATAAAGATAGAGGTGATGAATATCATGAGCGTGTATGAGGAGCCTACCGCAGCCAGTGCTTCCGCTCCCAATACACGCCCCACGATGAGTGTATCTGCAATGTTGTAGCACTGCTGCAGCAGATTGCCCAGCATCAGCGGCCAGGCAAAGCGCAGCATCGTACCCGTGATACTTCCTTCGGTAAGATTTCCTTTCGTCAGTTCTGTCATGATTCAGAGTGCGACTATAACTGACGGTGACAAACGGTGCCTGTGGCCTGATAAGTAGGCATAACCAGCACTTCGGCTATCTGCACATGTTCGGGTGCCGAAGCCGCATAGTACACCACCTCGGCAATATCTTCACCGGTGAGCGGACGGATGCCGTTGTAGACCGCATCGGCCTTGTCCTTGTCGCCACGGAAGCGAACTACGGAGAAGTTTGTCTCCACCATTCCCGGCTTGACATTCGTCACGCGCAGCGGAGTGTCTACCAGATCAATGCGCAGTCCGTCCGAAAGCGCTTTTACGGCAGCCTTGGTGGCGCAGTACACACTGCCTCCGGCATATGCCGCGTCGCCGGCAATGGAACCGATGTTGATGATATGTCCTCTCTGGCGCTCCACCATGCCCGGCACAATCATGCGTGTCATGGCCAGTAGCGCTTTGATGTTAGTATCGATGACGATGTCCCACTCGTCGAGCGATCCTTCATGTTCCTTGTCCATGCCGAGCACTAGTCCGGCATTGTTCACCAGCACGTCAATCTGTTGCCATTTCCCCTCCAATGAGTCCACGGCGCGGCGCATCTCCTCGCGGTTGCGTACATCAAACGGCAGAGTGAGCACTTCCACGCCCCGAGCGGTAAGCTCCTCTTTCAGACCTTCCAGTTTTTCAATATTTCGTCCGTTCAGAATCAGATTGCTGCCCATTTCGGCAAATTTACGGGCACAAGCCTCACCGATACCGCTTGTGGCTCCCGTGATAAAAATCAGTTTTCCTTTCATTGTCTTTCCTTTTGTTGTTTGTTCATTCTTGTATTTTCAGTTAAAGGTACAAAATGTTCGGCAAACGGGAATTTGTTTTTCGGGATTATTTCATTAAAAAAAATCAAGGTCCTGCTCCTTTCCGCCGGGACGGAATGGCATCAGGACCTTGCAGGGGTGACTTTAACAGTAGCAAAGACAAGACATGAATTTTTGGCAAAGTTCTATTTGACAGAAAGGGTTACTGTTATGTCCCCTTTTCCACCCAGCAGTTCCAACACTTCCTGACGGGTAGAAACTCCGTCCAGTCGTCCCAGACGGGTAAAGTTCCAGGAATTTGTATCATAATAGATCACGAAAGAATTTCCCAGGTAGAGAATTAGATCACCCGGTTGTGTGGTTGTCTGTCGGTCGTTGCGGGGCAGGGACGTGCCTAATGAACCTACTTTCTCCATATCTCCGTAATCATTCATCCGTATGCTCAGATCTCCTTTTTCAAGCAACTGGCGCAAGGCTTCTGCCGAGGAGTTCTCTTCTAAAGTCGCCGTAAAGGATTTGCCGTTTACGGTCAGTTTGATTTTGTTCTTCTCCATAATTTCTCCTTTTTCATCATTGTCTTCTTCGGGTTGGTTTTCATTTGGAATGCTGTCATTGGGTGCCGGATTTTCGGGAGTACTGTCTTCCGGTGGTGTTTCTTCGTTGTCTGATATATCCGTTGAGTCATTCCCTGTCTGCTCTTCCTGACTGGGAGGTGGCACCGGTTCGTCATCCGCAGGACTACATGCCGGCAGCGAAGTGCAGGCCATGAGGATACATAAAAAGATTGCAATTTTCTTCATAGGCATAGTTCGTTAGTTTTTGATGTCATAAACCGTTCTTTCTGATACGGCAAACATATCGAAAAAGCGGAAATGGGGCGATACCCCGATTACGGTTTTTGTTACCATTTTGTGGGTATCTGGAATATAGGACATTTGGCACACTTTTCATTCCTTTTTGACAACCGTTTCTTTGGGGTGAATTGTTATTTTTGTTCCTGATTCTCAAATAAAGAATAGTATATGAAGAAAGAGAAACAAAATGCAAGGAAAACGAATCCTTATTACGGTTTTTTACTGGGTATTCTGATCGTTTTGTTTTTAAACGGTCTGGTATTTCCCAGATTTGGAAAAGGGCGCATCGTCACCACAGACTATGGCAATTTTATCGCTTTGGTGGACAGTGGCCGGGTAAAGGAAGTCATGATCAAAAGTAATCAGATATTCTTTACCGCACAAGACGGAAATGGCGAGATCCGAACCTATCAGACTGGCGAGATTAACGATCCGAAACTGGTGGACCGCCTGCTGGAAGCCAAGAGCCCGAATGCCGACGGAAAGATAGCCTTCAATGAGATTGTGCCTCAGGAAAATTCTCCGATCCTTAATTTCCTGTTGATGTGGGTATTGCCGGGACTTATCTTTTATCTGATCTGGAGACAGGCTAGTAAAAGCTTTCAGAACCGTCTCGGCTCGGGAGGCAATTTTATGTCTTTCGGCAACAGCGGTGCCAAAATCTATGCCGATGCCGATGTGAAGACCACCTTTGCCGATGTGGCCGGACAAGACGAAGCCAAGGATACGCTCCGTGAGATTGTGGATTTTCTGCATCATCCTCAAAAATATGCCGAAATCGGTGCTTCACTTCCCAAGGGCGCTCTATTGGTAGGCCCTCCGGGTACGGGAAAGACCTTGATAGCCCGTGCCGTAGCTGGTGAAGCCAAAGTCCCGTTTTTTGCCATATCCGGTTCGGAGTTTGTCCAGATGTTTGTCGGGATGGGAGCGGCCAAGGTGCGTGATCTTTTCAAACAAGCGAATGAAAAGGCACCCTGCATCATTTTTATTGATGAGATTGATGCCATCGGAAAGAAGCGTGACAGTGGTTTCTCGGGGAATGATGAACGTGAACAGACCTTGAACCAGTTGCTTACGGAGATGGATGGTTTTGACGGGCGCAAGGGTGTTGTGATTCTGGCCGCTACCAACCGTCCGGAAACACTGGACAAGGCTCTGTTGCGCCCCGGACGCTTTGACCGGCGCGTCCAGATGGAACTGCCCGATCTGGAAGGCCGGAAGGCCATCCTGCGTGTGCACCTTACTCATGTGAAACACGAGGAAATAGATCTGGATATTGTAGCCAGAGCCACTGCCGGTTCTTCGGGAGCCGAATTGGCCAATATGGTGAATGAGGCCGCTCTGCATGCTGTACGTTTGGGACGCAGTCTGGTAACGACAGCTGATCTGGAGGAAAGCGTGGAAACCGTGATTGCCGGAGCCCAGAAGAAGAACAAGGTTATTTCTGCTGACGAGAAAAAGATTGTGGCCTATCACGAAATCGGTCATGCACTGGTAGCTGTCTTGCAGACCAACTCCGCGCCTGTGCACAAGATCACCATCATACCGCGTACTTCGGGCGCTTTGGGGTATACCATGCAGGTGGACGAAGGCGAACAGTTGCTGATGAATCGCGACACACTGTTCAACCGGATTGTGACCTTCACCGGAGGGCGTGCGGCCGAAGAGGTAGTGCTGCATACGGTAACCACCGGAGCTTCTAATGATATCGAACAGGCTACGCGTCTGGCACGGGCCATGATCACCCGCTACGGAATGAGTGACCGTTACGACATGATGGGACTGGAAATTGTGAACAATGCCTATCTGGGTGGCGACACCTCGCTGACCTGTTCGGGAGAAACGGCTGCGGACATCGACCGCGAAGTGTTGCGTCTGATTCAGGAAGCTCATCAGAAAGCCCGTGATTTGATTTCCTCTCATCTGGAGGTGATGCATCAGGCTGCCGCTTATCTGATGGAGCGGGAGACTATCACCGGTGAGGAGTTCATGCGGATTTTGCGTCAGGGACAGGTTTCGCAGTAGGTTCGTTTCCGATAAAAGAATACCCTTCAGCAGTTCAATGCGATGAACCGTTGAAGGGTATTTTTATGGATGGAAAAAACATATAGAAAAAGCGTCCCGATCATTTTGAAAAGTGGTCCCGACGAAATGTAAAAATCGTTATGATGTTTTTGCGGCAATGCTGACAGAGTTTCTTATTTCCTTTGAGTTGTGTCATTTTTCGGATATTTTTTGATTTTCCGTTCATAAAGAAACTACTTTTTTGGTTGAGAGCGAAACAAGCCTTAATTTTGTGGAGAACAAAAAGAAGGAGATAAATTATAACGATGATAAAGATCCGTTGTGTCATAGAGCATATCACCTATCAGAATCCCGAAAACGGTTATTCGGTGATGAAAGCTCAGGTAAAGGGTTATCGCGAACCGGTAACTTTGGTAGGTACGTTGCTCGATGTGCCCGTGGGCAGTGTGCTGCTTTGCGAAGGCAACTGGAAGATGGACAAGAAATACGGCGGTCAGTTCATGGTGGAGAGTTGGGAGGAAGTGATGCCCGCCACTCTCTATGGCATTGAAAAGTACCTGGGAAGCGGACTGGTGAAAGGTATTGGTCCGAAGTATGCCCAGCTCATTGTTCGCCAGTTCGGACTGGACACGATAGAGGTGATCGAAACCGATATAGAGCGTCTGCTCGAAGTGCCCGGTATCGGAACCAAACGGGTGGAGAAAATCCACGAGAGTTGGGAGCGGCAGAAAGAGATCAAGAATGTGATGCTCTTTCTGCAAAGTTACGGTGTGAGCACGGCATTTGCCGCCAAGATATTCCGGGCATACGGCAAGGAGAGCATCAATCAGGTGAAGGACAATCCCTATCGATTGGCTGATGACATCTGGGGCATCGGTTTCAAGACGGCCGATACCATTGCCGGAAAGATGGGATATGAGAAGAATGATCTGCGCCGCTGCCGGAGCGGAATAGCCTATACGCTGAGCCAGCTGTCGAACGACGGACATGTGTATGCCGTGGAGGAACAGTTGGTCAAGACTGCCTGTTCGCTGCTCGAGGCCGAGGAGGAACCGGTGCGCCGTGCGCTGGCCGACATGATTGCGACCAAGGATGTGATTCTGGAGGACGAGGCCATTTATCTGCCTCCTTTCTATTATGCGGAATGCGGTACGGCCAACCGTTTGCGGACTCTTTTGTCCGACACATGCAATCAGCAGGTGACCGGCTGTTTCGGTCCCGAGGAATTGAGCGCGCAGAGCGGCATTACTTATGATGAAGTGCAGTTGGCAGCCATTCGTCAGGCGCTGTCCTCCAAAGTGATGGTGCTTACGGGAGGTCCCGGAACCGGAAAGACTACCACCACGCAAGGGATTATCGCCTCTTTGCGCTCGGCAGGACTCCGCATTCTGCTGGCGGCACCTACCGGACGTGCGGCCAAGCGCATGACCGAGGCTACGGGTATGGAAGCCAAGACCATCCACCGCCTGCTGGAGTTCAATCCGATGGACGGATACAAACGCAATGAGGACAATCCGCTGGAGGGCGATGCGCTGATTGTAGACGAGTGTTCGATGATAGACATCATTCTGATGAACAGTCTGATGAAGGCGGTGCCCAATTCCATGCGTCTGGTGCTGGTGGGTGATATTGACCAGTTGCCCAGTGTGGGTGCCGGCAATGTGCTGCGCGACATCATTGAGTCGGAGAGTATTCCCGTGGTGCGGCTCACACGTATTTTCCGTCAGGCACAGTCCAGCCGCATTGTGATGAATGCCCATGCCATTAACCGGGGACTTTATCCGAACGTCAGCAACGGAGCGGACAGCGACTTCTTTTTCATGCCGATGGAAGACCCGGAGCAGGTGGCACAGACCATTGTGAGTCTGGTACGCGACCGTCTGCCCAAGGCCTATCATATGGATCAGAACAAGATTCAGGTGCTTACGCCCATGCAGCGGGGCCATGTGGGTGCCGCTAATCTGAACATGCTTTTGCAGGAGGCATTGAATCCTTCGAAAACAGCGTTGAGCCGGGGCGGATACAGTTTCCGGCAGGGCGACCGTGTGATGCAGATACGCAACAACTACGACAAGGAAGTGTTCAACGGAGATTTGGGTTATGTGCAGGAGATTGATACGGACGACCGCACTCTGCTGGCGGATTTTGACGGAAAGCTGGTGGAGTACGAATATTCGGAACTCGACGAGCTGACGCTGGCTTATGCCACCACAATTCACAAGTCGCAGGGTTCGGAATATCCCATTGTGGTGATGCCGGTACTCATGTCGCACTATGTGATGCTGCAACGCAATCTGATTTATACGGGCATCACCCGCGCC
>CAJMQV010000108.1 GCA_905215575.1 uncultured bacterium | reverse complement strand
TGAATTGTGAAATTAACAACGAACAGCAAGAGATAGATAAGATCAATAACTTTCTCGATTCTATTTCGAAATGGAAACCTGAAGTTCTTCTTGTTAACGATGACCAGGCCACTTACTCGTTATTGGAAACCCATCATCCGTTATTGAAGGGAATACCAATCGTATTCTCCGGAGTCAATTATCCCAATTGGGAACTGATCGGACAATACAACAACGTCACCGGGTTTCACGACAAGATAGATTTCAGAAAGAATCTGGAAATGGTGCACAAGCTAACCGGCAAAAACCATATTTACACCATACTTGACTTTACGTTCTTAGACCGGAAAGTCCGAAACGATATTGACAACCAATTGAAATCGACGGACATCATATCCAATCTGGACTGGCATCTGGACAAAAACGACACACGGAAAGAAGCAGAAAAAGGACATATAATAATTAATGCGCTATCTGCCCGTAACCTCTCCAAGAACCAGAATAAGGATCAGACAAAAGGTGGAGACTTCATCTGGTCTATCAGTAAATACAGTACCCTCCCTTATCTGCAGACAAAGTTTGACTACACAACGGTCACTATGGCATCTTTGTCCACCCGGCAACGCTTTACAACGATCAATGAACTTTTTGACTGCGGGCACGACTTTCTGGGCGGATACATCACCCCGATGCATATCCAGGTAGAAGAGTCCGTTCATGCGGCGGCCCGTATCCTCAATGGAGAAAACGTTGCCGACATACCCATTCAGGAAAGCGCCAAAGGATACTTCATCGACTGGAATGCCATGCAAAAAGAACATCTGGCCATCGCAGACATTCCCCATGAATACACCATTATCAACATTCCATTCAAGACCCGGCACCCCATCGTCTGGTGGTTCGCACTATTAGGCAGCATCACCGCCATTGTCAGCCTGCTGTCGGGCATCACTTACCTGTATTGGCGTGAAACGAAAAGGAAACGCTCCATCCTGTACGAACTGGAAGATGAGAAAGAATCGTTGGCGCTGGCAGTCGAGGGAAGCGATACATACGCATGGCGGTTAAAGGACGATACGATGGTGTTTGAATACGCCTTTTGGAAAAACTTGGGCATGGCTCCCCATCCATTGACGATTGACGGGTTCCTGTCCTTTGTGGATGCCGACTATCTGGATACGACACAAGCCTTATTGACAAAGAACGCCACCAACGGCAAACACTTCATAAAGCTGAAATGCGACTTTAACGGTACAGGATACCAATGGTGGGAACTTCGGTGCAGCACCATGAAGAGTGCTCTGGGCGGACAGAAAACCACCGGCCTTTTATTAAACATTGAGGACTACAAGAAACGGGAACAGGAATTGATCGAGGCCCGTAAAATGGCGGAAAAGGCGGAACTTAAAGAATCCTTCCTGGCCAACATAAGCCACGAAATACGTACACCGCTAAATGCCATTGTCGGATTCTCCACCCTGCTTGCCTCTCCGGATGATACGGACATCACCCCCGAAGAGAAGGAACAGTATATAGATACCATCAACCGCAACAGCGAGTTGTTGCTGAAACTGATTAACGATATATTGGAACTTTCGCGCATCGAGTCCGGATATATGTCATTCGACTGTGATGACTATCCGCTGGATGCCCTTATCAGGGATACTTATCAGACACATAAGATTCTGATTCCCGGACAGCTCCACTTCCTGTTGGAAGAAGGCGAAAAGGGCTTGATCGTACACGTCGACAAAAACCGGCTGGTTCAGGTGATCACCAACTTCCTGAACAATGCCTCCAAATTTACCCGGGAAGGCTCCATCAAACTGGGATGGAGCTACATGCCGCAAACCGAAGAAGTGGAGATCTATGTAGAGGACACCGGAATCGGTATCCCGCAGTCCGAACAAAAGATGATATTCGGCCGATTCTACAAACAGAACGAGTTTGCGCAAGGAACCGGCCTGGGACTCTCTATCTGCAAACTGATCGTAGAAAAACTTCAGGGAAGGCTATCATTACGGTCCGAAGCAGGCACGGGAAGCCGCTTCTCCATTTTCTTTTCTTGCAAAAAGCAACCTATATAAAACTTTATCCGCCGGTTTCCACCAAGATATAAGCCCGATAGCGGCTCGACTTCCGGACAGGCACCAATGGCAGATAGCCTTTCACCACCCGTCCGTTTCGGGTGTGCAACGGATGCGCAACCTTCATTGCATCATGCTCCTGCAATGCTTGCCCGTCAGACGGATGATAAGAGATACGAAACGTTCCGCCAGCCCCGGGTCGTACATAACGATCGTATAGCATCCGCGACACAAGCCCCATATTCATCCGCAGGTTGATCTCCACACAAGGATGGATGCGAAACTCCGGAAGGAGAGCGAACCGGCAAATCATCATATCTACTCCCAGATAACCGGCATACTCCGTCTCCAAAGAGACGGACAACCGTCTTTGCAACTCCTCCCGAAGCCGGTGTAAAGCCGCCACAGACACATAAGCCGACAATCTTCGTTCAATCTCCGCATCAGGCAACAACCGGTTTCCTTCGTAAGCCCCACCGGCATTGGTACGGAACAAAGAGTATCCGGCAAAAATAATCCGCCCCTTTCCGTCCGAATAAAACTCCATGGCAAAATCCTCTACCTTATTATATATAGGTTCACCGACAACTCCCCCCTGCTGCTCTATAACCCGGGCACACCAACGCTCTATCAGAGGAGTGAACGCTCCCTTGCACCAGTTCAGCCCTTTACCGCTTCCGGACAAGGGGGCTTTGAGCAGACAGCGTTCCAGACTCTCTACAAATGCCCGGCAGTCGGACAAAGCAGTCAGGTAGCAAGACTCTCCACAAAACACTTCATCCACTTGCAGACCGGGCAACAACTGTACGGCTTGCAAACGATGGGACAGATCGCGCAACCGTCCTATATCCTCCATCGAAGGTAGCGCAGCATCGGGTACTCCCAATGAAAGCAGACGTTTCCGGAGTGCCGGATTCCATCCCCAGGGAACCACCGAACGGACTTCCGAAAAATCTTCGGCCTGGGTTCTCAATGATGCGGGAAGCGGAAATAAGTCGAGCATCTCTTCCAGAAAAGACTGATTATAGGCAGACGGAGCAAGCACACTGCACGGCCCGTCCGCAAACCATACGGGAAGCAATGCCAACTCTTCCGCCATTCTGCGGGCGGAGGCAGGCGGCATATAATTGACTTCGCCACTGGCAAGAGCCAGATCCTGATCAGGATTAAACAAGTAAAGCAGATTCGTCATTAGCATCAATTAATTAAACAGGGTTCATCCGGACGCAGGAACTTGTGCGAGTGATGGCAGCGAACAGTTACGTGTTTTTTCACCCTAAGATATATCCATGCCCGGGGACAGAAACCATCATTTAATTCCTTAAATGCACCGTCTCCTGTCCTTTTGTTTCCATTTCCGGTTTTTCACTTACAAGCCCTTTGCTATCCAAGAAACAACCAGCGTTAAAGCCGGTAAGTTTCCTGCAAATATATGCACAAAAACGCATATAAAACCGGGAAACAGGTCACTTTATGCGGGGCAAACCGTCACTTTCCGCCGGACAAAGCCTTCACTTCCCCCGGGTAAAGCCTTCACTTCTTCGGGGCAAAGCCTTCATATCTCCCGGAGTGACGATTGACAGCCCGTCAACAAAGGCTCTTTTCCCTTTCTCCGTCTCTATTTGCTCTCTCCGGAGCAAACATTTCGAACTGACAAAAGAAACCCTTTTTCAAATAAATACCGGCAGAAACTACCGAAAACAAAAAACAATATTTATATTTGCAAGCAAACACTGAAGTAGACAAGCAAAATCACAATTGCCCGATTGAAATGGCTGCGTTTTTTCAGAAGCAGCTTGCCATTGCCCCGAAATAACGCCCCTGCCACCTATCAGGAATACCGTTTTGACAAAGTGAAGCAAAAGATAAACTTGCTAAACGAAACCACAATTTTGCTATCTCTACTTTGCAATCTCTAAAAAAAGGCTTATATTTGCCCCCCGAAAAACCCAAGATAAGAGATGGAAACATTCTACCGCACACATGCCTACCTTGTTGAGCACACCAATGCCCCGGTCCGCCGCGACCTGATGGACGAAATAAACTGGAGTGACCGCTTGATTGGTATCAAAGGAACACGTGGCGTGGGAAAAACCACTTTCCTGCTTCAATACGCCAAGGAGAAGTTCGGAACCGACCGTTCGTGCCTCTTTATCAACATGAACAACTTCTACTTCTCCGGACACAGCATTGTCGATTTCGCCAATGAATTTCAGAAACGCGGTGGGAAGGTTCTGCTGATCGACCAAGTATTCAAGCACCCCGATTGGAGCCGCGAGCTACGTATGTGCTACGACCGTTTCCCCAACCTGAAGATTGTATTCACCGGTTCGTCCGTCATGCGGCTCAAAGAAGAAAACCTGGAATTGCGTGACATCGTGAAGAGCTACAACCTCCGCGGTTTTTCGTTCCGCGAATTTCTGAACCTGCAAACAGGGATGAAATTCCGTCACTACACACTCGAAGAGATATTGAGCAGCCACGAACAGATAGCCAAAGGGGTGCTTTCCAAAGTCCGCCCTCTGGATTATTTTCAAGACTACCTCCATCACGGCTTCTACCCCTTCTTCCTCGAGAAACGCAATTTCTCTGAGAATCTGCTCAAGACCATGAACATGATGGTAGAAGTAGATATCCTGCTTATCAAACAAATTGAGCTAAAATATCTCTCGAAGATAAAAAAATTATTATATTTGTTGGCTGTAGACGGGCCAAAGGCTCCGAACGTAAGCCAACTGGCAAGCGACATACAGACATCACGCGCCACGGTGATGAACTACATCAAGTATCTGGCCGATGCACGGCTGATCAACCTGGTCTATCCCAAAGGGGAAGAGTTTCCTAAAAAGCCCTCGAAGATTATGCTGCACAACCCTAACCTGATGTACTCCATCTACCCCGTAAAGGTGGAAGAACAGGATGTGCTGGACACTTTCTTTGTAAACACGATGTGGAAAGACCACAAAGTGCACAAGGGTGACAAGAACACCTCGTTCATGGTTGACGAAGTGATGCCGTTCAAAATATGCTGCGAAGGAGCAAAAATTAAGAATAACCCCGGAGTGACGTATGCTTTGCACAAGGCAGAAATAGGTCGTGGCAATCAGATACCACTCTGGATGTTCGGCTTTTTATATTAACATCAAATCTTGAACATTATGGATTACGAGAAGCTTGAACAACTAAAACGCCTCCACGACAGCGGAGCGTTGAACGATGAAGAGTTCGAAAAAGAAAAGAAAAAGATATTGGACGAAGAAGCTACGGCTAAACCTACAGCCGTACTTCCTATGGGACTGACGGAAAATGCTTATCTGGCACTGATGAATTTCGCCATGTTCATACCATACGTAGGCTGGATTGCCCCTATTGTATTCTGGATCATGGGTAAAGAGAATTCTATACTCGTCAATCGCCAAGGCAAATACATTCTGAACTGGTACATCAGTTGGTTCCTGTACGGCATCGCGCTGACAGTACTTTTTGTAATATTCATGTTCAGCGGAATCTTATCCATAAACGACATGGATTACGCAAATGATCAGACTTCTCCGTTAGCAGTTCTGCTGGGTATATTCGGCGGAGGTGCCGGAATCTTGCTCCTCTTGATACTTGGAATAGGCTGTTTTCTTTGTCTGCTGTTCCCCATCATCGGAGGTATCAAAGGACTGAACGGAAAAACATGGAAGTATCCGCTTTCCATACCGTTTTTGAAATAAACAAATAAATTACTTACTTAAATATTATTTTTAGTTATGACTAAACAGAAGAAATTCATCACATGTGATGGTAATCAGGCTGCTGCACATATTTCATATATGTTCTCAGAAGTAGCTGCCATTTACCCCATCACTCCCTCTTCTACAATGGCTGAATACGTAGACGAATGGGCTGCCGCAGGACGTAAGAACATCTTCGGCGAAACAGTATTGGTACAGGAAATGCAATCTGAAGGTGGTGCAGCCGGTGCTGTTCACGGTTCTCTTCAGGCCGGTGCACTGACTACTACTTACACTGCTTCTCAGGGTCTTCTTTTGATGATCCCGAATATGTATAAGATTGCCGGTGAATTCCTGCCTTGCGTATTCCATGTATCTGCTCGTACACTGGCTTCTCACGCACTGTGTATTTTCGGTGACCACCAGGACGTAATGTCTGCGCGACAGACAGGTTTCGCTATGTTGGCTGAAGGTTCTGTACAGGAAGTGATGGACTTGGCCGGTGTTGCACACCTTGCCACAATCAAAGCCCGTGTTCCTTTCATGAACTTCTTCGATGGTTTCCGTACTTCACACGAAATCCAGAAGATCGAAATGCTGGAAAATGAAGATCTCGCTCCGTTGGTTGACCAGGAAGCGCTTGCCGAATTCCGTGCACGTGCGCTGAATCCGATGAATCCGGTTGCCCGTGGTATGGCCGAAAACCCTGACCACTTCTTCCAGCACCGTGAATCATGCAACAACTACTATGAAGCTGTTCCCGCCATCGTAGAGGAATACATGAATGAAATTTCTAAGATCACAGGCCGCAAATACGGTTTGTTCGATTACTACGGAGCAGAAGATGCAGAACGCGTAATTATCGCTATGGGTTCTGTAACAGAAGC
>CAJMQV010000107.1 GCA_905215575.1 uncultured bacterium | reverse complement strand
TAGAGCACAACACTTTTAATGTTGGGGTCTTGGGTTCGAACCCCAAGCGAATCACAGAAGAAAGGTTCTCAGAAATGAGAACCTTTTCTTTTTTACCCCTTCCTCCTTTTATTTTATTTTTCTCCCCTCTTTCAATTTTTCCAAGAGAAAAAAAGTATTTATCACGCATAGCGCAAAAGCATAAAAAAATGATGCTGACGAAATGCAAAATTCATCAGCATCATTTTCCAAAATCACCGGGAACAAATTCTCCGTTTCTCAAAAGCCTTCTTCTTCAAGAATAGTAAGCCCTCATAAAAACGTATTCTCCAGAATCAAGCCTTTACCATGTGCCCCTTAAGAATATAGCGCGAAAATCGGGCAGTGGTAAGCAGCGTACAAATCAAAGCCGCCGCGCAGCAAAGCACCATAATCAGACTGGTGGTCTGAAGCATATCGCCCAATCCGGTCAGCGGCGAGAGCGCTCCCCCGAAAAGAAACATCAGAAACCCAAGCACAGCCGAAGCATTTCCGGAATTTTCACGTTCCAGATCAAGTGCCAGCATCGTACTGCTGGGCAGAATCAATCCCAGGAACATCATAAACACGAACAAACAGCCCTCAACTATCATCACCGGAGCACCGGAAATCAATACCGCAGCTACCAGCAAGCTAAGCAAGGCAAACCCCACTACACCTACACGCATGGCCTGCGTAGCCCCGCGGAAAAATGATACGATCAGACTACCTAACATGACCGCCACAGCGTTGGCACCAAAACACAGACTGTAAGCCACCGGCGACATACCATAATGATTCTGAAAAACAAAAGGAGAGGCGGCAATATAAGTAAACATCACGCCCATGGCAAAAGCCTGCACCAGCACATAACACATGAAGCGGCCGTGCCCCAATACGGGCACATAACGCCGGAAAGCCACCCAAACACTACCCTCACAGCGCGCAGCCGACGGCAAAGACTCCTTGAAAAAGAACAGAGTCACCAGCAACAAAAGTCCGATAGCAAAGAGTATCCAGAAAATTCCCTTCCAATTGGTCAGCTCGAGCAAAAATCCTCCTAACACCGGAGCACAAATAGGAGCCAATCCCTGCACGCTGCTCAACATGGAAAAGAAACGTGCCAATTCCTTACCTTCATACAAATCCACTGCTATGGATTTGGAAATCACCAAGCCACCGGCACCTGCCAGCCCCTGTATCAGACGGAAAAAGATAAACCAATAAATATCGGGGGCATACAGACAGCCTAATGTTGAAACGGAAAAGGCCACCAGCGACAGAATCAACGGAGATTTACGACCATACTTGTCGCTCAAAGGACCGATGACCAACTGCCCCACAGCCAGACCTACCATACTGAAGGTAAGACTCAGCTGAACCAACGAGGCCGTAGTGTGAAAATATTCATTTAGTGATGGAAGGGCCGGCAAATAAAAGTCTGTCACAAAAGGACCAAAAGCAGAAATGGCTCCCACCATTAACAACAAATAAAGCTCAGAATTTCTTGATTTTTCGTTCATATTCATTTCATCCATTTAATCCGGGTGCAAAGTTCCGAACTTTTCACGAATAGGTTTCGCCCTATTCTCTACCAAAAATGTCCTAATCGTAACCAAGATACCTGCAGGTTTCACGCAAAAGAGTATATTTGCAACAAAATGCAATGACAATGAACACAAACTTCACCCGATTCGGAATAACCGGTCTGAATCCGGATGCTCTGCCTTTCGTACAGGAAGGGCAAAACTGGCGCACTCCCATCGGACGGGTACATTTCCTGTTCGTAATGCAGGGAGAAGCCCAAATGCAAATCGACGGCCATCAGCATACACTCACCGAGAACACATTTCTGTTTCTCCTGCCCAACATGCTGCTCCGTCCACAGTCCCACAGCAACGATTTCCGGGCGCAGTGTCTGTTCTTCGACTTTGATTTCATGGCCGATTTTCCGCTACTGCTCAAAGCTGAAATTTCGCACAAAGTGGCTTATTCACCGCTCATTACTCCCGACACACGCACCGCGAACCTTTTGCAGCGCTACTTCGAATTCATTGAAGAGCGTTACCGTGCGCCCGAAAACAACAAAGAGATTATCAAAGGACTGCTCTTTGCACTGATCATGGAGGTGAACCGGCTCTATATCCACCGGGAAACCAAGGTCCGAGTGTCGCGTCCGGACGAAATTACCGACCGATTCTTTTACCTGCTCCACCTGCACTGCAAGGAAGAGCACTATGCCGCCTTCTATGCCGGAAAGCTCTGCATCTCCGACAAGCATCTGATGCGCACTATCCGACAGAAAACCGGACAGACCTTTTACTTCTGGCTCTCGGATTTCCTGATGCGCGAAGCCAAGCTTCTGCTTAAATCAACCGATCTGAGCATTCAGGAAATTGCCGAAACGCTGCACTTTCCCAACTCATCGTTTTTCGCCCGTTTCTTCCGCAGACACGAAGGATTACCGCCCCTGCAATTCCGCAAGAGCAGATAGCCCAGAGCCCCGAAAGCGGCAAAACCGGCAAACATGAAGCACACATTGCGGATTTAACCATATTTTTCCATGATTTTCTGTACTTTATAAGTATAGTGAATCAGAAAATTCGTATCTTTGCAGTTCAGAATCACAGTAATAGATAATAGAATACAGTATGGCAGAAACAAAGAAAATCAAGACAGCGTTAGTTTCAGTATTTCATAAGGACGGTCTGGACCAGATCCTGGCCGAACTGCACAAAGACGGAGTACAGTTCCTTTCAACCGGAGGAACCCAGAGTTTCATCGAAAGCCTTGGCTATCCATGCCAGGCCGTTGAGGACCTGACCACCTATCCGTCAATCCTTGGCGGACGCGTGAAGACTCTGCACCCGAAAGTATTCGGAGGTATCCTGGGTCGTCGTGCTTTGGAAGAGGATCAGGCACAGATGAAAAAATATGAAATTCCGGAAATCGACCTGGTCATCGTAGACCTTTATCCGTTTGAGGCAACCGTAGCCAGCGGAGCTTCAGCAGCCGACATCATCGAAAAGATCGACATAGGCGGTATCTCTTTGATCCGTGCCGCAGCCAAGAACTTCAACGATGTAGTGATCATCCCAAGCAAGGCTGAATATGCCGACTTCCTGAACATTCTGAAAGAAAACGGCGCACAGACTACACTGGCACAGCGCCAGATGTTCGCTACCCGCGCTTTCGGCGTGAGCAGCCACTACGACACTGCAATCCACGCCTGGTTTGCTGACAACAAGTAATCGAGTACTAACAAACAGGAAATACTGATTATGGGATTTTTTTCATTTACTCAAGAAATCGCAATGGACTTGGGTACTGCCAATACGATCATTACCTGCGACGGGAAGATTGTGGTAGATGAGCCTTCGGTCGTAGCACTCGACCGCCGCTCCGACAAGATGATTGCCGTGGGCGAAAAGGCCAAAATGATGTACGAAAAGACACACGACAACATCCGCACCGTGCGCCCTCTGCGCGAAGGTGTGATTGCCGACTTCTATGCCTGCGAGCAGATGATGCGCGGACTCATCAAGATGGTACACACCGGAAGCCGCTTCTTCTCTCCTTCATTGCGTATGGTAATCGGTGTGCCTTCCGGTTCTACCGAAGTAGAGCTGCGCGCCGTACGCGACTCTGCCGAACATGCCGGCGGACGCGAGGTATACCTTATCTACGAACCGATGGCAGCCGCTATCGGTATCGGTATCGACGTAGAGGCTCCTCAGGGTAACATGATCGTTGATATAGGCGGCGGTTCTACAGAAATTGCCGTTATCTCATTGGGAGGTATCGTAACCAACAACTCCATCCGTATCGCCGGAGACGACCTCACTGCCGACATCCAGGAATACATGAGCCGCCAGCACAATGTGAAGGTGAGCGAGCGTATGGCCGAACGAATCAAGATTCATGTAGGTGCCGCACTGACCGATCTGGGCGAAGAAGCTCCTGAAGACTACGTGGTATATGGTCCGAACCGTATCACCGCACTGCCAATGGAAGTGCCGGTATGCTATCAGGAAATTGCCCACTGCCTGGAGAAATCCATCGCCCGCATCGAAACAGCAGTGCTGAACGCTCTGGAAAATACACCACCGGAACTGTATGCCGACATTGTGCACAACGGTATTTACCTGAGCGGTGGCGGAGCCTTGCTGCGCGGACTGGACAAGCGCTTGACAGACAAGATCAACATCCCGTTCCACATTGCCGACGATCCGTTGCACAGTGTGGCTAAGGGAACTGGAATTGCGCTGAAAAACGTAAACAATTTCTCTTTCCTGATGTAATACACCAAAGGAACAAGAATCATAACTGCGGGAAATGAAACCCGGCGAGGTTGTACCCGTCGCCTTTCATTTCCCGTTTTTCTTTAATCAGACAAGAACGTGCGTAAACTACTTGATTTTCTATCGAAATACAATTACTGGCTGGTCTTTATCCTATTAGAGGCCGTCAGCCTGTGCGCCCTGTTCCGCTATAACGGCTATCAGGGCAGTGTATGGTTTACCTCGGCCAACACCGTTTCCGGAAAAGTCATGGAATGGCAGTCCAACATTCTGGCTTATCTGGCTTTGGGCGACAACAACCGGGCACTGACCGAACGCAATGTTGTGCTGGAACACCGCATTGCACAATTAGAACACCAACTCGAAAAACTCGACACACAACACAGTTACACCGAACAGCGGACCGACTCTCTGCTCCGCTCTTATCAGTTGCTTGACGCAACTGTAGTCAACAACTCCGTATTGCTTCAGGACAACTATATCACCATCAACCGGGGAGAAGCCGACGGAGTGCGGCCGGAAATGGGCGTTGTCTGCGGTACCGGAGTTGTAGGTATCATATATCTTACAGCCCCGCACTACTCCATCGTCATGCCGGTACTCAATTCCAAATCAAACATCAGCTGCCGACTGCGTAAAAGCGGCTACTTCGGCTATCTGAACTGGGACGGCGGCAACCCGCTTTATGCCTGGATGAACGACGTACCCCGCTACGCCAAAATCCAGACTGGCGACGTAATCGAAACCAGTGGATTCTCATCGGTATTCCCCGAAGGACTATTCATCGGAAAAGTAAATCAGGTGAGAAATTCCAAGGACGGCCTGTCTTATCGAATCAAGGTGCATTTGGGCACCGACTTTGCCCGTCTGCGTGATGTATCCATCATCATGTCTTCGGATCAGAACGAGCTGGACTCTCTTGCCAGCCAATTAAAAGAAAAATCAAGGAAGTGACATCATGGTATTAGTTTGGTTTTATAAAGTTTTATGGATGATAGCCCTTTGGGCCATACAGGTGCTGGTATTCAACCAGATTCATATCCTGGGTTGCATCACACCGTTGATCAGTGTTTATTTTCTGCTGCTGTTTCCTAAAAACACATCCCGAAGCACATTGTTGATTTGGGGATTTGCGCTCGGAATGCTGATCGACCTATTTTCCGGCACTCCCGGAGTAGTTTCGGCATCGATGACTCTGACAGCTTTCTTCCTTCCCCCTCTTTTAAAACTATTCGTTTCAAAAGACGCGCCCGAGGATCTGGTTCCTTCCATTCGCTCTATGGGCAAGTGGAAATTCTTTCAGCTGCTCTTTTTGGCAACATTGCTCCACCACATCTCATTCTTTTTACTGGAAGCATTCTCTTTCTTCAACTGGAGAGTTCTGCTCACCAGTATGGGAGGAAGCATTGCCTTATCTCTGCTTTTAATGATGACACTGGAATTTGCACGCAATCCTAAAAAGCAGAAAAACTAAGCATTTATGGGAAAATACGATTTCGAAAACCGAAAATTTGTCATCGGTGGCGCTGCCGTATTCATTGTCATCGTATTTCTTATACGACTGTTTACGCTTCAGTTAATGAGCGATGACTATAAAAAGAATGCAGACTCCAACGCTTTTCTGAAACGCATCAAATATCCGTCGCGCGGTATCATTACCGACCGCAACGGAAAACTGCTGGTTTACAACCAGCCGGCCTATGACATCATGGTTGTCATGCGTGAGCAAATTGGAGTAGACACAGCCGATCTGTGCCGAAGTTTAGGTATTACTCCGGAGTTTTATACAAAAAGAATGGAGGAAATCAAGGACCGCAGACGCAACCCCGGCTACTCCAGCTACACACAGCAGTTGTTCATGAGCCAGCTCTCGGCCGAAGAATTCAGCATGTTCCGGGAAAAGCTGTTCCGCTTTCCGGGATTTTATATCCAAAAGAGAGCCATCCGCCAATATCAGCATCCCTATGCCGCTCATGTTTTAGGCGATGTGGGTGAAGTTTCTACTGCCGACATCGAAAAAGATGACTACTACCAGAGCGGAGACTACATCGGAAAACTGGGTGTAGAACGCTACTACGAAGAGCAACTTCGAGGCGAAAAAGGCATAGAAATCCTGCTACGCGACGCGCACGGACGCATACAGGGAAAATACATGGACGGCAAGTTTGACAAAGACCCGATACCAGGAAAAGATCTTACCTTAGGATTGGATCTGAAATTGCAAGCCTTGGGCGAACGCCTGATGCAAGGTAAACTGGGAAGTATCGTAGCTATCGAACCTTCTACCGGTGAAATTCTCTGCATGGTATCTTCTCCGACCTACGATCCGCACCTGATGGTGGGACGCTTGCGCGGAAAGAACCATCTGGCACTCAGCAAGGATCCGATGAAGCCATTGCTAAACCGTTCTATCATTGGTA
>CAJMQV010000106.1 GCA_905215575.1 uncultured bacterium | reverse complement strand
AATTCGTTTGGACTCGATTATATCTGGCCGGGCATCCGGCAAGAGAAAATCTATGTAAAGCCGTTCGGTACGCCAATACCGGGCGGTTTTGCATTTTATTTAACAGGCATTCCGTTTAGAATACCATCGATAATATC
The DNA here is from genome assembly GCA_905215575.1 of uncultured bacterium. Classification (GTDB taxonomy): domain Bacteria; phylum Bacteroidota; class Bacteroidia; order Bacteroidales; family Bacteroidaceae; genus Paraprevotella. The sequence continues at coordinate 6,630 of CAJMQV010000106.1, read as the reverse complement.
TTTAATACGAAACGAATCTGCCGTTATTAAATCGAAAGACTGATTCCCAAATAAGAATGCCATATGTCCTTGATTTGGAACATAGGCAGAAAGTGAATTGATGGGTTTTTCAAAGGCATTTTTTGGTGCAATGAAAACAATTCTCTTGTTTGTTATATAAAGAATGCCGTTTGATTTCTCGGTTAATGTTTCACGGACAGCTTGTCGTTCGGTTCCACCGGTATGTACACTTAATCCCTTAGCAATTCTTACGCTGCCGCCCGCATGTTGAGAAGTGTAACCAGCAATGCGAGAAGAGTTCTTTTCGGTATATGCAGCGCCTTGATAATGACAAAGTTCGTCTTCTTTTAAAACAATTCCGTTAGGCGTGAGGACTGGAAGGCTTTTTAGTCGAAGGTGAAAAGAAGTTCCTCCGTCTGAATTTGCGAAAGCTTTTACTGTATCAATAATCCAGCCAATGCAGAAAATTCCGGATGTACATGTGTAAAGAATTCCCATTCCTATTTCACCGGCCATGTATCTGTGTAAGCCAAACCAGCCACCGAATAAGGCAGCCCATTTATTATAGTTCTTTTTCATACAAGTTCCCTCTCAATGTAGCCTAAGCTGAATTAGTTCTTTTTGATATCCTAGTAGATGGGATATCTGGTCAATCGTATATTCCTCACATTCAGCAAGGATGTCATCTCCAATCAGCAGTTCCATCGCAAAAGTGTTCGCTTCCACTTCGTAGCGGTGAGTATTGAATTGAGTCCGAGTGTCCATGAAAATGGCATTCGCATTTTTATGTAAGAACATATGTCCCAACTCATGCGCACAGACAAAGCTTTGTTCATGCTTGGGAAGATTTTCATCTATATAGATAATATTGTTCCGTTGGAAATACTGATAAAAGCCGCGAACGCCGACCAGTGGAGCATAAATAACGATGACATTCAGTCCGCGGATGATTGTAAAGGGATCTCTGCTTTGGTGCTTTCGCACTAGCGCGTTAACCCTTTTCTTTATATCCATAGGCTAGTCCTTTTTATATTTTTTAGGAGTATATTTTTCCTTATTCTTTTTCTTTGCCATTTCCATGCCGATTTGCATAGCGGCTAAAATGGACTCTACCGCTTCTGGACTGGCAGGATCACCGTCAAACATTAACCCTTCCTGGGAAAGCAACTGTTCTTTTGTTTGATTAATAATTTTTTCAATATCCCGCTCATCTTTAGTTGTAAGTGGGAGTGAGTCTTTATTTTCCCCATTCAATAGATAATCCATAGTAACACCGAAATATTTTGCAACGGCATTTAACTTGTCGGCGTTTGGCGTTGATTTATCCCATTTTACGATGGTGCTGTTACCGAAACCGAGTTCTGATTCAAGTGCTGGCAAGCTGATACCGCGTTCTTGCGCAAGTGTTTTTACGCGGTCTTTTAGAGTCATAATAATCTCCCTTCTAATACGAGAAAAAAATCTCGAAAAAGTATTGACAAAAAGAAAATATTCTCGTATAGTAGGGTGTGTAAAGAGAAAACATTCTCGTAACACAAAGGACAGTCAATAAACGCCAATTTAAAAGACTGGATTTAAGAGAATATATTCATATCGCCTATTTGTATAATAGAATATTTTCTCATAAAAGTCAATATAAGAATGAGAATATTTTCTCTAATTGTGACAGGAGGTGAGATGGTGTTATTCGACAATATCAAAGAGCTTTGCGAGAAAAAAGGAGTATCTGTTTGGAAACTTGAAAAGGATTTAGGTTTTTCAAACAGAAGTATCAGCAAGTGGAACGAGACAGATCCAGGCATTCGCAAGGTTCAGAAAGTGGCCGATTATTTTGGTGTTGCAATCGAAGATCTGTTGGAATAGGAGGTGGTCAGCGTGCCCAAAAAGGATAAGTATCCATTGATGTATCGGTATCCTAAACTGCCACTCTATTTATCTGGAGTTTCTGTTTCGGTTAGTGCAATAGCGCTGACCATATCGATACTGTTATTGCTATTGCGCTGAGAATCAAAGCAATGGATGAAAGAACATTAGGAAGCCAAAATCGAAAGCGTTCAGTTTCGTAACTGGCTAATTCTGCTTTGCCGGTTTCGGTGATGATAAACTTGAGAACTTTATGATCAGGAGAACGGGTTTTGCGAATGAAATTTTTCCCAGCAAGATACCAAAAGAGCTGTTCGTTTTTATGAAAATCGCGTTCTGTTGCATAGCCCTTTCGATTTATGGATTTTAATTTATGATATTGCTGTTTGGTTAGCATGGGGTGTTCTCTTTCTATCGTACTCGGCTCTGGCAAGAGCCTGTAAGTACAGTATAGGACGGGAATGAAAGAAAAGCAACGGGAGGTGCAAGAAGATGATAAGAGCATATGAACCATTGTACACAGTAAAAGAAGCCGCGAAACTTCTGCGGGTCAATCCTCAGGCGGTATACCGGCTGATTAATGGCAAGCAGCTTGTGGCTCTGCGCCTTGGACTGATTAAGATCCGGGGCAGTGACCTGGAGCGTTTTATTGAGCAGTACCCGGCATACGAGCCGGAGGAGGGAGGTGATCAGAGTGGCGAAGCTTAACTTTGTAGAGTCCCAGCACCCGCGGATGCTGAGCTACATGGAGTGCCGGAGCGATCCGGTGTTTTACCTGGTCGAGGATGTATTAAAGCCGGAACCGGCGATTGACCTGGATGATCTGGCGGGCAAGGTGATGTTTGGCATCTGCGCGGTGTTTGCGGGATGCGTGGCCAGCGCACTATTGGCGGGAATGTGAAAGGAAGTGAGAAGTATGGTAAAGGTTACATTTGAACAGAATGGCCATGTTGAGGATGTGACGTCCGGCGAGTTTGTGTTGGCTGTTATTAATACGCCACAGAAACAGTCAGACGGCAGGGTTTGCATTCTGGGCCAGGCAACTGATAAAGATATCACGTTGGCACTTAAAAAGCTGGTTGAGAAAACTGTGAGCAACGCAGTCAGCCCAGAGGCAAGAGCAACGTCCTATAGCTTTCTGTTGGCAATGATCAACGTAGAATTAGGTCACTTGTATCGAAAAGAAGAAACCCCAGAAGCGGCAACTTCCGGGGAATCAAGTAAATAAAAAATCAATTTACAGTCTCATTATAGGTGAGGCGCGGAGGAAAATCAAGATGAAACTTTATGAGTTAACAGAGCAGTTTTTAGCGCTGCAGGAACTTGTTTACGATCCGGAAGTGGACGATCAGACCCTTCAGGATACCATGGACGGTCTCTGGGGCGAGATTGAGGAGAAGGCCGACGGCTATGCCAAGATTATTACCGGCATGAAAGCCGATATCGAGGCGCTGAAAGCAGAAGAAAATCGTCTGGCTGCCAGAAGAAAGGCTTTGGAGAACCGCCAGCAGGCATTAAAGAACAATCTGGAGGCCAATATGCGTGAGATGGGCAAGACCAAGTTTAAGACGGCCCTGTTCAGCTTTAACATTCAGAAGAACGGAGGACTGCAGCCGCTGGTTATTGATGGCCTTCTGGAAGATATTCCGGGAAGATTCCTGATCCCGCAGCCACCGGTTCCGAACAACGAAGCCATCCGGAAACTTCTGGATGAGAAACAGGTTGACTGGGCACATCTGGAGCCGCGGGGCGAAAGCCTGCGGATTCGCTGATGGACCGGGAGGGAATTGGACCGTTTCGCATGCAGCTGCTCATGGAAGTAGCTGCGAAAGCGGTCAAGATCATGACAACAGGTGTATGGCATCTGTCATTCGATGAAATGGATGTAGTGCTGGATTACATCCGGTGCGGCATTGATGCCTACAAGCGAAAGTATGAGGAGGGAAAAGACGATGTTTCTGAAAATCAGTGAATTCAAGAAGGCCATGAAGTCAGCACTGAAGACAACTGGCGGCTTATACGTCGGGAATTTGGATGACCACTATCTGGTTTACACCAGCTTCTGGGGCATCTATGTGGAAAGCACGTATGCAACTAATAAGTTCAAGGCAGCCATCATGGAGCTGATCGGCGATATGCCGGATGAAGAAACCTGCTATAAGTACTACATCGAAGACAAGAAACTTAATATGGAGTGCGAACTTGAACCGCATGATCCATATGCGGCATGGAAAGCAGCAAAGGATTTTGCCTGCAGCGTCCCGGTGGTACTGACGAACAACTATCATGAGCTGTCCGTATATCAGCGCCATAGTGACAAGGGTTATCTGACAGCAATCAGAGAGTGGACCGATGGAATGATTTCGCCTGCAGAATTGGAGCCGATGGGGGAGCATATGCCGGGAAGACCCAGTGTATCACCTTCCGGACATACGCTCTATTTTAAAAGTGAGACGATGCTGTACTGGGTTTTCGGCATGAATGTATCGGAAAAGACACGGGACACGATATTTGCCCGCATGAAAGACCTGGATTTCTTCGAAGATGATTGGCTGAGCAAAGCAGTGAAAGAGACCGATGAGGCAGAGCCGCTGCCGTATTAAGGAGGATGTTATGGGATTACCCGTTTTGATTTATGGAAAGTCCGGCAGCGGAAAGAGCCGGAGCTTAAAGTTTTTTGACGAGCATGAGGTGGTGCTGCTTAACACAGAGCGGAAGGAATTGCCTTTCCGCAAACGTTTCCGGAAGACCGGTTCCAGCGATGATATCAACCAGATCATTGCCACGATCAACAAAAATCCGGAAAAGGTTTATGTGATTGATGATGCCGGGTATATTATGACCCATCTCTTTATGTCACAGCACCGGAACAAGAAGGGAAATGCGTCATTTGAGATGTATGACGATATCGCGGATGCTATGTATGGCCTGGTGAAGCGGATTAAGACCGATGTAACGGATCCGGACAAGATCGTGTACATCATGTTTCACGAGGATACCGATGATTTTGGCATTTCGCGGCTCAGAACCATCGGTAAGCAGTTGGATCGCAAGGTGTGCCTGGAAGGCATGGTCACAATCTGCATCCGGTGCATGAGCGAGAATGGAAATCATTTCTTCCGGACCGTTACGGATGGGTCAGACATTACAAAGACCCCGGAAGATATGTTTGAATCACCCGAAATTGAAAACAACCTGAAACTGGTTGATGATACCATCCGGGATTTCTACGGATGGGAGAAATATAAGCCCAAGGAGGACAAGCAGTCATGATTAAGAAACCGGCAGGATATGATGAGGCAGCAGCTTACACAGGAGAGTTCCAGCAGCTGCCGAAAGGAAAATATGTGTGCGTCATTAAGCAGGTAACCACTCAGGAATCAAAGAACGGAAATCAGCAGTTTGTGATTCTGTATGATATCGCAAAGGGCGAGTACAAGGACTTTTACAAGAAGATGTTCGACGGCGACAAGGCCCAGAATCCGATGGGCGCAAAATGGCGCGGCGTATTCAAACAGAACATGGAGGGCAAGGGGCTTTCCTGATTCAAGGGCATCATCACTTCGATTGAGCGTTCCAATAACTTCACCTTCCAGTGGGATGTGAGTGACAATGAGAAGCAGATGATTGGTAAGGAATTTGGTGGTATTTTCCGCCGCCGTCAGTATGAGGCATCCAATGGAAACCGCCCGTTCGTAACGGAGCTGTTCCAGATTCGCAGCGTGGCCGGCCTGGCGGAAGCGGAGGTGCCGGAAGATGAACTGTTGCAGGATCCGCCGGTGGGCCAGACTACTCCGGTGAACCATGGAACGCCGTCTGCAGTGGGTGATGGATTCGTAAATATTCCGGAGGGAGCTGGCGATGAAGGCATCCCGTTCATGTGATCCGGAGCTTTACAGCAAAGTTAAAGATGCAGTGAGTATGCAGCAGGCCGTGGAATACTGCGGCCTGCATATTTTAAACGGAAAATGCCTCTGTCCGTTCCATAAGGATACCCATCCTTCCATGAAGATCTATCCCAATGGAAAAGGGTATTACTGTTTTGTCTGCGGTTCCGGTGGTGACCAGATCAAGTTTGTGGCGGCCTATTACGTGATCAGTAATTATGAAGCCGCAAAGCAGCTGGCGCAGGCTTACGGGGTGCCAGTCAATGAGCCGGTGACCTATAGGGAAAAGCGGGAAGCAGACAAGAGGAGGCGCTATAAGCGGGAATTAGGGCAGTTTGTGCAGGAGGCGGTAAAATGGCTGACCGTGTACAGAGGACTGCTCTGTGAGGCTGTCAGGGAGCGCAATGAACATTTCTGGGAAGGGCTTGGCAACTTGACCTATGTGGAGTATCTGTTGGGGTGCCTTAAGGACTGCCCGGAAGAAGTGTATGCCGATAAGAAGGTGGTGAAAGAGATTGGAAAAGTCGAAGGACGAGTTATTAGCTGGTATATCTAAGCTGTCTGGCCTGGATCCGTTCCCGGATGAGATATTTTACCAGATCTTTGAGATTGAGGATAACGTGGAGCGGACCCAGTACGTGGAGGCACTGCGGAAAGAAGCAGGGAAGCTGAAGCGCAGGCCAGAGTTTAACAATCTGTACCGTGCGTTTGTCCTGGACTATTCCCAGAGACAGAAGCAGACGGGGAAAGTGACACGGTTTACGGACCAGCCCATAGAGCTTAACTGTGGGGAATGGGAGGCAACGGATATGGGGGTAAAGACCGTCCGTTACGACAAGAATGCCATGCCGGTTGCCTATTACGCCTGCAGCCACCCGAT
>CAJMQV010000105.1 GCA_905215575.1 uncultured bacterium | reverse complement strand
GGTTCTCTGAAAGGCCCGTTGCACGGTGGTGCCAACATCAAGGTGAGCGATATGTTTGAACACCTGAAGGAGAACATTTCCGACTGGACCAATGTGGACGAAGTGGACACTTACCTGACCCGCATGCTCCACGGCGAAGCATACGACCACAGCGGACTGATTTATGGTATCGGCCATGCCGTATACACCATTTCCGACCCGAGAGCCGTATTGCTGAAGGAGCTGGCCCGCGAGCTGGTAGCCGAGAAGGGACGCGAAAAGGAATTTGCCTTCCTGGAACTGATCGAAGAGCGCGCTATCAAGTGCTTCAAGAAGGTTAAGGGCGGCAAGAAGAGCGTTTGCGCCAACGTAGACCTCTATTCCGGCTTTGTGTACGATCTGATCGGTCTGCCACAGGAAATCTATACCCCACTCTTTGCCATGGCACGTATTGTGGGATGGACCGCACACCGCATTGAGGAGTTGAACTTCGAAGGCCGCAGAATTATCCGTCCGGCCTACAAGAATGTCATCGACGAAATGCCTTACACTCCGATCAACGAGCGCTAAACAAAAGGCAGAACGCCTTATAATCCATAAAAGAACAAGCCATAACGATCTCTTTTACGGAGATGGTTATGGCTTTTCTTTTATCCTTCCGGAACAAACCGTAGAATTATCTTCCATCAGCAGATCCGGGAAGAAAAAAAATACATCCAGGCAACGCTCCTATAAAATGATGCTGATCTTTAAAAGATTTGATCGAGGAGAAAATTCCAAAAGATCGGCATCTTTTTCCGAAAAGATATAACCCGCACAAAACCAGATATATAGGATTTTAATTTGCAGGATGCTTACAAACGGTATTCTGATTCAAAACGCATAAAGGGATTGTGCCTTCTTACGACACAATCCCTTTATGCGTTTATTTCAGTTTTCTATGATTCTATGAAAAGGAAATCAGATACGGATATCCAACTCTTTCAGGATAGCACTGATTTTTTCCATTGTAGTCAGACGCGTTGGCACCAAAGGCAAACGCAACTGATTCTCAATCATTCCCATAGCATGCAGCATGGCTTTCACTCCGGCCGGATTTCCATCAACAAACAGAAGTTTGAAAAGCTCGGCAAACTTATGGTGGATGTTGCGGGCGCTCTCATAATCACCGTTCAAGGCAAGACGCACCATGCGGCTGAACTCGGCAGGAAGCGCGTTACCGATTACGGAAATCACACCTACGGCTCCCAAGGTAATCAGCGGGAAAGTAATTCCATCGTCGCCGGAAATCACGTCAAAGTGAGGCGGTTTGTTCTTGATGATGTCATCCATCTGGGTGATGTCACCGCTGGCTTCCTTAATGGCTACAATATTCTGGAAATCACGAGCCAGACGCAAAGTAGTTTCTGCTGTCATGTTCACTCCCGTACGGCCCGGTACATTATACAGCACCACCGGAACCGGAGAAGCCTCGGCAATAGCCTTGAAATGCTGATACAAGCCTTCCTGAGAAGGTTTGTTATAGTAAGGGCAAACGGAAAGAATACCGTCAATACCCTGCCAGTCGCCTGTTTTCAAATCGTGAACCACTGCAGCTGTGTTATTTCCACCGCATCCCATCAACAGGGGCACTCTGCCGGCTACACGCTCCACAAGGAGTTTCTTCAACTGGGTCTTTTCCTCTAATGACAGACAAGGAGTCTCGGCGGTTGTTCCCATGATGCACAAAAAGTCCGCTCCATTTTTTATCTGATATTCAACAAGACGTAAGAGTGCATCATAATCTATACTTCCATCTGCTTTGAACGGAGTTATCAGAGCAATACCTAACCCCTTAAATTTATTCTGTATCATATATAAATGTGATTATATTCTGTTGCAACGGCAAAAATAATAATTAATTCTGACTATAACAACTCTTTTAAGATTCTATTAACTGAAGAAATTCGTCTTCATTCATGATCCGGACACCCAACTTCTGAGCCTTCTCCAGTTTGGCTGGTCCCATGTTCGCACCAGCCAGTACAAAGGAAGTCTTGGCCGAGATGCTTCCCACATTCTTTCCGCCGTGGCGTTCGATCATCGCCTTGTATTCATCGCGTGAATGATGCGTAAACACTCCGCTGATCACAATGCTCTTTCCGGCTAATGTGTCGGAATGGGCCGTCAGTTCTTCCTCGCTCAAAGCCATCTGCACGCCATGGGCACGCAAGCGCTCAATCAACTGACGGTTTTTCTCATCGGCAAAGAAAGACACCACGCTCTGGGCAATCACCTGTCCCACTCCGTTCACCTTCATCAGGTCGTCGAGTGTAGCGGAAGCCAGATTGTCCATCGACTTGAAGTTGCGGGCCAAGGTCTTGGCGGCAATCTCGCCCACAAAGCGGATTCCCAAAGCAAAGACCACACGTTCGAACGGCACCGCAACCGAATCCTGTATCGAACGGATAATCTTTCGGGCCGATTTCTCACGTCCTCCGTCTTCTCCGTTGATCTGCTCCACCTTCAAGTCATAAAGATCGGCCACATCGTGAATCAGACCGCGCTCATAGTATTCCTCGATGGTTTCGGGACCCAGGCTGTCGATATTCATGGCCTTGCGGCTGATAAAATGCTCGATTCGTCCTTTGATCTGTGGAGGACAGGAAGTCTGGTTCGGACAATACCATGCCGCTTCGCCCTCATAACGCACCAGCGGAGTGCCGCACTCAGGACAATGCGTCACGAAGCGCACCTCCGGCGAAGCCATAAAGCTGCGGGCTTCATAATCCACACCGACAATCTTCGGAATGATTTCTCCACCTTTTTCCACGTAGACCATATCCCCCAGATGCAGATCCAACTGTTTGATGATGTCGGCATTATGCAGCGTAGCACGCTTCACCACCGTACCGGCCAGCTGCACCGGGTCCATATTGGCCACCGGAGTAACCGCTCCCGTACGGCCCACCTGGAAGGTCACCGCGTTCAAACGGGTATAAGCACGCTCCGCCTGGAACTTATAGGCAATGGCCCAACGCGGACTTTTGGCCGTATAACCCAAGGTTCGCTGCTGACGCAGAGAGTCTACTTTGAGGACAATACCGTCGGTTGCCACCGGCAGATTCTTGCGCTCCACATCCCAATAATCGATAAAATCATAGATTTCCTGAAGCGTAGAAACCTTGCGCACGGCATCCGACACCTTGAATCCCCACGAGCGGGCCCGTTCCAGATTCGCATAATGACTGTCGGAAGGAATTTCCTCGCCCAACAGATAGTACAGGAAACAATCCAGTTTCCGCTGGGCCACAGTGGCTGAATTCTTGCTTTTCAAGGTACCCGAAGCCGCATTTCTCGGATTGGCAAAAAGCGGTTCCTCACGGGCTTCACGCTCCTGATTCAGAGCCTCAAAACTGCTCCACGGCATCAGAATCTCACCACGGATTTCAAAAGACTCGGGATAATCTCCGGGCTGCAACTGCAAAGGGATACAGCGGATGGTACGCACGTTGTCGGTCACATCATCACCCTGCACACCGTCGCCACGGGTCACAGCACGCACCAAGCGTCCGTTCTCATAAATCAGCGAGATGGAAAGACCGTCGTACTTCAGCTCACAGCAGATTTCAAACGGCTCCCCCTGAAGCCCTTCGGACACTCTTTCATAGAATGCCGCCACCTCCTGCTGGTTATAGGTGTTCGACAGCGAAAGCATGGGATAACGGTGGGCCACCTGCACAAAATCGTGATTCAGGTCACTGCCCACACGCTGTGTCGGCGAATTAGGATCCTGCAATTCGGGATGCTCCTGCTCCAGTTGCTGAAGACGGGCCATCATCTCGTCAAACTCCCGGTCGGAAATTTCCGGAGCGTTCAGTACATAGTAATTATAATTATGCCGGTGCAGCTCATCGCGCAATTTCCGGACTTCTTCTTTTATATCCATTTGCTTTGGTTCTTAGAATTTGAAAGACACAGTGTCTTGACTACTTTTTCTGATACACCCTTACATAATCCACCTCATAGCGCATCGGAAGCGCGTTCTCGTCAATGCGTCCTCCAGTGGCACCCATCGCCAGATTCAACAGAAGATACATCGGCTTGTGGAAAGGATTCTCATAATTTCCATGCTTGCCGTTTACGGTCTTGGTCAGGTCGATGGTGTTCATCAGACGGTCATCCAAGTAAAGATCAATCTTCTTGTCGGTCCATTCCATAGCCTCTTCCGATCTGGAAGCGTGTAGCCCAAAGAGAATCCTGCTGCGTAAACTCGGCATAAGGCACTGCCGCCGAATCCCATACGCTGCCTCCCTTGTCATCTCCCCAACAGGCGTTGGCATGCAGCAGCGCATGTCCCTTACGCGGATAAAACTCCATGATGTCTATCTCGCCGCATGAAGGCCAACCGTAGTTTTTCTTGCTGCCCAACAGCCAGATGGCCGGCCATGAACCACGAGCCGCCGGAACGCGGGCACGCACCTCGAAATAGCCATACTGGAACTCACGCAAGCCTTTGGAAATGACCGACGACGAGGTGTATTCTGCATAAGGACGGTTTTTCTGCCAACTATCGGATTCTGCCTGATAGGCCGGATTCTTCACCTTTTCTTTCTTGCCGGTGATGACCAGCACTCCGTCGCGCACCTCGGCATTCTGCGACTGATACCACTGGAGTTCCTTGTTGCGGACAAATCCCTGCTCGTAAGTCCAGTTCTTCGGATCGGGCTTTCCGTCCTGATCAAATTCGTCCTGCCACACCAGTTGATAACCTTTCTGCATCAGCGAGTCGGCACGTTGGGCCGAAACGGGAGAAGCCAGCAGCAATCCGGCTCCAAACAATAAACCTATATGAATGACTGATTTTCTCATGTTTTTTATTTCAAAGTTATAAAAACGAACTGCAGCAAACAAATAAAATCGGGCTTTTTTGGCCAACATTCCGATTGCGGGCAGGGAGAATCCTAAAAGTTCTTTATCATAATCGGTTTTAGGCATGCTAATAAGGAAAAATCCGGGGAGTATTATTATCTTTGCAACTTAATCAAGTAGGAATACAGTAAGAAAATGAGAATAGATATCATCACCGTGCTTCCTGAATTACTGGAAGGTTTTATGAACGAATCCATTCTGGGACGCGCCCAGAAGAAAGGCCTTGTGGAAATACATATCCACAACCTGAGAGATTATGCCACCAACAAATACAAACGGGTGGACGACTATCCTTATGGTGGTTTTGCCGGAATGGTGATGCAGTGCGAACCGATAGACCGCTGCATTTCGGCCCTGAAAGCCGAAAGAGATTATGATGAGATTATCTTTACGACTCCGGACGGCGAACAGTTTGACCAACCGATGGCCAACTCGTTGTCACTGAAGGAGAATATCATCATCCTGTGCGGACATTACAAGGGTATCGACTACCGCATCCGGGAGCACCTGATCACCAAGGAAGTGAGCATCGGCGACTTTGTACTGACCGGAGGAGAACTGGCTGCGGCCGTGATGACGGATGCCATTGTCCGTATCGTGCCGGGAGTGATCGGCGACGAGCAAAGCGCTCTGTCCGACTCATTTCAGGACAATCTGCTGGCGGCACCGGTATACACCCGTCCGGCTGACTATAAGGGCTGGAAGGTTCCGGAAATCCTGCTTTCGGGTCACGAAGCAAAAATAAAGGAATGGGAGTTGCAGCAGTCCTTTGAAAGAACGCAGCGTCTGAGACCGGACTTGCTGGAAAACACAGGAAAACAGCCGAAATAATTTAGCATTAATTTAAGGAAAAAATAAGGTTTTACATTTGCTTTTCTCAAAACGAAAACCTATATTTGCTATAGGAATCTAAATTTTTATACCATTATGTCAGAACAAAAACACAATCTTTATATCATTGCCGGCTGCAACGGGGCTGGAAAAACAACCGCCAGCTTTACCGTGTTACCGGAAATGTTGCATTGCCGGGAATTCGTCAATGCGGATGAGATCGCGGCAGGGCTGTCGCCTTTCAACCCTGAAGGGGTGGCTATCCAGGCCGGACGGCTCATGATAGACCGGATTATACAACTGCTGAAAGAAGGCGAGGATTTCGCTTTTGAAACTACATTGGCTACACGCTCTTACGTGAAGCTGATTCAACAGGCTCAAAAGAGAGGTTATTTCGTGACTCTGCTCTTCTTCTCTCTGGCCAGTCCGGAACAGGCAGAAATGCGTGTGGCCAAACGCGTCAGTCAGGGTGGACACAATATTCCTATTGATGTAATCCACCGCCGTTATGACAACGGATTGCGCAATCTGTTTGAACTGTATATGCCGATCTGCGACTATTGGGCGCTCTATGACAACAGCGGCTGCCCAACCAACAAAGTGGCCTACGGATGGAAGGACACACGAATCACAGTCCTGCAACCGGGCATTTTTGATAAGTTTAAAAATGAATATTCTAAAAGATCAGATGATAATGAATGAATTTGAAGTAGCAGAGATGCAACGTAAAATAGACGAAGGCATTTTCTTGGCACAGGAACGATTGGTAAAACGTGCCAAACATGACAATCTAACATTAGTCATCGTCCGAAACGGACAAGTAGTGGAAATTCCAGCAGAGGAGCTCTAAGGCAGGCTTGCGATGTAGGTCGTGAGATCGATCCCGGAGGCGCTCCGAACAACCTCGGCAAACCCGCCCGGCGCAAGACCGCGGTAGGTGCCGTTCAGAAGACCGTTGCGATCCCGCGCCCACCAGGCGGCAAGCACCGTATCGAGCGAAGCGCGGCCGCAGGTGCGGGTGCGAAGCTCGTCGTCGAGAAGGAGCGCCGCAAAGGCGCCCTTCGCGTAGTA
>CAJMQV010000104.1 GCA_905215575.1 uncultured bacterium | reverse complement strand
CCATTCCACGAAGGCGGAAACGTGGCCGGTGTAGATCTGAATGCGGCCGGAATAGCTATCTGGAAAGCCATGAAACAGACCAATAAAAATGCAGTATGGGTAGCTCAGGCCTGGCAAGCCAATCCACGCCCGCAGCTGATTGGCGGTATTCCCAAAGGAGACTTGATTGTGCTCGACCTGTTCTCGGAAAGCCGTCCGCAATGGGGCGACCCAAGCTCCGGATGGAAACGGGAAAATGGATTTGACGGACACGACTGGCTATATTGTATGTTGCTGAACTATGGCGGTAACGTGGGACTGCACGGAAAAATGGAAACCGTAATCCGGAAATTCTATCAGGCCAAAGAAAGCCGCTTCGGAGCTACACTCAAAGGCGTAGGTCTGACCATGGAAGGCATTGAGAACAATCCGGTGATGTACGAACTCTTGTGCGAACTGCCCTGGCGCAGCACTTCCTTCACCAAGGAGCAGTGGTTGGAAGATTATGTCGCCGCCCGATATGGAAAAAAGGATGAGCGTGTATTGAAAGCATGGACGATTCTGAGCAACTCCATCTATAACTGTCCGGAGAAATCCACCCAGCAGGGAACACACGAATCACTCTTCTGTGCCCGTCCGTCACTGAATGCCTATCAGGCTTCAAGCTGGTCGGAAATGAGCGACTACTATAACCCGCAGGACGTAATTCAGGCAGCTCGCTTGATGGTGGAGGCTGCTCCGACATTCCAGGGAAACAATAATTTTGAGTATGATCTGGTGGATATCGTGCGTCAGGCTGTGGCCGAAAAAGGACGCTTGGTCTACCCGATTGTAGTCAGCGCCTACAAGAGCGGCGAAAAGGAACTTTTCAATCAGGCAGCCGAACGCTTTATCCGTCTGATAGACATGCAGGACAAACTACTGGCTACCCGTCCGGAATTTAAAGTGGGAACCTGGTTACAGGCAGCCCGCAAGCTGGGACATACCGAAGAGGAAAAGAATCTGTATGAATGGAATGCCCGTGTGCAGATTACCACTTGGGGAAACCGTACGGCAGCCGACCAAGGCGGATTGCGTGACTATGCGCACCGCGAATGGAACGGTCTGCTCCGGGACTTCTATAAGATGAGATGGAACACCTATTTCGACATTCTGCGTCAGCGTCTGGACGGCAAACAGGTTGCAAATCCGGATTATTATGCATTGGAAGAACCCTGGACCCTGCAACATAATCCTTACTCCTCTGAACCGGAAGGAGATGTGGTAAAAGTAGCCACAGAGGTTTTCCGGAACTTGTAAATAACAAAGAAAATCATTATGAATAAAAATAAGATTCTCATCATGCTGCTCCTCAGTCTGTTTCCTTTGTGGATGCAGGCCGATGAGTTGGCTTGTATACTTCCTAAACCCACTCATATATCCGTACAGAACGAAAAAGGGTTTCAGATTAGTGCAAAGACCATAATTTATGCCACTCCTCAAGCTTCGGCTACAGCCGAACTGTGGGCTGCTACATTGCGTAAAGGTACCGGTCTAAAGCTGCCGGTAAAAGTAACCACCCGTGCTGCCAACAAGCAGGGTATCTGTTTCGTACTGCCGGAAAAAACGACCGACACGGAAAGCTACAGCCTGAACATCACGAAAAAAAGAGTACTGATAGAAAGTCAGGGAGCAGCCGGACTGTTCTATGGTGCCCAGACCGTAAACCAACTGTTACCGGCAGAAGTGCTGGAAGAAAAAGGAAATATCCAGGAAATATCCCTGCCTTCACTCACTGTTCAGGATAGTCCCCGTTTCAAATGGCGCGGTTATATGCAGGATGTGAGCCGCACCTTCTATTCGGTGGATGTTCTGAAGAAGTATATAGATGTCATGGCACTCTACAAGCTCAATACCCTGCATCTGCATCTGACTGATGATCAGGGCTGGCGTATTGAAATCAAGAAATATCCGCACCTGACCTCGGAAAAGGCGACTCGATTCCCCGATGAATACAAGCAACCGGAGAAACGTAGTGGATTCTATACACAGGAGGAGATGAAGGATTTGGTGGCTTATGCCGCGGCAAGACACATCCGGATTGTTCCGGAAATAGACGTTCCGGGACACTGCTGGCCGGTTCTGATCAATTATCCGGAACTGGCGGTAAGCTCCAATCTGTATCCGGATTATGTAATGCCTTTCTGTGCCACTTATCATGTTTGGGGACATCAGTTTACTCCGAATACTCTCGACCCGACCAGTGAAAAGGTATATGGATAGGCAGTTCAGCCGTAAAGAATGCCGCACAATATGGTTTCCCGACCATTGCGACTCCAAGCAGTCATCTGTATTTCGACATCCGTCAGGGAAGTCCCGATGACGGTCTGTTGGCTGATTTAGCTTATCCGTATGCCATCTCACTGCAGAAAGTGTACGAATATGATCCGGCAAACGGTCTTACTGAAAAGGAAAAAGAATGTCTGTTGGGCGTACAGGCCAATATGTGGCCGGCCGTACCGCAGGAGGTTAAGGATATCAATGTACAGAATTTCCCACGCCTTTTGGCACTTGCCGAAATCGCCTGGGCCGACAACAAAAAGGATTACCAGGATTTTGAAAAGAGACTGGCACCGCAGTATAACCGTCTGGATGCCCTGAAAATTGACTACTACCGTCCGGGCGGACACATCATCGCCACTTGGGAGCCCAAAGACGTAAAGACGAATGATTATGTAGCTTGGAAATGGGATGTAACCCCGAAGGTATATGCCAACGGAAGAGTCATGGCCGGTTTGTTCTATACCAAAGGAAAGAACAAACTGAACATCAAAAAGATGCAGTTGCTGGAGAACGGTAAAGTGATTGCAGAAGATACACACCGTGGATTTGCCGACGAAACCCGTGCCACCTCAAAGCCTAAAAACTATCTGTACTTTTTGGATGTGAAAGATTATAAGCCTCAGGCAAAATATACC
This sequence comes from uncultured bacterium, assembly GCA_905215575.1. Lineage (GTDB taxonomy): Bacteria > Bacteroidota > Bacteroidia > Bacteroidales > Bacteroidaceae > Paraprevotella. The sequence goes on along the minus strand of CAJMQV010000104.1, from coordinate 3,897 downwards.
TTGCGTGCGGAAGTATCCGGATATACAGGCACAGACTCGTATGGAAATGTCATTTTCTCACTGGCACCTTATAAGGATTTTTCTGCCGTAGAAACAGACAAATAAAAATTGACACCAATATTATTAACTTTTTCTAATAAAAACATGCTTATGAAAAAACAACTATGGATTGCCTGTCTCTCCTGCTTCCTGTGGGGAGAAAGCATGGCACAGAAAATCATCTTACCGAAACCGTCAACCGAGCCCAGCAAAGCGCAAATGCAACAGATTGAGCGCAAATATGGCATGTTTATCCATTTTGGAATCAATACTTTCCATGATGAAGAGTGGACAGACGGCTCCAAACCGGCCTCATCTTATAATCCACCGACAATTGATGCGGAGCAATGGATTAAAAGTGCTAAAGATGCCGGTATGAAGTATGTGATTCTCATCACCAAGCATCACGATGGTTTTTGCCTGTGGGACAGCAAATATACGGAATATGATGTGGCCAGTTCTGGCAATCCTACCAATGTGGTTGAGGCTGTAGCCAAGGCCTGCAAGAAATATGATATCGGATTGGGACTTTACTATTCCTTGTGGGACAGAAAAGAAAATCCACAGGTGGACAAACAGGAATTGGATGCGGCTTACAACCAGTATATGATCAATCAGATCAAGGAACTTATCAAAATAGCCCGCAAGCATACTCCAATCGTAGAATTCTGGTTCGACGGAGGATGGACAAAAGAAAACTTCCGCTGGCCGGTTATGGATCTGTATCAGACCATCAAAAAAGAGATGCCGAACTGTCAGGTCGGTATTAACTGGAGTATCGGCTCTCCGGAGAATGCAGATGCCCATATGATCACTCCTGACAAGCAAAAAGCCGGTTTCCCGATCCGTTATTTCCCAAGTGACTTCCGTCTGGGAGATCCGTTCTTGCCAACAGATCAGGATCCTAAAACATTCACGTATAGTGGTAATCAGTATTACATGCCATGGGAATCTACGGTATGCATCAGCAAATGCTGGTTCTATAACTCTACGGATAAAGACTTCAAATCGGTTGACGAATTGGAGAAGCTGTACAGACAATGCACCAAGAACCAGAATATTCTGATTCTGAACTGCCCGCCAACCCGTGAAGGCAAACTCCGTGACAAGGATATCGAAATTCTGCAGACATTGAAGAAGCGTCTGGATCTATAATATTCTATACGGCGACAATTTATTCAATCAGATATTCCTTTTATCACGATATGAAAAGGGCATATAAACCCTCTCCTATCAGAAATAAGAATCAGAAAACTGTATATGTGATTTAATAAAGAGAGCCCAACTCATAGCCTTTTGAGTTGAGCTCTCTTCTTATAATAAAAATACTTGGATCAATCATAATCCAACCAAGTGGTTACCAACGCACTCTTATCCGTTTTGAAGCGAATCCAACGTGCCTGAAAAGAATCCGGGAACTGATGTGTAAAGTGTTCTCCTGGTTTTACAGCATAAGTAGCGTAAGTCATCCAATTACCATCACCGGTAGGGTCTACTTCCACTGTAAAAGTTACCTTCTCAGAAGACTGATGAGATAAAGTCAGTTTCTTATGGTCATAACAGGAGATTAGATATGGATCAGAATAAACTCCAGACTGAACCTGCTGATTCCACCAGGGACCTCCCTGACCTCTCGGTTTTCCCAGCTGCCACAAGTCATCAATAACTCCTGCCCATACGGCAGCTTGTCCATCTTGTGAAACAATAATGTGAGGATTCCTTTTCCCTTTCTTTGGTTCCACTCCCGTAAGTAAAATCATTCCCCGGTAAGACACATAATCGTGTATCTGGTAATCATGTGTGGATATCGGACGAATCTTCGCAAAGCCATCAGCATTCTCTGCCGGAAGTTCATAAAATGTTCCCATACAGCTGAACAAGTCACGCTCTGTGGCTACCTCACGACAGATGCGCAGCTGTGCCTTATCTGTGAGCGGAGCAAACTGTTTTTCTCCCAAAGGCAACCTCCATCTCCGTCCCTTATCGTCCGTAACCAGAACTGAAGAAGCTTCTATAGAAACCACTTTTGAAGGCACGACACACTTTTCTTCGATAAACTTACGAGTCTTTGCATCATCCTTCCGAACCAGCTGCAACGTATCGTTCATCTCATAATATCCGGTAACAGCAGGTTGTCCGTTCACATAACGATAAGAAAGAAGCCCCAAAGCCCTTCTGTTATTTCCCAAAGAATACAGCAAACCGCCCAAATGCTCCTGTGGCTCCGAAACCTTTGCCAGGCCCGTAAACATCGAAGCAGCTTTACGCTTCCGGTTTTCTTCTCCGGAATAGGTAAAGCAAGCCGTTGCCTTAGTTGCCCCGTCGGATTTGACACGAATCCATTCTCCTGAATCAGAAGTATCAAATTCAATGGTTTCTGTTGTTCCGGGAGCCAGTGTTACCTGCTTCAATGCAGACCACTGACCATTACCCAACAGATCAACTTCAAAAGTAAAAGTAACCTGATCCGCACCATCATTTTCCAACCAAACCGAACGGTGGGGCCAACCGGCAAACAAAAACGGTTCGGAATATTCGCCGGCCTTGACAGACTCATTCATCCAGACAGAACCGGTTGCAGTAGTCGGTCCCAATTCATCCGGTTTGTCCAAAGAAGTAAACCAGATATTGGAATTGGATTGTCCAGGACCTGGCAAGTTTCCTTTTGCTTTCCGTTTGTTCAGGAACTCTTTCTGTGCCGTATCATCACAACCAAACACCAGTTTATCATTCCAACGGGCAAAATCCCCGATGACTTTCAGATATGCCGACCGTGGGCGAATACCGGCACTGGAACGAGCCGTAAAATGGGAGGGAAATTTCCAGAACATACCATGCATGGTCATCAGATAATCAGGTTCCGCTTCTGTTCCAACATTACGGATGCGGGGCCACTCCGTATTCCATCCATGAGCGCCATCATAAGAATGACTGGCCTTGGGTAAACGGTAGAAGCTCCATCCCTGTTTGCTATCACGCACTCCTAAAATAACGGATTTATAATCCCATCCGGTGGCCCATATCGGGTCCGTTTCCGGATGGGAGTTTCCATGAATTCCTCCGGGACCGGTAACCTCTACAAACTGGTTACGACGCACCACCTTCCAGTCCTTACTATTCCATTCGGCCAATACTCCGGCCTCAATATCAAACTTGGTCAGCGCTTCTTGAGATCCTTCTCCATTATTGGTAAACAGCAATACACCCTGTCCCGAATACAGTCCTTTTCCATGCACACCCGGCAACATGGCACCGATAGGACCATACCCCTTTGTTCCATCCGGATTTTTCTGGAAATTGGCATCATGATATAGTTCTTTCACGGCTAATGTGTTCACGTCTACTTCATAAATGCCCTCCTCCATCGTTCCATAATAAATCTTATGTACTGGATCGGTTAAATGGCGGGCATTACCGGTATGGCGACCGGGCATGATCTTATAAGGAATAGTACGTACGCGACCGGTAGAATCAATAACATGAGGCCCGATAAACAACTGACCACTCTCCCGATGAATCATGCGGTTGGCCGGAGTACCTCCAATACTCTCGGAACGGACAATCTGCTTCAAGTCCGGAGTCACTTCATATAATTTATCGGATGACCCCATAGGCAGATGAGGACCGTAAGTAACAATCCACAAACGGTTTGCCCAAGGAACAACCGCTCCGGTCCCGCATTCTCCTTCGTTATTATAATAAGCCAGACTGGGATAAATTCCTGAAACGGAATTTACCTTCTCAGAAAAACGTACTGTGGTACAACCGGCACAAGCCAACAAAGACAAGGCTGCCAAAAAGTGAATTTTCATATCATTAAATTTATCATCAACAAAATGTAGCCTAAAATTAAAAACT
>CAJMQV010000103.1 GCA_905215575.1 uncultured bacterium | reverse complement strand
CATTGACATTGTTTCCGGCAGTTTGTCGTTCAAGTCAGATACCTACGGAGCAAGGGTTTCCCGTAAAGGGAAATACCTGGTTCATGTGGAGAAAGAGGGCTACGAGTCTTCCTGGGAAACTGTGGAGGTGCCGGCCAGGCAGTATGGTCATCCGGTAACCGAATGGCCGGTCAATATCCTGCTTTACAAGGTGCTGACCCGTGAGCTGGGCGAGGTGAAGGTAAAGGCTTCCAAGATTCTGATGGTGCATAAGGGGGATACCTTGGAGTATGATGCCACCTATTTCAAACTGGCTGACGGTTCGATGCTGGACGCTCTGATAGACAATCTTCCCGGCGTGCAGATGGATGAGTATGGGCGTATCAAGGTAAACGGAGAGTATGTAAGCAGTCTGCTGGTCAACGGGCGTGAGTTCTTCAAGGGCGATCCGAAAGTGGCGCTTCGCAACCTGCCTTCCTATACGGTGCGCAAAGTTCAGGTCTATCGGAAACCGGCCGGCCTTTCTTATCTTCTTCGTGAGGATTCGGGGACATTGATCACGGATCCCCTGGTGATGGATGTGCGGCTGAAGAAAGAGTATGAAGACAGCTGGATTGCTAATGCGGAGCTGGCCGGCGGTGTGGAAAGCCGTAAGGCCGGGCGCGGCGTTTATCTGGGCAAGCTGTTTCTGATGCGGTATACCGATGTGTCCAGTCTGGCAGCGTTCGGCAATGTCAACAACCTGAGTGACCTGAGTGTGGCCGACAGCAAGGGTAACTGGCGTTTGCCAAATCCGGCGTCCGGTGTGGTAGAGTCCCAGACCGGAGGGGTCAGTTACAGTTGGGATGATAAGCAGGGTTTCAATATAAACTCGGCTTTAAGCGCGGAGCACCGGGGTACGGACCGTCTTTCTGAGAATGCCGGAGAAACTTTTCTGGAAAACGGAAACATATTCAGCAGAATGCGTAATCAGGAATATAATAATGACATCCGTTTAAGTTGGAAGAGTGACTTGGGAGTTTACAGGAAAAAACATGGTCTGACCCTATCCAACCTCTCTATTGATTACAAGCGTGCGGACAGCCGTTCGCTGAGCCGTTCGGCTTCTTTTAACTCCTTTCCTTATGAGGAGCGTGCAAATGCTGCGTTGGACAGTCTTTTTGACGGTCCGGAAAGCGTCCGTCTGGAAGAAAGTCTGACAAACCGGATAGAGCGGATGCAGACAGCCCGGGAGGAAGAGTTCCTGACAAAAACCGGCGGACAATATGCCTTTAAGACAATCCCAATACTGAAACACGGTATCGGGACCGATTTTTATGGAGAATATGGCTTTAATAAGAGAGACGGTTATTTGAGCGAGAGTACGGTCTACGGAGCGTCGCCCGAGGGCGTTTCCGGTTATGAACTGAACCAGTATAGCCGTTTGCCTGAAAACCATTATGAGTATAGCCTAGGGATAGGCACTGCTTGGCTAAGTCGTATTATTCCTTTTGGAAAGGTTATTCGTGGAGAGAAAAACAAGCTTTGGCTCCTCTCTGAAGTTTATTATAATTTTCGTGATTCCTATCGTTCCGGAAAAAGAAGGCTTTATCAGTTGGACAGTCTGGCCTCCTGGATCCGTCCCGGATACGGAAGCGATTTTTATGAGAACATGAAGAGTGAACTGGCAGATTTTGACAGTGAATTGGATCAGATTATTGACTTGAAAAATTCATATCAAACCACAGAACGTCACATGAGACATTTATTGAGATTCGAATTGTCTTTTATAAATTTCTTCATTCCCGACTTGAAACTGAAGTTCTACCCCCAAATGGAGGTCGTAAATGAATACGTAAAAGATTTTCGTAATGAAGCAGGGCAGATGAAACGGATCCGTGATGTGCGTTTCAGTCCTCAGGTAAATTTGATGTATAAGGATATTTATTTTTCATACGGATATAATGAACTGTCTCCCAATTTGCTTGATCTTTTGGATGTGCGTGATGACAGCAATCCGTTGCTGTTGACATTGGGCAACAAAGATCTGAAAAAAATGCGGCAGCATATGTTTGATCTGTATTTTAGTAAATCAACAACCGAGTTCCAGAGAAATTTCAGCATGAACTATTATTTTATGCTTTACCTTGATTTCTGGACCCGGGCCATGTCTTATGACAGAAATACGGGAAAAACCGTAAGGAAACCGGTCAATGCAGACCGTGTTTGGACGCACTATTTTCGGGGAAACTATGGTCAGAGACTGGATCAGGAGGATAAATGGAGATTGGATGCTTATACGACATATTCCATATCCAGTCTGGTGGATTACTTTACAGACAGCGGCGTTTTGGGTGAAGGCCGCCAGCAGACTTTATCACACAACTGGAGCAACGAGTTGCGCCTTACCTACCGCTTCGACGAGCGTACGCGTGTGAATGCGAAAGCCAAGGCCGACTGGCAGGTGGTGCGGAACGACCGTCCGGATTTCGAGGACATCCGTGCCACGGACTTTTCTTACGGAGTGACCCTGACCACCCAGCTTCCGGGCCGTCTGGATCTGGATACGGATCTGATGATGTACAGCCGCCGGGGATATCAGGACGCTTCGATGAACGACAACAGTCTGGTGTGGAATCTGAGTCTGGCCCGCACTTTTGGAAAGACCAAAAACTGGATTGTGAAGGCTTCGGGCATGGACCTGCTGCATCAGATATCGAATGTGCGCCGGGTCATCAATTCTTACGGCCGCAGCGAGACGCGATATAATACCGTGCCTTCGTATGTGATGCTGCATTTGATTTACCGTCTGGACGTGAAACCTAAGAAAAAATGATTAAATTTAGACGCCCATACTGTTGTAACCGTTCCGAAGGCAGTAGGGAAGAGTAACCTTTAAATGAGCAAACCATGAGTATAAGGCATTTTATCGTTGGGTTGCAACTTTTCGTTGTATCAGTCTTAGCAAATGCCCAGACCCAACATTCGGATTCTCTTACTTTAGATGTCTTTCTGGAGGATTTTGTGAGTCTGAAACCGGTAGAAGAGGCAAAAGTGACTTTGTTTCACGGAAAAGATACCACTTTTTTGGGAACAGGGCAGTATCGCTATATATATAAGGAGCCGGCTTGGTCTTATTTCTTCACGGCGCGACTGCCGCTGCTTTCGTCCTGCTTTGTCAAGGTGGAGGCCGAGGGTTATGAGAGCGCTTTTGAGAAAGTGGATATTCCGAAAGACAAATATAAATTTGCGCCCACCCGTTACTGGCAAACCAAGATTCGTCTGTTCCCGATCCGAGAAGAGGCACTGGGCAATGTGGAGGTTACGGCTTCCAAAATCCTGATGGTCAATAAAGGGGATACTTTGGAATATAATGCCGAAGCGCTCCAGCTTTCGGACGGGGATATGCTGGAAACGCTGATCCGGAATCTGCCCGGAGTGCGGATCGATGAGCACGGTCGCATCACGGTAAACGGAGAGTTTGTCAGTAGCTTGCTGATCAACGGAAAGGATTTCTTTAGCGGAGATCCGAGTGTGGCGCTCAAGGCACTGCCCGCCTATACCGTGCAGAAGGTAAAGGTGTATCGCAAGACTCCGTTGGGAGAGTTTGAGGATGTGTCCCGTGAACAGAAAGATCTGGTGATGGATGTGGGGTTGAAACGGAAATATATGGGCAGCTGGCTGCTGGAAGCAACCCTTTCGGGGGGAGCGGAAACTTCCGCACCGGCCACCGGACTCTATGCCGGAAGCTTATCCCTGATGCGATATACCGATCGGTCGAACATCGCTTTGTTTGGTAATGTGAACAATACCAACGATCTGTGGGCCACCACACAAATGGGAACTATCTGGGCCATCAATCCGGATATGGAATGGAATAAGGTTCAGATTGGCGGCTTGGGATTCAGTTTTGATGAGAGCAGGAAATTCCGGATGGCGACGGATTTGCTGGCTGTCTGCACGCAAGGCGACCTCCGTACGGAAACCGGTTTGGAAAGTTATGTGGAACATGGAAACATTTACAGAAAGTCGGCATTGAACCGGCATAACGACAAGACAGATCTGAAATGGAAAGGCTGGATGGAATATAAGAATGAAGACTTTATTTTCTATCTGAAAGAACTGTCCCTGAATTACAGGCGCACGGATCATCATGCACAAAACCGTTCGGTGTCCTTGGGAGCAGATGAAAAAGGCGAATATCCGGATGGTGAGCTGGACGACTTCTTTGCCCCTATGGGCAGTGAGGCCTACCTGCAAAGCCTGATTAACCGGCGGCAGCAGATGACCTTGGGCATTCAGGAGGAACTGGGAGGCAAACTTACCGGAAACATTTCCCTGCGCGATCCGTGGTGGGGTAAGAAATATACCCTGCGCTGGGGAGGCAACTACAAGAATACGCGCGACAAAAGTTATCAGGACGACCGTACGGAATACGGTTCGGCCGGTGTTACTGCCGGTACGGACGGCTTCCGGCAGAATCGTTATGAAACGGCTCCGGTTACCCAATACGGTTATTATGCTTCTCTGGCCTTTCAGCCGGTAAACCGGAGTGTCCGGACCGACCGGAACCGGGAGTGGGGACTGACTCTGGATTTCTCATACAAAGGCTCCTTTGAATATAAATCCGGCGAACGGTCGCTCTATCGTCTGGAGAATGTGGACGGATGGCAGGCGCCCGACTGGGACTGCACGGACTGGAGTGATTTTGAAAACAGTTTGCGGGGAACCGGCGACAGCTGGCAGGATGCGGTGGACTTGAACAACACCTGGCATACCGTGGAACGGAATTTCTGGCAGGATTTGCAGATCCGTTTCGGCAGCCGTGAAAAGCAGAATGGAAAATTCAGCTTCAGTATGTCACCGAACTTCCGCTTCCTGCATGCGGAAATCGAGGACCTGCGCGGAAACCAGGCACGCACCATAAGTCGCCGTTATGTCTTGCCGGAACCAAGTGTGCGGATGGCGTATGGCGGATTCAGCCTGAACTACCGCTATCGGGAAACAGCGCCCACACTGCTTTATCTGCTCGATGTGCGCGATGACAGCGACCCGCTGCATGTGTCTTTGGGAAATCCCGATTTGAGAAAGATGAAAAGCAATCAGGTGGGAGCCCGTTTCGAAAAGAGGACCACTGTGCGGCAGCGCATCTATTCCGTCAATGCCGGATATGAATGGAACCGGGATGTCACGGTGATGGCCCGCACGTATGACCGCAACACCGGACAGACGGTGACCCAACCGTTGAACACCGATGGCGACTGGCTGGCTACCGTAGGGGCCAACTACGGACAGCGTCTGGACGAGGACGGCAAGCTGACGATGGATGCATCCAGCGCTTTCCGGCTGGGACATAGTGTGGATTATGTGTCCGACACTCCGGAAATGGGCACCGGAAGGCAGAATGTGCAGAACATTTCCTGGACCAATGATCTCAAACTGACCTACAGTTTTACCCGGCGCACCCGTCTGAAAGCTTTGGCCAATGCCAAATGGAGCCATGTGGACGGTGACCGTACCGACTTTGTGAAGATCAAGGCTACAGACTTTTCTTATGGACTGGACTTCACGACCCAGTTGCCGGGCAAGCTGGATTTCGATACGAAAATCACGATGTACAGCCGTAGGGGATATGTCGATCCTTCCATGAACGACGATTGTCTGGTGTGGAATGTCGGTCTTGCGCGTACTTTCGGAAAGAACAAGAACTGGATTGTCAAGGCTTCGGCCAATGACCTGCTTCGCCAGATCTCCAATGTGCGCAACACCATCAATGCCTACGGACGTACGGAGGTCCGTTATCAGACTCTGTCGTCTTATGCCTTGCTGAAGGTGACCTATCGCCTGAATGTGGAGCCGAAAAAAGACTGATGGGACGGGTACGATCGGTGATTGGGCCGTGTGCCCAAAATGACAAAAGGATTCGATACTTCATTCTGAATTCAGATAAATTTCCTTTGGGGAATTTGCAAGTTTCATCATTTTTTACGAATATTGCAAACAGGTGGTCCATACGTGGGCTGCCTGTTTTGTTTTACTATTAAAAAGAAATACCATGACAACACCCCGCTTTGAATCTTTGAAGCTGAACCGAAAGCAGATGATCATGCTGCCGGTAATTGTACTTGTGACTGCCTTTTTATGGCTGGTGCCGACTTCCTTTTACGGTATCGACGGACTGACGATTGTGGAACAGCGCACCATCGCGCTTTTTGCCTTTGCCGCCCTGATGTGGATGTTCGAGGTGATTCCTACCTGGACCACTTCCGTGATTCTGATTGTAACCATGCTGCTGACCATCTCTGACAGCAGTCTGCGTTTCCTGCGCGAAGGTCCTCCGGTAGAGGAACTCGGTTCTCTGGTCAGCTACAAGGCTATCCTGTCTACTTTTGCCGATCCGGTGATTATGCTCTTTTTAGGTGGTTTCATTCTGGCTATTGCCGCTACTAAAGTGGGGCTTGATGTGCAGTTGGCCAAATGGCTGCTCTGGCCTTTTGGCAACAAACCGCAGAATGTGTTGCTCGGTTTTCTGCTGATTATCGGACTGTTTTCCATGTTTATGAGTAATACGGCCACGGCTGCCATGATGCTTACTTTCCTGGCTCCCGTGCTGAAAACGCTGCCTGCCGACGGAAAGGGACGCATCGGACTGGCCATGGCCATTCCCGTAGCGGCCAACTTGGGAGGTATTGGTACGCCGATCGGTACTCCGCCTAATGCCATAGCCCTGAGTTATCTGAACGAGCACCTGCACATGAATGTAGGTTTCAGTGACTGGACCCTGGTGATGTTTCCTTATGTAGTGGTGATGCTGCTCATTTCTTGGCGTGTCCTGCTCTGGCTCTATCCGTTCAAAGCCAAGACGGTGGAGCTGCATATTGAGAGTAAAGGTGTGAAAGGAGTACGAACCTATATCGTATGGGGTACTTTTGCGGTGACCATCCTGCTGTGGATGTTTCGACGGAAAGACCGCCGTGCTCGACCAAGCTTT
>CAJMQV010000102.1 GCA_905215575.1 uncultured bacterium | reverse complement strand
GAGGTGGACACCTTCCGCACTAATGTGTTGGGCTTCGGACAGATGGTAGGGTGGGCGTACCGTTATTTTGCTACCCGGGGAGGCGGTCATCTGGCTGCTATCAGTTCGATTGCCGGAACGAAGGGATTGGGCGCGGCCCCCGCTTATTCGGCCACCAAGCGCTTCCAGAACACCTATTTGCAGGCCTTGGCGCAACAGGCACGCATGGAGGGGCATCCGATCTGTTTCACGGATATACGTCCCGGTTTCGTAGACACGCCGTTGCTTTCCGGAGCGCAGAAATACCCGCTGATGATGCCGGCAGACAAAGTAGCCCGGACGATTGCCCGGGCTATTGCTCAAAAGCGCCGAGTGATTGTCATCGACTGGCGCTATGCGATCATTACTTTCTTTTGGCGACTGATCCCTAATGCTTTATGGGAGCGCATGGTGATTCGCACAAAAGCCAAGTCCTGAAATTACTCGTTACTTTATTTTGCTCTCAGATTATTCCACCACGATTTCATCTGTGAATACCACGCCGCCGAATTCGTCGCCGGCGAGTGCCTGATAGCGGATGAAGCGTGTTTTGGCGGTTCCTTCCCAGCCATAGGTCTTGAAGGTCACCTCATCATTGCGCACCGGCTTGTGCTTGATTTCTTTCAGTTGGGTAAACTCTTTGCCGTCCTCAGAAATCGAGATGATGACGTGCGCCGGCAGATAGACCTCCGGACCGCAGATTTGCATGAAATCGGCCTGAATGCGCTGTATGTCGGTAAGGCTTCCTAAGTCGATGGTTACGTCCAGACGTTTTTGCGATACGAAGCCCTGCCAGAAACCGTCGTTGTAGTTCCATCCGCCCCGCAGGCCGTCGGTCAGTGCCTTGTCGCCTCCGGCCGGATAAGTGCCCCAGTAGCGTGCGTTGTAAGTCACCGGCTTGTTCCATGCCTTGTGCTTCAGAACCTCTCCGGCTCCCGGACGGTTTCCAAACTCCCGCTCCAACGGGAAGGCCTGATAGCCGGCTTCACGCAAATCCTTGGTTACCTGCACCGCCTTGTGGTGAAAGCGCTTCCAGGATTTGTTTTCCGGTTGTGTCCAGCCCGTTTCAGCGATGGCCAGCGCACGCGGATAGAGCATATATTCCGCGTGTTCCTCTGTGGGTACATATTCCGCCCACAGATTTCCCTGCACGCCTATGATCAACTGCTGTTCCTGCGGGGTCAGTTCCTGAGGTACCGGATCATAACCATACACCTTGCTCAGAGGAAGATAACCTCCGATGGCCTCCGGTTGTGTGTGCGGAGCGTCCTGATAACCGTCCAGATAACAATATTGTCCCGGAGTCATGATGGCCTGATGACCGCTCTTTACGGCCTCAATGCCTCCCTCCGTGCCGCGCCAAGACATCACGGTGGCGTTCGGTGCCAGTCCGCCTTCCAGAATTTCATCCCAGCCCAGCAGTTTCCGTCCGTGCGCGTTCAGGAACTTCTCGATGCGATGCACCAGATAGCTTTGCAATCCCTTTTCGTCTTTCAGTCCCTCGTCCTTGATTCTTTTCTGGCAGAGAGGACAGGTGCGCCAGTCGGTCTTCGGGGCTTCATCCCCTCCAATGTGGATATATTCCGACGGGAACAGTTCCATCACTTCGGTGAGTACCTGTTCCAGAAATTCAAACGTCTTCTCGTTACCCACGCAGAAATCCGACGGTTTGTACAGTTCATGCGTACACGACAGTTCCGGATAAGCCGTCAGCACCTCTTCCGAGTGCGAAGGCATTTCGATTTCCGGTATGATGGTAATCTGTCGTTTGCGGGCATAATTCACCAGATCGCGTATTTCCTCTTTTGTATAATAACCGCCGTAGGCATTCGGTGAACCCTCCATCACATAGCGGCGTGCTCCTTTCCACCATTCTTTCCACAGGCGTTGCGGTCGCCAGGCAGCCAGTTCGGTCAGTCGGGGATAACGGTCAATTTGCAGACGCCATCCTGCCGCGTCCGTCAGATGCAGGTGCAGACGGTTGATTTTGTAATACGCCAGTGCGTCTATCTGTTTCTTTATAAACTCTTTGGTAGAAAAGTGGCGGGACACGTCCAGCATCAGTCCACGGTAAGCAAAACGGGGAGTGTCTTCTATCTCGACAGAGGCTATGGAATAGCTGCCTGCCCCCGAAGGTTGTGCCAACTGCAACAGGGTTTGCAGACCATAGAATAATCCGGCTCCCGAAGTGGCGCGTATCAGGATTTGTTGCGGAGTGACGGAAAGGGTATAGCTTTCCGGCGATGGCAACTGGTGGTTCTTTTCAGTTATCAACAGAGAAAGTATATTCTGCGTATCCTTCTTTTTCCCTTTCTTCAAATGAACCGGCAATGCTTGCAAGCAATTTTCCAGAAGCTGCGCTTCTAAACCCTGCAAGTTTATATAAAGTTTTGTGTTCTCTGACAGTAAAAAACAGCCCGTCCCCTGCTCCATTTTTAATGGGACAGGTATGACGGACTGTGCTTTGAGGGAATGTGCGGTTAAGCACATTCCCAATACCCATAAGAAAAGACAAACTTTAGCGTATCTATTTCTTATATTCATTAATCTATCGTGATTTCGTCTACAAACAAAAATGCCGGACTATCTTTGCCGCCATGCCATGCCGGCATTTTACTTTCAGACAAGGCAACCACTTTCACGTATTGAGTTTTCACCGGGCTGAATGACAGTTTATGTTCATAGATACCATTCTTATCGCTTTCTTTCATAGCAGGATACTCCTCGGAAGCAACTTTGGTAAAGTTCTTGCCATCGTCCGAAACTTCTACGGAAAGTCCTCGCGCGTCAAACACCCAGTCGCCCTTCTCCACGCAAGTAGAAATAGCAACGCTCGAAATCTCGGTAGGCTGCTGAAGATCGATAGTCATGTCCATATCGTTCTTGTAGAACGCAATCCAACGACCGGTTTTGTAATTGCCATTTCCTTTCAAGCCGTCTACTAATGTAGATTCGCCTTTGAACATGTATTGCTTGTTGACCGGCTGGTTGGCTACAATCGGCTTCATGCTGGATTTGCTGAAATTAACCTTTTCAGAAACTACACGGCTGTTTCCGGTAGGACGGACAGCAATGGCAGAGAAAGTTACATTTTCCTTGATTTTCAGCGGGCTTTCATAAAGCGGAGAAGCAGCGGTAGGTTCCGTGCCGTCCAAGGTGTAATGGATAGGCGCATTGTCAATGGTAGACAAAGTGATGTCCAGTGTACCGTCCGTCGGGTTCGGCGTGTATTCGGCAGTTACATTAAATACATGTTTGGCATAGTTGTATCCTTCCGCATCGTACCATTTAATCAGGCGCGGCAGACGGGACAGAAAGTCTTCATAATTCTTCTTGTCGGGAGCCGACCACTGGATTTCGGACAAGGCAGCCCAACGGGGCAATACCATATACTGGGCATGAGAGAAAGTAGGAATGTATTCAGTCCAGAGGTTAGCCTGCACGCCTTTGATATATTTCTGTTCTTCCGGAGTGAGGGAAGCCGGCATCGGCTCGTAGCTGTACACTCTTTCAAGAGGCAGGTAACCACCAATACCGAGAGGTTCGTTCTCCGTATCTTTTGTCTGGTAGTAGTCGAAATACAGGTAAGTGTTCGGAGTCATGATAACATCGTGTTTCTGCTTGGCTGCTTCGATACCGCCCTTTTCACCACGCCATGACATAACAGTAGCGTTAGGAGCAAGTCCGCCTTCGAGGATTTCATCCCAACCGATGATCTGACGTCCGTGGTCGTTGAGGAATTTTTCGATATGGTTGATTACGAAGCTCTGCAGACGTTCTTCCTTGCTATGCTTATCATCCGATTTCAAGCCCAGCGCCTTGATACGTGCCTGACATTTCGGACATTTTTCCCAACGTACTTTCGGACATTCGTCACCACCTACATGAATATATTCTGAAGGGAAGATTTCAATCAATTCGCTATATACATCTTCGAGGAATTTCAAGACTTGATCGTTTCCGGCACAAAGCACATCTTCAGATACTCCCCATTGTCTCCATACTTCGTACGGGCCACCGGTACATCCCAATTCGGGGTAAGCGGCAAGGGCAGCTTGCATGTGTCCCGGAAGGTCGATTTCGGGAATAACTGTGATATAACGTTCGGCAGCATAAGCTACTATTTCTTTCGCCTGCTCCTGGGTATAGAAGCCACCGTAAGGTTTGCCGTCGTATTCACCGGAGTTACGTCCGATGACTGTTTCTGTTCTCTTGGAACCGATTTCTGTCAGCTTCGGATATTTCTTGATTTCCAGACGCCAGCCCTGGTCTTCGGTAATATGCCAGTGAAAACGGTTCATATTGTGCAAAGCCATCATATCAATATAAGTTTTCACTTCATCTACTGTAAAGAAATGACGGCTGGTATCGAAGTGTGCACCACGATAGCCAAAGCGGGGAGCGTCATTGATTTCTACGGCAGGCATGGAAATGTCTGCACCGACAGCCACAGGCAATGATTTGCGCAGGGACTGGATGCCATAGAATACGCCGGCCTCAGTAGGACCAGTAATCGTGATTCCGTCACCGGCAACTTTCAACTGATAGGATTCCGGATTTTCGTTTGCCGTGCCCAATGTCAGTACGATTGCATTCTTACCTTCCGTTCCGGCTTCGATAGCGAAATCTTTTCCGGTAGCGGTTTTCAGATAGTCGGCCAGGAATTGTGCGTTGCGTTGCATCTTCTCGTTTCCTTCCGGATAGAGGATTTTCACACCGCTCTTCAGAATGAAGGGATTTCCTTGAGCTGTTACAATTTCTTGTGGCATGGGGATGATCTGGTAGTTAGCGTCCTGTTGCGCCGATTGGCAAGAGGCAAAAAGTCCTGCTAGTGCCAGACATCCGGTTAACTTTAAGAGTTGTTTCATAAACTAAAAAATTAAGTGTTAAGTTATTAATAAATTAATTATAGGTTTCACGAATATGTTTGATTGTCAAAGGCAACTCCTCTCCTTTCTTTATTTGGGGAGAAGTGATGACAACTGTCTTACGCTCTCCGGGAAGGAGGTCGAAAAAGTTGTCACTGAAACGGGCTCCCTGCAAAGGAATTTCAATAAAGACGTCTTTTGCAAGAGCGGGAGAAAGCAGGGTCAATTCGCACACGCCGTCTTTCTGTTTTATCTTGCAGGAAACGGTTGTCTTGGGCAGAAGCAGGTCTTTTGTCTTTCTAAAGAAGTAGACTGTTTCGGCTACCGTATGCCCGGACTTGTCTTTCAAGGTCAGTTGCATGAAGTGGTGCTGTTGTTCTTTGGATGACAGCCAGGATTCTATTTTCATGCGGTAAACGCATTGGGAGGAGTTAGCCGGGATTGCCAATGGTTTGAGTTGTATCGGTTTACCTTGTTTCTTTCCGTCAAAGTCTGTGACTCTCATTTCCAACGTCATGTGGTCTTTGGTGTCCGGACAGTCGGAAATCAGGTAGATATTGAGACTGTCGTTCTGCTGGATAGGGTTGATGAGGATGGGAGCAAAAGCTCGTTTGGCCTGATAATGTAGGGCTTTCCAGTTGCCATAATAGTCGATGCTCGACCAGGATACTACCGGCCAGCTATCATTCAGTTGCCAATACAGTGTACCCATGCAGTAGGGGCGGTTCCGGCGGTGTGCTTCCAGCCCGTGACGCATTCCCTGTCCTTGCAGCACTAGTCCGACATAGACAAAGTCTTCAAATTTTTCGGGAATGATATAGTCACGTTCCATATAGGTGCGAATCAGGGCATTGCCGATGCTGCTTTTCTGATGGGCATTCATCACCTCCGATTCGATTTGATAATCTTCAGGAGCCGCAAAGGTGGCAATAGTCTTCATCTCCGGGAAGGACTGGAAACCGAATTCGCTCATGAAACGAGGAAGATCTGTATCTAGTGATTCGAAAGTTTTTTGGCCATACCATACTCCCCAGTTGTGGCTGTCTCCTATCCCCCATGATTCGGGACGTCCCCAATTGGCTAAATACGGGGAGCTGTGTATATAAAAACGGTCGGCATCCAGCTCTTTTACCTTGGTAGGAAGGAGTTGGTGGAACAGTTTGTCATAGCCTTGGAACATTTCCTGATAGATTTCCGGCGTGAATTTCTTGTCGAATCCCCAATATTTCAAGGCTTCCAGTATTTCATTATTGCCACACCACATCGCCAGGGAAGCATGATTGCGAAGACGGCGAATGTTGTAGCAGGCTTCTGCTTCTACTCTTTTCAGGAAGGTTGGATCGGACGGATAGGGAGTGCAGGCAAACATAAAGTCCTGCCATATCAGTATTCCGTTTTCATCTGCCAGGTCATAGAAACGGTCGTCTTCGTAGGTTCCGCCTCCCCACACACGAATGACATTCATGTTGGCTTCTTTGATGTCCCTAAATAAGGTTTGGTAGCGTTCGGTAGTGACGTTAGTCAATAGAGCATCCTGGGGAATATAGTTGGCTCCTTTGGCAAACATCGGAACGCCGTTTACTTCAAAATAGAAGGATTCTCCGTCCTGATCTTTTTCATTGACGAGACGAACGGTGCGCAGTCCTATCCGGTGGGATTGTTGGGCTACGACTTTATCTTCTACGATTATTTGAGCGGAGAAATCATACAAAGCGGGCTTTCCCCAGCCATTCGGCATCCAACGTACCGGCGACAGCACTTCGGAAGGAATAGATATATGATTGATTCCGGGCTGTAGGGTGATTGCCTGGCTAATGCCTTTTTCTGTGTTTCCTTCGAAGGAGGTATTGATTCTCACCTCTGCTTGAAGTGCTTGAGGGAGGATATTATTTATTTCCAATTCGTTGGATAGTTTTGCCAGTTGGTCGGTCAGCGAGAGTTGCTTTACGTGGTAGTCGCTGATAGAGGCTGCGTCGTAATAACGGATGGTTACCGGACGCCAGATACCACTAGTCACCATGCGGATTCCCCAGTCCCAGCCATAACTGTAAGGGGCTTTACGGGAGA
>CAJMQV010000101.1 GCA_905215575.1 uncultured bacterium | reverse complement strand
TGATGATGCCTGCGGCCACATTGTTCATGCCCAGCAGCAGAGTGACCACCTGGCCGACACCGCCGCCGTTGAGGTTAAAGTCCAAACATGATTGGCGCTCACCAAACGGGGATCATCGTTGCTGACCGGCATACCTTCTTTATTTACTCCCAACAAATAACCGCGATTGTCATAAGGAGAGGAAGCAGAGCGCAATATATAAGAACATCCCGCCTCTGGAAGAAGGACCTTATTCTGAACCTCCGCTATAATATTGACCAACTTATCCAATGTAGCTTGTGACAAATCGGTAGACTGTTCTATTTCCTTAATTTGTTTCTCAAATTCGGCAGTCATTTCCGGTGTTCCGTTCAAATCTCCGGGATTTACTCCAGGCTTAAGCTGCTCCATAATCAGATGGGCCTGATTCAAACGCATGAATAATTGGGCACGTACATCATCTACAGCCATAAAATACCAGGCATTTGTAGTATATGCTGTGCCTTTCGCATTATATCGGTTGGCCATCATGGATACTCCGTCTCCATTCACCCATAGGCAACTTCTGTTGTTTGTCTTTACATAGTATTGACGTGGAGCATTGGAAAACTCGGTATAGGTAAAGTTCTCTCCGGTGGCATTAGAGCCCCAAGACTGTACCATTTTACCTCCAGTAGCCTTATTCTTAAAATAAGTCTGCCCATTTTCCTGAACTATCTGAAACTGCTCGTTAGCCGTAAACGACGCCTCTTGTATGGAATAATACGTTTCAGTTTGCGAAGAATTATACAACACGATGTTTTTCTCATACATAGGGAACCGCTCCTCTGGAATAACAGCATAGTCGCCTGATATCCTTCCTTTGGCCGCCGATAGCAAATAATACCACTTCGGTACAGCTGTTGTACTAACTTCGGGCTTGGCCGCCACATCTTCTACAGTAAGGCTACCCACGGTCTGGGCTGTGTTTTGTCCGGATGTTTCCACTGATGAAGCGCGCTGTATTCCGTTCATCACCTTGCTTCGTCCCGTTTCTGAATGACCTGCATTTTTAGCTAATGTCGGTAATGCACCAGACAATAAACAAGCTAAAACTAAAAGACCTTTATTTTTCATGCTTAGAGATTTTTCTTCCTCAAAAAGGAATGGTTTATAATCAATAACTTTTGTTGCGTTTTGTACTTTTTCCGAAAACGTCAGGTAACTCTGTTACCGAGTCACTTTTATTAGAAATAGTTTTAATTCTATTTGTAGGACAAATATATACATTACAACTATAAATCAGAATAAAAGTATATACAAATTATATTAAATTAACAGAGATGAAATGATACCGAAATTTATAAAATATATAGACCTGCAGTTTCAGACAAATAAAATTTCAAGAATAACAACCATCAAATAACCTTAGTAAATGGTCAAAAATAAAAATATTGAATGAACATTCCAGAAACCGACTTCTGATGAATGAAAAATTGATCCTGATAAATTAAAAAAATGGTCTCGACGATTTTAAAAAATCATCGAGACCATTTTTTACCACAATTACAACCTGCTCTTTTTCAAAAGAGGAAGAATAGTCAAACAAAAGAGCTTAAAACTAAATATCAAAAATAGTCACTCAACTACAAAAACAGCAATTCGACAAACCGGCTCAGCCTTCGTGATCGGCAGCCACATAACCGCCAGACTCCTTCCGCACCCGGCCTTGCTCCACCAACAGGGAAAGGGCACGCGAGAGCGACGGGCGCGCCACTCCCATAATGAAAGCCACCTCCTGAATATTCTGGATGCAGCTGTGTGTTTTCAGGTAACTCAGGATGCGGGTGGGCAGACTCTGCAAAGCGAACTCATTCAGCTTGCGACTGAGAAACACACTGCGGTCGGATATGTTTTCCAGAAAACGGCGCAGCACGGTGCGGTCGGCTTCCATCATCTCCAGAAACACTTCTCGGGAGATGAACCACACCCGGCAGTCGGTCGCGGCAATGAGCGTCACCGGAAAACGGTTCTCGGAACCGTACAGAAAGGCTGGGGCCAGAATCTCGGGAGCATGCAGCGTTTCGATTACGATTTCCTTTCCTTCATCGTGAGTCATGCGGGCTGAGACACTGCCCGAACAGAGCAGCATCAACGAACGGCAGGGATTGCCTTGCAAGGCTATCAGGTCGCCTTCGTGATAGGTCCGGATTCGGTTGGCCGATTGCTGAAGCAAACGGTCTATACGGTTGCGGTCGGCCTCGGCAAAAAGCGAAAAATCGTATAAATCGTAGAATGTAGGCATAGTTTAACTTTCATTATTATGGGGTGTAACATAGATTACGCTCCACTTTGGAAACGGCGACTATATTTGCGCCGAAAACAGTTGCCGGAAGCAGTGCCTTATCACCGGCACAAGCAGGCAACGATGGTCCGGGAAGCATCATCCGGAATCGAAAATCCGCAGAGCTTCAGGCTGTGGACGTAATGGCGGTATAAAAATAACGAAAATTCAATCATCACGGTACAGACCGAACCAGATAAACGATAAAGATAACAACAATTAAAAAACGATAGGTTATTATGGAACAGAAAATGTTTTGCTTCCAGTGTCAGGAAGCGGCTCAGGGAAAAGGATGTATTTTAAAGGGTGTTTGCGGAAAGACAGCACCAACCTCGGCGGCTATGGATTTGCTGCTTTATGTGGTGAAGGGCATCAGTGTAGCGGCGGAAGCGCTGCGTACGAACAATCAGCCGGTGGGCAGTGACGTGAACCGTTTCGTGACGGACGCGCTGTTTTCCACCATCACGAACGCCAACTTTGATGAGGCTTCCATCTGGCAACGGGTGCATCGGGGCTTGCTGATGCGCGACAATCTGGTGCAACAGGCAGCAGAAGCGGAGGTGGCTCTGCCGCAAGCGGATGTACTCACCTGGCACGGTGCGTCGGACGAGGAACTGAAAGCAAAAGCGGCAACCGTGGGAGTAACCAGCGAGACAGACCCCGACAAGCGGTCGCTCAAGGAACTGGTGCTTTACGGACTGAAAGGAATGGCGGCCTATCACGACCATGCCATCCGTTTGGGATATGAGGACTAGAGCATTCATGCGTTCCTGCAACGGGCACTCAGCCAGATAACCGTAGGAAATCTTTCCGTGACTGAACTGACAGCATTGGCACTGGAAACGGGTGCAGTAGGCGTACAGGTAATGGCGTTGCTCGACCGGGCGCATACGGAGTCATACGGTCATCCGGAGATTACAGAAGTGAGCATCGGAGTGCGCCAGAACCCGGGTATTCTGATCAGTGGGCATGATTTGCACGATCTGGAGGAGCTGTTGCGCCAAACCGAAGATACGGGGGTGGATGTCTACACGCACGGCGAGATGCTGCCGGCTCATTATTATCCGGCATTCAAGAAATACGCTCACTTTGCGGGCAACTATGGTAATGCGTGGTGGAAGCAGCGCGAGGAGTTTGCCGCCTTTAACGGTCCGATTGTCTTCACCACCAACTGTATCGTACCGCCCGCAGCCGACGCGCCTTATCGCGACAAGATTTTCACGGCCAACGCCACCGGTTATCCGGGTTGCCGGCATCTGACGGAGGACGCCGACGGACGGAAGGATTTCTCCGAGGTAATTGCTTTGGCCAAAAGCTGCCCGTCGCCGACACAGATTGAAACCGGAAGCATCGTGGGCGGCTTTGCGCACAACCAGGTGCTGCAACTGGCCGACAAGGTGGTCGAGGCGGTCAAGAGCGGAGCCATCCGTAAGTTTGTAGTGATGGCAGGCTGTGACGGACGCATGAAGAGCCGCAATTATTACACGGACTTTGCACGTGCCTTGCCGCAGGATTGTGTCATTCTGACAGCCGGATGCGCCAAATACAAGTACAACAAACTGAATTTGGGAAACATCGGAGGCATCCCGCGTGTGCTCGATGCCGGACAGTGCAACGACAGCTACTCGCTGGCGGTCATCGCGCTCAAGCTGAAGGAGGTGTTCGCTCTGGAGGACATCAACGAACTGCCCATCGTCTACAACATCGCATGGTATGAACAGAAGGCGGTCATCGTCCTGCTGGCGCTGCTGCATCTGGGTGTGAAGCACATTCATCTGGGTCCTACCCTGCCGGCCTTCCTTTCGCCCAATGTGGCTCAGGTGCTTGTAGAGCAGTTCGGCATCGGTGGCATCAACACGGTGGACGAGGATTTGAAAGCGTTCGGACTGAGTTGCTGAACTGCGGAAAGAATGACTCAAAAGATTTTCAAAAGGTCACGAAAAACTTCTGATTCAGAAAATAAAGAAAATCGGTTGTTATCGTGCAGCCTCTATTCAAGAACTTAATAAAGAAAAACGAAAATGACAAATAAAGAAGATTTGCTGCGTACGCCCATCGGAACTCTGGTGGCACGCGATTTCAATACAACAAGAGTGTTCAAACAGTTCGGTCTGGATTTCTGCTGCCACGGTCAGGACGATCTGGCTACAGCCTGCCGCCGTCAGCAGGTTGATGCCGATAAGGTGGTCCGCAGCCTGGAGCAGTTGCATACCCAGCCGCACGAAGGCGGAAGTATCCCCTTTTCTTCGTGGCCGCTCGACCTGCTGATGGACTATATTCTGAAGATTCATCATCGCGGCATCCGCACACGTGGTCCGCAGTTGCTGGAGCTGGTCCGCAAGGTGGCTCAGGTGCATGGCAGTGCCCATCCGGAACTGCTGGAGTTGCAACGTCTGATAGAAGAATCACTCACCGATCTGGAAGCGCATCTCCAAAAGGAAGAACAGGTACTCTTCCCTTATCTTTATGAGCTGTTCGAGGCCTCGGCCGAAGGGCGTATGCTGGAACCGATGCACTGCGGTAGCATTGCCAACCCCATCCGGGTGATGCATCTGGAACATGAGCATGAGGGCGACCGCTATCTGCACATCCGCAGTCTGACGGACAACTTCACGACACCGGCTGACGGTTGCGCGTCCTACCGTCTGATGATGCAGGAACTGGAGGCGTTTGTAGATGCGCTCTTCGAGCACATCCATCTGGAGAACAACATCCTCTTTCCGGAATTCCTGAAACTGGAGGAGCACCAAACAGCCGGAAGCACCGTCTACCGCATCGATTGAGGCTGCCATTCAGGCGGAAGAATCTGCCGTCTGATAAAGGCGAAACATCACCATCTGTAACTGAAGATTCCCTGTAAGAAAGCCGGATTTTTCCGGCTTTTTTTATAGCTTTGCAGTAAAATCATTTTCATTTGACACACATGGAATATAAAGACTATCTGGCGGCTTTCGAACAGAAGCTGCAAAACGAATTGCTGAAGTTGTGTACCACCTGCAAAATGCTCGACGGCGCTTTGCTGGCTACAGACGATATAGACGAACACTGGAACAAACTGGCTCCGGAATATCTGGCGGACGCTGTGGGACAGGTACAGCAGTACCCTACCGTTTCGGTGGCCTGGGCGGCTTACCTGGGCATGGCCATTGCCTATGGTTGGGATGCCGACTGGAATACGACTTCGAAAGCTCCTTATCAGGCGTTCTACGGAGAGCAGGGCTTCGATGATATGGACGAGTTTATCGTGCGCGATCTGTTGGGCATTGCGCTCGACAGCGAAGAGGCTGCCGTGCTGGAACGCATGGTGCGCAGCTGCGCCCAGAAGTGCGTGGACATGATCCGTCGCGAACAGATCGAACCGCAGAGCCCACTGGCTTATCACGTGTTTGCCACGGCTTCAAAGACCATGTATCGCATCGGTGCCGCACTGGAGCTGAAGCGTCTGGGATATAAGTTCGAAAAAATGGACCTGCCGAGTTGCTGATGTGCTCCGAAACAGGAACCGGTTTCGGCATCCTTTTGAGGAGAGTTTTTAAAAAGCTTCTTTTAAGGAGCGTATAGGAACATAAATGGAAGCCGGGAAATGAAGTATAGAAAATAAAAGGGAGTATAGAAGCCACATGTAAGATCTAATAGTTACATGAAGGTATAAAACGTATTTATCAACTTACAGAAAAGCAAAAGCAGTATGGAACAGCAACAAAGCAGTTCGCAGGCCAAAGAGCGCGTGGACTTGAAGGAGCCGCGACGCTTCAAGGTGGTGATCCACAATGATGACTTTACAACCATGGACTTCGTGGTGCTGGTGCTCAAGACGGTGTTCTACAAATCGGAAGCCGAATCGGAACAGCTCATGCTGTTCGTGCATCAGAAAGGTTCGGCCGTAGTGGGCATCTATTCCTACGACATGGCACGCACCAAGGTGCAGAAGGCCACAGACATGGCGCGCCGTGAGGGATTTCCGCTGCGCCTGAGTGTTTTACCCGAAGACGAAGAACTATAGCAAAATGAAACAGACTTATTATAGCCAGAAGGCATTGAACCGGGCCCGTGATCTGGCAGAATCGATGCGTCATGAATATATCACGCCGGAACATCTGTTGGGAGGCATGCTGGTGCAGCAGGGCTTTATGATGGCACTGGATGATGTAGGGAGCAATGCCGAAGAACTGTCGGTGGCTCTGTATGATTATCTGGACCACGAAATGGAACCGGTACCGGAGGAAATAGATTATGAGCTGGAAGTTTCCGTCCAGACCACACAGCTGATTCAGATGGCCTGTCTCATGGCCGAACATGCCGATCAGGACACGATAGACATACCGCATCTGGTACAGGGCCTTCTGGCACTCGAGGATTCGCAGGCCAATTATCTGCTGCAACGGTGCATCAACGGACAGAAAACGGAGTTCCTCAGCGAACTGGTTACGGAATATGCGGCCATCAAGGATCTGAAAGTGCCGGATGCCGCCCCCGAAGGCGATTATCCGGACGAGGAAATGCCCGAAGCAGAGCCGTGGCGCCGCATGGTGGTGTGCCTGAACGACCTGGTGGAGCAGCATAATCCGCTCATCGGCCGCGAAGAGGAAATGGAGCGTACCATCCGGGTGCTCTGCCGAAAGGACAAAAACAACCCGCTGCACGTGGGCGAACCG
>CAJMQV010000100.1 GCA_905215575.1 uncultured bacterium | reverse complement strand
GGCAAGCGTATGTATGTGTGCTCAAAGTTTATGAAACAGACTATGAGTTTCTTTACGGAGCAGGAGGGAGAAATTTCTCACGGACTGTTTGCATTTCGGCCTAAATTCTACAATCAGCGCTTTTTGAACGGCATAAAACAGAATGGCATGGTTATGATTGCCGGAGCATCGCAAAAAGACCGTCTTCAGGAAGTTATTCAGGAATTGCCACAAGAAGAAACGCTTCTTATTTACTCGTCATGGGACGGATATTATAGAAATCCGGAACAGATAAAGGCAAATCCTTTATATAAGGAAATTCGTGAAATGTTTCATAATGTGGTGGATCTGCATACATCCGGTCATGCTGACCGTGGCACAATAGAGAATGTTATCAAAACGGTTAATCCCAAGGAGGTTATCTGTATTCATAAGGAAGCAGATGCTCTATTATAGTGTTTGAAAAGTTAGTTGAATCATGAGAATTATACAGATATCTGATACGCATAGCAAGCATCATTTGCTGACAGATCTTCCTCCTGCCGATGTTGTCGTGCATTGTGGGGATATTACCGAGAACGGCACAGAAGAGGAAGTTCTTGATTTCCTGAACTGGTTCATCACGTTGCCTTATAAACACAAGATATTCGTTACGGGCAATCATGACTTATGTCTTTGGGATGCTACGGGTATAGAGGATCTGCCGGAAAATGTTCACTTCCTTCAGAATCGTGAATGTGAAATTGAGGGGATAAAATTCTTTGGACTGGCATACAACCATTCCGAACAACTTATTTCTTCAGAGGTGGATGTGTTGGTTAGTCACGAGCCGCCGCTTATGATTTTGGATGAAAGTAATCATGTTCATTGGGGAAATGCTCCGTTGAGAAACAGAGTCTTTGAAGTGAAGCCTCGCTTTCACTTTTTTGGTCATGCCCATGAAGCTCATGGCACAGAGAAACTACAGGGGATTGTTTTCTCCAATGCGACACTGCTTGATAATTCGAATCAGTTAAAATACAAGCCGAAGACTTTCATTTTGTGAGTCTGATGCATTGTTTTGACTGATTATTATAGCATGATAGAATGTGTTATACATTTTAAAAAGGGAATGTCTGCTTGCATTTTAGGAGAGTGCAAGCGGACATTATAATTTTGTAGAGGATTCAAGGTTTGTTTGTTATTGTAAGTTCTTGAACCATGATTCCTTCCAGTTGAATTGTTTCTTTGAAAAAGCGCTTTACATCGTCGACTGAATGGATGGTCTTTAAAAGTGGATGAATCACAAAGCAGGCATAGGCTTGCACAATATGATCCTTGTGCGGTTGGAAAAGAACCATACTGCTGCAATCGCCTTCATAGATATACAGATAGATGGTGCTTTCCTTCAGATTGTTATGAAGAAATACATCTTCGGTTACGAACAGGGAAGTTGCGGCCAGCGTAGTGCTTCCGCTTTGCGCATTGATTAAGGAAGGGATGGTACGCACCATCTTGTCAGCCAGTAATGTCTCGTTTATCAACAAAAGCTGAGCGCATTTGTCGGTCTCAAAGTCCTGAATGGACTTCAAATGGCTGATGGCGAATATTTTTCTCGGTACGGAATAGTCTGTTCGGGCGATATGCGCTGCCAGTTTATTGATTTCATCCGAATGACTGCAATATTTGATGTAGGCCTCGTTGTTTGCCAGAAGGTGCATCTGGCAGGTTAATTCCAGTCCTTTTTCTTGCAGAGTAAGATGATCGGCAACGAATATGGCGGTCGGCTGATCTGCCCCGCCGATGATGGTGGTATTTCGTTTGGTGCAACTTAAAGTCAGTAAGCAGCCCAAACTTAAAAGGAGGATCATTCTTTTCATGATGGATTTCTTTTGTTTTTCAATGAGAATCACAATATTCGCAAAAAAATCAGAGAAATACAAAGAAAAGAGAAAAAGAAAATCATGTGTTTTGAGAAAAATCTCTTTGAGAAAAAGAACCAAAAAGCGTATCTTTGAGGGAACATACGCTTCGATTCTGTATGGAAGCGTAGCCTAATGATCGAAAAAAATGAGAAAAGTAAGTAGAGAAATGGATTCACAGTGGGCTTTGGAGGTGATGCGCAAGGCTCCTTATATTACAGTCAGTTTTACACGTGCCGACGGAACGGCATACGGGGTTCCGCTGTCCTTGGCTTGTACCGATGATCGTATCTGGTATTTTCATTGTGCTCCCGAAGGAGATAAGCTGGATGCCCTTGCCGCACATCCGCAGGTTTGTCTGTCGGCAGTGACAAAATGTGCTCCGACAGTCGGTCCGAAAGACGGATCGTTTACTTTGCAGTACCGTTCGGCTATCGCTTTCGGAAAGGCGGAACTGGTGACTGATGATGAAGAGAAAATCCGGGCGCTCCGGGCTGTCAGTGAGCGTTTCTTGCCACAGCACATGGATGCTTTTGACGATGCCATTGCGCGCAGTCTGCACCGCACAGCTGTTGTGCGCATCACGTTGGATGAACTGCCAACTGGAAAGCGCAAGCAGTATGACCGGAACGGTGAGGAAATGAAATACGGTCGGATGGAATAACAGAAGGTTTCTCGGAAAAATCAGAAAAGAATAGAAAATGAAAAAAATGACGGCATCAGATAAAGTCTTGAGAAACTTTCTGATGCCGTTTATTGTATGAATTAAGCTTTGCGCTGTTTCTTGCGTAGCAGACGCGCAATCCACAGATAATATCCTGTGAGTGGGAGAGAAGCGCCCAGCAATGCCACCAGTACGGTGAGGACGCGGGTCAGCATACCGCCCCATTCGCCTACATGCACGCTGTAAATCCATCCGCGGATCTTTCCGGACTTGTCCAGCGAAGCGTAAGGAATTTCTTCGGTAATCTGTCCGCTTTTCGCATCGAAGGTATAGCGGTCGGCAGCACGCTGATTGCCCCAGCGGTGGGAATATATCGAAGCGGTATTCTTGGACAGTTGGATCTGGCGGTATTCCGGATTCTCGGCGGCCAGCTGTTCATACACACGCTGCCAGCTGCAAGTACTCTGCCGCACTTTGGCCAGACGGGCATCTTCCTGCGGTTTTTGTCCTTTGCCGTTTTGAGGGGAGTCTGATTTGCCTTTTTCTGTTTCCGGTTGTTTGGTCTGACTCTGCTGCGAGGTTTTCACTCCGAAAACAGTATAAAAGCCGGAACGATACCAGCTGAACGACCAGGTGAGTCCGGTCAGGGCCATAGCCAATAACAGGATCAGGGCATACATGCCGCCGGCTACATGCAGATCATACCAGAAGCGTTTCATGCCCCGGTTGCAGCAGATCTGCAGGCGGGTTTTGAGTGCCTTGCGGGTGCGTGGCCACCAGATGAAGATTCCCGAAATCAGTACGAAGACAAAAGCTAAGGTACTGGTGCCGACAATAATCTTTCCCCAGAAGATGCCGCCCTGCGGATCGGCACTGTCGAGCAGCCAGCGGTGCAGACGGAACATGGTGGAGAAGAAAGGCAGACGCTTGGTCTTGCCCGTCAGTTCACCGGTATAGGGATTGATGTAAGCCGCCGCTTTCTTGGGTTTCGAAAGGGAAAGTTGCCAGGCACGGTCCGGTTCTGGATAAATGGTCATGCCCGTAATGGAAACACTGTCGGGCAACTGCCGGGTGGCGCACAGCATCAGACTGTCGGCCGGAAGCGGCTGCCGGTTTTGTGCCTCCACGAAATAGATTTCTTTTTGTACTTTCTGTGTAATTTCCTGCTCAAATACCAGCATGGCGCCGGAAAAGCAAATCAAGGCAATGATGATTCCGAATGGAACGGAGAGCCATAAGTGAATGTCGTGAAATATTTTTCTCATTGTTGTAAAAGATAAAAATTCATAACAAAGATATGAAAATTACTCACATTTTGCAATAATAAATGATGTTTTCTTGAACTTTTGTAAAAAGCCTGGAGCATGAAGCGCCCCAGGCTTTGATCATTCAAGATGAGAGAGATTTTATTATTGGATAGGGGTAAGGCGTCCCAAAGCATTTACGGTAGCCGCGTTTTCAACGGTCAGTACTCGTGTGGCTGTGGCGGTAGCCGCGTCAATGCGGTACACACCCGGATGACCGTCGGAGGTGGAGATGGTCATATAGAACGCTCCGTTTTCTTTATATGGACTGCGGCTGAAATCGGTAATGACATCCGTAGATGGCAGACCGGTGACATAGGTCAGTGTCTTGGCATCAGCATCGAACACGGCGAGTTGGTTCGCTACATAGCCGGTTTCTGTCAACGGACGGTCGTACATGCGCAACAGGAAGTAGTTGCCAGTCATGTGCCAACAGCTTTGGAATGATTTACCACCTGAGAGTGCTTCGATATTGCAATAATAGTCGTCGAAGTTTTCAGCTCCGTTCGGAATACGTACCACTCCGGCAGGAAGCGTGGTTTTCTGACGGGCATCTTTCATGGTTTTGGCATAGCTGGGGGAGAATACATATACATCTCCGTTGTCGGCACTCCAGATCGTCTGGTAATATTGTGATTTCAGACGACCGCAGGCATAGCTGATCTTGTCGGTACGGATCAGTTTCTTGTCGGTCAGGCTCTTGTCCGAGAAAATGGCCACCCAGCACTCGTTGGGATATTGGGTCCATTGCAACTCATTTTCCTTGTAAGAGCTGCTTCCGCTTCCTCCGGCTTCGGTTTTGATCAGGTCTTCATTGCCCGGCAATACCCATTTATAGCTTCCGTCCGCATTCTTCTGCATGGTTCCGTACTGGCTGAGTCCCATGGGAACAGGTACACTGTAAATCTTTTCTCCGTGCTGTAACAGTCCGGCCAAAGTGACGTATTCACCGTTGCCCAGGAAGTTCTCCGAGAGATAAATACTGTCTTTGGTGTTGTTGGTTACGTGAGTTTCCTGTTCGGTATCCAGATAAGAGAGCAGGAAACTCTTGGGAATATAGCCGTTGGCATCCTGCCATTCCGACGGACCGTCGCCGGTTGACGAGGTAATGATATACTGGTTGTACTGACCGTACGAAGTGAATCTTTTTACCTTATATTCGTTGTCGCGTTTCTGTAACTTATTATTGGCATTCAGAATGAATGACTGGGTGGTACCGGCTTCTCCGTCGTTATAGTTCAGCGCATAGAGGTATTTGTTGTTCTGGAAAATCCAGTAAGTAGCCCCGTCGTTCACCAGACCGTTGGCAGAAATCGTCTTCTGGTTTAAAGAGTCTGTGGTCAGCAGGATGTTGGTTGTGCTGTTTGAGGCTACGATTGAAGTGGCCAGTATATATTTTCCGGCACTTCCGTTTCCGGAACCATCTCCGTTACCACCGTTTCCTCCATTGTTTATGTCTTCACTGGAGCAGGCAGTCAGAGCGCCGCCCAAGGTCAAAGCCAGCATGCTGGCAAAAAGGATGTTCTTTTTCATGCTTTTAATCGTTTCTGTTGTTTATTCTATAATATCGTTGTGTTTTAGTTTCCAAAGAATACACGGATTTTCCCGTAGAAAGCGCGACCGGCTTTTTGAAGACTGAAGTTGTCGTAAAGCTTCTCGTCGGTCAGGTTCTTGCACTCGAAGGTCAGACTGTAACGTCCGTTGCGCAGGCTGTAGGACAGACTCAGGTTGTGTGAAAACTGATTGGGTACCATGTAGTCGCTGTTGTTTGTGCCATAGAGTTCCGATACATAGCAGAACTGGTGCAGATACTGGTTGTCGTAGTTCACCGTAAGGGTGTTTCCCTTTTGGAACAGATCGTGCCAGTAGAAAGTGACAAAGGAGTCGGCAAAGCGATAGGGCAGGTTCGGCATCCGGCTTTTATATCCCGGATTGGCCACCGAACTGGTACCGGACATTTTCTCATTGTCGCGTACGTTCATCTCCGTGAAGTTCACCCCTACACTCAGCCATTTGCTGAAATTATATTTGGCCGACAGATTGTAGCCCAAAGTCAGCACCTTGCCGTAGTTCATATAGGCTGCCGCTTCCTTACCTCCGCTCAGAGAAACCAGCTGGCGCTGGATATAGTCCTTTGTGTTGCGGTATACGAAACCTCCTTCGAGAAACAGCCCGTGTTTGCGTATCTGTTTGCTGAAAAGCAGATTCAGGTTGATGTTGTCGCTTCGTTCCGGTTTGATACCGATATCTCCGCTTTCCAGATCTTCGTCTCCGAAAGTCTCTTCAATGGTCGGCAGACGGCAGGCGCGTTCGTACGACAGTTTGGCTTGCAGTTCCGGAAGAATGAAATATGTACCTGCTGCACCGAAGCCATAGAAATCATTGCTTCCTTCCGTGCGCACATAATTGCTTTGGGTTTCGTCTTCGGACAGGGGACCGGCTACATACTGGCGGTAGTATTTTCCGAATGTTGTGAGATTCCATTTGTCGGAAGGCATCAGGCGGTAAGACAAACCGGTGATGTTCTTGCGGGTTTCCTTGGCAATGGGATCCGTCTGCTCTTCTTTGGCCAGCAGAGAAGTGTTGCTGCGATGGAAGGCATTGAACACATGGCTCAAGGTGAAGGTATGAATATCGTGCAACCGATAGTTGGCGGTGAGGGTGCTGTTCCAGTTGTCGTTGTCGGAACGCATGTGCTGATATGACTGTTCTCCGCGTGAGTTCATCAGATGCTTTTCGCCCAGCCAGTTGTATTCATACTGCGAGGTGTCTACCTGTGTAGTGGCATTGCGGTTGTAGTTTGCCGTGAATACTACATCCAGTCCTTTGGTAAACAGGTTGCGCTTGGCATATTCGAACGAAGGCATGAAGGAATGTCCCTTGCGGTGCTTTTCGCCATAGACGATTTTCTGCTTCACACCATTCTGCACATCCTGATACATGTTCGAGAAGGTGAAACCGAAGAGCATCCGGTCGGCCCAACTCTTTCCTTTGACGCCCACCTTACCCGAAACGGCTTCGTTGTGATAAGTGTCGTGGAAGCGTTGTACACGAACCAGATTTTTCACGTTCAAGGCTCCCGTCTCGAAATTCTGCACCGGAGCATATACCCAAT
>CAJMQV010000099.1 GCA_905215575.1 uncultured bacterium | reverse complement strand
CAGAATGTCGGCAAAGCTCTTTCCGTCTACTTTTTGAACAGTCTCATAATCCTCTACTCCAGCCAAATCCAGAATGGTCGGGAAGAAGTCCTCAATCATAATGCGACTCTGGTTCTCAGTACCCGGCTTCACGTTATCATTTCCCGGCCAATAAAGCATCATCGGCTCATGTACACCGCCTTCATAGGCAGATCCCTTACCGCCGCGTGCCGGCCAGTTCTGGTCATAATTGACACGTCCCTGACGCACTGAAACAGCCTGTCCTCCGTTGTCGGCCATAAACAAAACCACAGTATTCTTGGCCACATCCGGATGATCTTCCAGATATTTCATAATATCGCCCAAGCTCTTGTCCATACCTTCCACCAAGGCAGCATGATTGATTTCCTGATTGTTCAGATTTGCCTGAAGCTGCTCATCAAAATAATTGGTATAGTTTCCGGTATAACGGGTGTCGGCATCATAAGGAGTATGGATGGCATAATGCGACATATACAGATAGAATGGTCTGTTTTCATTGATAGGCTTTTCTATCGCTTTCAGTGCTTCAAGGGTCAAAGCCTCGGTCAGGAAGGTTCCGGTGTTGTAATACTCCTCCAAACCGGATACATGAAAACTGCCCGAACCGTATTCATTCTCGGCAAGATAACTTCCCGGTCCACCATTGGCGGCACCTGCAATATTTACATCAAATCCGAAATTAGAAGGATCAGCTCCGGTTGTTGTTTCAGAACCGAAATGAGCCTTTCCGCAATGGATGGTATAGTAACCGGCTTGCTGCAGAATCTCCGGGAAAGAAGTAATCGGAGTTCCGTTGGCCAAATCGTGTGCAGTAGCCTTGGCTGCCGGCTGAATACCGTTAAAGTTCCAACTCGGGAGCTGAATCACATTACTACTCGCATCGGTCTGCGTATTGTAATTCAACGTCCAGTTGGTCACACGATGGCGTGCCGCATTCATTCCCGACATCAGACTGCATCGGGTTGGTGAAGAAATGGCACAAGCATATGCCTGCATGAATTTCACTCCATTTTTGGCCATCTTCTCCATATTTGGAGTTTTATAACGACGGTTCAGCGGAGTTTCTTCCTTGTAGAAAGGAACGGAAGTTTCTTGCCATCCCATATCGTCTACCAAAAACAAGATGATGTTCGGATGCTCCTGTGAAGGTACTAAATCTGTGTTGCCTTCCTGTGCAAAAACGCTACCAGGAAGCGCTGCTCCCGCGAGCAACATACTAAAAGGTAAAAAATGCTTCATGATATAAAAGGGTATTATTTTTGGGTATTAATTGCCAAATATACATAAAATTCATATGCTGCTATTTCATTAAAAGTAATTTTCAATCTATCATTTTTCTTTTTTAACGTTACATTTTTAACTATTACCAGGAGTTTCGCTACCGGAAGCAGCATTATTTCCCCCACTCTTCACATCATCATTCTGTATGCTGCGCTCAGTCTTCTTTACCTGTGCCTTCAGGTCGCCGAAACGCCAACTCACGCTGCAACCGAAACTCATGGCCGAGTATTTGCTCTTACTCTGCAACCGGAAAGTTTCCGTAAGCGTTTCGTGTGTTGTGGTCTGATACTTATTCAAGAAGTTATTAGCATACAGGGACACATTCAGACGCTTTTCTTTCAGGAACGAACGGCTCAGATTCAAGCCGTAAAAGTAATAAGACGCTCCTTCGCCTTGCAGGGTCTGTCGCGGAGTACTGCCTCCTCCAAAAACACTTAGGCGCAGATCCCAAGGCAGGGTCTGCTGCGCATTCAGAAAAAGATTTCCCGAAAGACCACGGTTGTCCGCAGACAGTTGCGCACTATGCAGCACGGAATGCACCCCGGACAAATTCACCGACAGACGGGTCTTGCTTCCGGGATTCCAGTTGGCCCACACAGACAATGTAGTCTGATGAGTTTTACCTACATTACCATAGGTAGTTTCCTGCACTCCTTCATTCATAAACGAATAAGATTCTATACCGTTACCCACATAGCGATAGGACAAATTGGCATTTATACTGAATTTTGCAGAGAAGTAACTGTATGACAGTCCGGTGACATGTGCTTTTTCGGTATCCAGATCGGGATTACCACACCGCACAGACACCGGATTACTGGTGTCACGGAAAGGGTTCAGATACCAGATTCCGGGACGGTTAATACGCATGTTGTAATTGAGGCGCAAAGTAGAGGTCTGCCCCAGCATATAAGACAGGTTCACGCTGGGCACCCAGTCGTTGAAACCGGCCTGAAAGTCGCGTTCGGGCTGCAAGGCATATTCCACATTCATAAAGGTGTGTTCATAACGCACTCCGGCGCGCAGTCCCATCTGTTTCCATTTGAGCTGATAGTCGGCATAAGCGGCCAGGATGTTCTGTCCCTGCTCATACTGTGAGGAGAGTTGCTCCTGCTCCACCATCACGCCCTGATCGTCTTCCTGCAATGAATGACTGTCGCTGCTGTTCAGGCGGTAGATGTATTTCATACCGGCATCTAAAGAGTGCTTCTCGTTGACCGGAAGCACATAGTCCACCTGAGCGGTATGCTCGGATGTGTGCGCCTTGTTGTCGTACGACTGCCGCCGAAGAGCATAAGGCACATCGGTGATCTCTTCGTAACGGGTGTCCGTCTCATCTTCATTGGGCGAGGTGTTCAACTTGTAGGACAGGGTGAGATATTCTCCGGGCTTGCGGAAAGTGTGCTGATAATCCAGATTCACGCCCAGATTCATCCAGTCGTTCTGTGCGTCGTTGAGCATCCGGTAGCGGTAACGCTCCGTCTGGTCGGTCCGCCTCATCTGAGTCAGGGTATTTCCATCAGCAGAATAGCCTCCTTCGAAGAGGTTGGCCGAAAGGGTAATCAGATTCAGCGTGTCTATTTCGTAACTGGCTTCCAGACTTCCGAACTGAAAAGAACTATTTGATTTGGAAGTTCCGTCCTGAAGCAGATGACGGAATTCTTCCGAAGTAAAATCTTCGCGCTCACTGGTATTATATCCGGTAGGGGTATGATGACGGCTATAGGAATAGTTACCGCTCACGGTAAATTTTCCCATCTGGGCCGTGACATAGGCATTACCGCCCAGCCCCGTATTGCGTGCCTGGACTCCCAGCGTGGCATTATAGCCCTGCATCCGGGCATCGGTGGTCACAATATTCAGAATACCGCCCACTCCTTCGGCATCATATTTGGCTCCGGGGTCGGTAATCACTTCAATGCGTTTGATGGTACTGGCCGGCAGACTGCGCAACACTTCCTTCGGGTTATTGCTCATCAGGGTATTCGGCTTTCCGTTTACATGTACCTTGAAGCTTCCCGAGCCGTTCACCTGAATGTTATCTTCGCCGTCTACGGTTACCAAAGGCACCTTGCGGAGCATCTCCAGCGTGGTGTTGGTCTGTGCGTCGGGGTCATCCTCCACATTATAGGTCAGACGGTCTATCTCGGCCTTGACCAGAAGTTTCTGGGCCACGACCTCGGTATTTTTCAACACCTCGGCGGTTTCTGAGGTATAAAGTGTCCCTAAATCAATCATTTTCTGCGAGGCGGTGCAGGTAAACTCACGGACAAGCGTGCGCTTTCCCATCGAAGAGATGGAAATACGGTAGGTCCCTTCCGCAGGGAGAGAGAGCTGGAACACTCCGTCCAGACCGGTCACGGCCATACGCACCACTTTTTCGGGAGCATCGGAGCGCACCACCCGGATGGTGGCATAGGGTTCTTTTTCCTGTAACAGGGAGTCAACAAGCACTCCTTTCACCTGAAAGGTGGTATCAGAATGCTGTTCGGGATTCTGAGCCTGAGCCGCAACGCTGCCCAACGCGCAGCAGCATAGCCCAAGAATCATTCTTTTTCGTTTCATGGCTTTATCTAAACTTTTATTTTATCCGTGTTTCCATATTTTACTGACGGGACAGTAATCTATTACCGACAGCACAATAATTCATAACCGACAGGACGATTATGAAAAATGAACTACAAGAAACAAAGCAATCACCTGCTTTCCGTGGCTATCCAAACGAAAGCTAATGACGATAACAGTCTGCGCCTATCCGGAAAACCTTCCGACAGCCGGAATTGGCAAACAGAAATCAAAAGTATAAGGAAATCCTCAAAGATAAAAAAATGGTTGGAAGTTTTACTTTTTTTAATCTTTCATTCTCTAGAAAACTCAAAATCTGTTCTGACAGCAACCTCTTCACTTTACTCATTTTTCAAGAAAATGAGTTTTCAAAAAACATTTCCATTCATTGTTTATTAAAAGAATGTTTTCTATTTTTGTGGATATACAATAAACTATTTAAACTAAGACCTATCATGAAAAAGATCGCATTTTTTGTCTGCGCTCTGGTTGCTTCACTGACCGCACAGGCGCAGAGTGAACTTTATAACAAGATGTCTCAGGTATCGGGCGTTGAATCTTTCTATTACACACAGGATATGATACGCAATACCGATTGGAAGAGCATTGATAATCCAGACATCAATCTTTCCAGTCTGTTCTGGGGGCGCGTAAACTCTCTGGAGTATCTTTCGGCCACAAAGGGCAGAGCCATCCGTAAACTGAGAAAGGCTCAGGAAGAGAGACTGGAGGAGGAACAGAAAGACTCTTGGAAAGAAAGCCAGAGCGCACAAGGAATTGTCCGAGAAAAGATTCTGGGATCGGACAATAAGGTCCTGATGCAAATCAATAAAGGCGACCGAAAGATATCGGTCTATAAAAAAGGAAGCCGCGACTATACCTTAGTCTACGACAACAAGGACCGCTATACACTGATCCGTATGCAGGCAGACATCCCGCAGTACCAACTGAAAGAGATTTTCATCCAATAGTCCGTACTGACAGCCAACTTCAAAACAAAAGTGTGACCCAAAAGCATAAAAGCATGGAAAATGCATGGAATTTACAAATATAAGCCGTAAAATCAAAGGCTATTATCCCGTATCAGACAAGTCTCTTTCCGAATTATACGGACACTTGACCGAACATCGTTTCCCTCCCAAATATCCCGTAATCCAGGCGGGGATCATAGACCGCAAGGTATATTTCATCGAAGAAGGGCTGACCCGCTCTTATTGCATCATCAACGGACAGGAGCACACCACCTGGTTTTCGGGAGAGGGAGACATTACTTTCGGCTTGCTTTGTCTGTATCACAACAAGGCCGGATTTGAATTTGTAGAAACCGTGGAAAATACAAGGGCCTATTCCATACCCATACAGGTATTGAACCATTTGTATGAACAAAATGTAGAACTGGCCAATTGGGGGCGTGTCGTCCATCAGAAATGCCTCCGGGCCTTGCAGTGTACCCGAATAGACCGCCTCACACTCTCCGCAAAAGAAAGATATGAGAAGTTTCTGAAGACATTTCCCGATGTGTGTCATCGCCTTCAGCTAGGACACATTGCTTCTTTTCTGGGTATGTCACCCTCCACATTAAGCAGAATCCGAGCAGAATATTGATTCATTTTTTGACTTAAATCAAAAAACAAGAAAAAATCGGAACATAACTTTGCCACAAAAAAGCTATGGAAAATATGACCTGCTCCAAACAAAACTCCAGAATCGTCTGGATGGATTTGCTCAAAGGAATCGCCATTTTTATGATGATTGCCGTACACTGCACCGACAATGTCACTCCCGCGGAACGCTCCGAACCTTGGTACAACCTGTGGGGAAGTCTCTACGGTTCGGTCATGCGACCGGCTATTCCGCTCTTTGTAATGGTAACCGGAGCACTCCTCCTTCCCGTACGGGAAAATCTGCGGACTTCCTATGGAAAAAGACTATCCAGACTGATCGTACCTTTTCTGATCTGGTCTGTGTTCTACAATCTTTTCCCATGGTTCACCGGCCTTTTGGGGCTCTCACCCGAAATCATCAACGACTTCTTTGTCTGGGCCGTGCCTTCGCAGGAATTTCAAGACGCGTGGCATAACATCCTGATGATTCCCTTTAATTTTTCAGCCTTCGCCGTGCAGATGTGGTATGTTTATCTCCTTATCGGACTGTATCTGTATATGCCCGTATTTTCGGCATGGATACGGCAGTCCTCTGCAAAAGAACAGCAGTTCTTTTTGACTCTCTGGTTCCTGTCGCTCTTTATCCCTTGTCTGCGACAATATCTTACCCATGATCTTTGGGGCGCATGTTCCTGGAACGAGTTTCACACGCTCTACTACTTTGCCGGATTCAACGGATATCTGTTACTTGGACATTATCTGACCCAATATCCGATATCCTGCAAAAAAGCACATTGGTCTTTTGGGGAGCGTGTTTTTTTGCCATAGGATTCTGTATCACGTTTTTCGGATTCAAAAGCGTGACAAGTATACCCGGACAATCAGCAGAAATGACGGAACTGTTCTATACATACTGCTCTCCCAACGTATTGCTGATGAGCCTGCCCATATTCCTGGGAGCACAAAGACTGGAGATTCGCTCGGACAGAATGAAAAGAACGCTTCGCAGCATTTCCACATCCACGTTAGGAATCTGGATGTCGCACTATCTGTTTCTGGGACCGTGCTACCATCTCATCGCTTCATGGCCACTGCACACAATGGTCAAAATGATCCTCTGCTCCGTTCTACTATTGGGAATTACATGGGGATTTGTCGTGATGGTGCGCCGTAGCGCACGCATGGGCAAATGGCTGATGGGATAATTCCGGGTACAGAACAAGTTTCTGAAAAACAAAGTGTCTAAAACAAAATGAGTTGTATCAGTATCTCAAGTGAGAAATTGATACAACTCTTTTTGTTTCTTCTTATAAAAGATTACAGCTCGGCCACATGTTGCAGCAGTTCATACACTCCGCTGCACAGACCCAGCACCACAATGCCGGCCACACAAACGGCCAGACAGACGGTGCTCAGCGGACCGCTCTTGAAGGCGGGCACAGGAGAATCGTTCGGCGTGATATACATGGCCTTCACAATGAGCAGATAGTAGTACAGCGAGATGATGGTGTTGACCAACGCCAGGAACACCACCAGATAGTAGCCCTGATGGAAGGCGGAAGCAAACACAAAGAACTTGCTGAAGAATCCGGCAATCGGCTTAACGACCGGCGGCGTCGGTTTGGCTGCCCTGTCGGTTTATAA